>JAJZBS010000057.1 GCA_021851885.1 Actinomycetes bacterium | reverse complement strand
GGCGGCAAAGATCTTGCCCTGGCACTGCTGGGTACCGTCGATCGCGAACACGTAGTCCCCGGCGCTCACGGTCACGAGACCTGAGTCGGTGGGCCCCGCGCCGGACACCGTCAGGACGACATCGGTGCCCGAGGCCGTGCAGCTCCCTGTGGGTAACGCGCTGGCCGGGTTGGCGGCGCAAGCGAGAAGGACCGCTATCCCGATCCCGGCCACCGACAAGCCGGCCACAGCCAACAACTGGGTTCGCCTCATGCTGCCCCCCGGGACGCCCCGCAGGCTATGACGACATTTCCAGCAAGTCAACTGCCATCGCCAGAATCGATCGCAGCACGTGCCGGCGGGCGGGCGCCGCGAAGAGGCGCGACGGTCGGTGTGGCTCTGACCGGCGGCCCCTCAGCGGGGAACCAACCGATAGCCGACACCCCGGACGGTCTGGATCAGGCGAGGGAGGCCGGGGAGGTTCAGTTTGCGCCTCAGGTACCCGACGTAGACGTCGACGATGTTGCTTTCAGGGTCGAACCCGTAGTTCCAGACCCGGTTGAGGATCTGGACACGCGAGAGGATCTGATTGGGATTGCGCATGAACATCTCCAGCAGGGACCACTCCCGCGGCGATAGGTCGAGCGAGCGGCCCGCCCGGTTCGCTTGCTTGGTGATGAGATCGAAGCTGAGATCGTCGACGGTCAGCACGCTGGATGTCTCTTGGCCGGCATTTCTCAATGCCGCGCGAATCCGTGCAAGCAGCTCATCGAATGCGAAAGGCTTGGTGATGTAGTCATTCGCCCCGGCGTCGAGACCGGCAATCGTGTCGGCCGTGCCCTGGCGTGCGGTGACGATCAGCACCGGCACAGTGGTGTTCCGCCTCCGGATCCGACCGAGGAGGTCGAGCCCATCGGCACCGGGCAGCCCGAGGTCGAGCAGGACGAGGGAGAGGTCGCTTTCACCCGCGGCGAAGATCCCCATCGCCTTTTCGGTGTTGGGAGCCACCGAGACCCCATATCCCTCCGCACCCAGTCCTTTGGCGATGAACGAGGCGATGCGATGGTCATCTTCGACGACGAGTATGTGCGTCACCGGACTTCCCCGGTCTCTGCCCGTGGGGGGGGAGCCGCGAGGATGCGGGCGTGCGGCAGGACGACTGCCACGCGGCATCCCTTCCCGATCGCGCTGACGAGCTCGACCCGGCCTCCGTGCGCCTCCGCCACCGCTTTGACGATGGCGAGGCCCAAGCCCGATCCGCCGTAGCTGTTGTCCGCGTACCGGCGGAAGCGGTCGAAAACCCGGCGTTGATCGTCCGGCGATATGCCTCTGCCGTCGTCGGCAACCGCGATGACGATCTCGTCATCGAGCGCTACCGAGATCTCGATCGTCCCGTGTTCGTCCGTCGCCTTCACGGCATTGTCAATCAGATTGAGCAGCGCACCACGCAGCTTGGCGCGATCGACATAGATCGTGATTTCAGGCAAGGCACCGAGAACCCAGTTGCGCGGCGCCATGACCCGGGCGGCTTCGGAGACATCGTTGAGGAGAGTCGCCAGCTCCACCTCTTCTTCGAGAAGGAAGTCGGGTTCCATCGCCTGTCCGAGGAGCAAGAGCCGCTCGACCATGAGCGACATCTGCGTCAGCTCGTCGACGACGAGCGCGACGGTCTCTGCTTGCTCGCCGTCCAGGTCATCGTTGCGGGCCAGGACCTCGAGATGGCCGCGCGCCACAGTCAGGGGTGTGCGCAGCTGGTGGGAGACGTCGGCGAGCAGCCGGCGTTGGGCCGCGAAAGAGACATCCAGTTGCGTCAGCATCGCGTCGACCGTGCGGGCCAGGCGGCCGACCTCGTCATTTGGCCCTTCGTAGGAGAGGCGCTGGGCGAGGTCCCCTCGGCGCGCCTCGTCGGCGGCTTGCGTGACTTTGGTGACAGTGCGCAGGGCTCTGCGCAGAAGCAGGTAGCCGCCGCCGATCGCTGCGAGGAGCGCAAGCAGCCCCTCCAGGGCAGCCAGGGCGAGCTGGTCGTTGCGGTCGGTGTTGATGACGTCGAGACTCGCCGCCGCGACGTACATGCCGACCTGATGGCCGGCGACGACGAGCGGACCTCCGCGGATCTTGTACGTGCCTCGGGCCGTGCGCACCGTGAGAGTGACCGGCACAGCCGGCGACCGGTGTATCCACCCGGCAATCCGCGGCACGGACGCCATCCAGGCCGCTCCCGGCTCGGTGAGTGCGGGACCGGAACCCCCGTCCGGCGAGTGGAGGGAGACGAGCAGGTTCACCCGGCTGTTGCCGTGCTTGCTCAGCCAGTCTGCCGTGAAGGCTTGGAGGCTCTGGCTCTGGGGACGCGACGCGGCCGTGGCAGAGAACTCGTGGGTCTCGTCGCTCAGGTCGGTGCTGAGCGCGGTCTGCAGTCGCTGGCCAATCGCCAGGTCGGATTGATACACGACCGCGGCGATGACTGCCGAGATGATCACGGAGTAGCCGGCCATCAATCGGGTGGTGATCCCGAAGCGCCCCCATCGCCCCGCCAACCGGCGGGATGGGCTGGTCACCCTAACCACGGTAGCTGCGCGTCCCTGTCAGGCAGCGCGTCTGGCGGCCGACACGCGTCTCGCGCGCTCATCCGACAGAAACGGTCGGCAGGACGGATTCGGGACCGGTCACCTCAAAGCGGCGTCAAGGGCCCACTCCAGGGGCGGCACCATGACTGCGTGATACGTCTCGGGCGTGCTGCGCCCTGGCGCGACAACCTCCAGTCCCGCGCCCGCCGCGGCTGCCGGATCGAGCACCCCGACGGTGTCGAGCACGACCGATCCCGCCATGACCGACACCAGTCGCTTGGGATCGATCAGCGCGAACTCGGGCCAGGCCGTGGCGATGACGACGGCCTCGGCGCGCTCTGCCGCGTCGAAGACGCCGGCGCGCCGTAGGCGGCGAAGCGGCTCCGGGTCGGCGACGGGGTCGAAGGTCGTGACCGTCGCGCCTTGTGCGACCAGACGCTCGACGATCGTGACGGCTGGCGAGTCGCGCACGTCGTCCGTCCCGGCTTTGAATGCAAGACCGAGGACGGCAATCTTCTTGCCGGCAAGCGGGCCCAGCAAAGCCGTGAGCTTGTCCACCACCCTGTTGCGCGCCCAGGTGTTGACGTCGAGCACTGCTTGTGCGACAGGCGTGGGGAAGGCAAGAGCCTCCGCCGTGGCGACAAGGCCACTGACGTCTTTCGTCAGGCAGGATCCACCGAAGCCGGGTCCGTGGGCGAGGAAGCTGGACCCGATGCGCTGGTCCATCCCGACGCCGGCCAGCACGGATAACGCTTCTGCCCCGACCTGCTCGCAGAGGCCTGCGATCTCGTTGGCAAAGGAGATCTTGAGGGCAAGGAAGGTGTTCGACGCGTACTTGATGAGCTCCGCGCTTCGCCGGTCGCAGCGGAGCATCGGCCACTCGGACGGGTAGAGAGAAGCGATTGCCGCGCGCGTACGGTCGTCATCGGCGCCGACGACGACCCGATCGGGGTGAAAGAAGTCGTCGACGGCTTGGCTTTCCCGGAGGAACTCCGGGTTGGACGCAACCGAGATCCGCACGCCGGGCTGAGCCGCTTCGTCACTCAGGATCTGCATGGCTTCGCACGTTCCCGGTGGCACGGTGCTCTTCACGGCGACGACGAGGTCGCCGGTTGCCGCGGCGGCCACCTGGTTGGCCGCATTGGCAAGCTGGCGGAGATCTGGGTGGCCGTCGTCGCGCGGGGGGGTGCCGACACACAGGAACGCAGCGTCCGCACCACAGACGGCTTCGGCGATGTCGGACGTGAACAAGAGCCGACCGGCCTCGACCCCCTCGGCGACCAGCGCGTCGAGGCCGGGCTCGAAGATCGGGATCACTCCCTCGTGCAGCGACGAGAGCCGTTGCGCGTCGTTTTCGACACAGCGGACGTGATGGCCCAACGCGGCGAAGCACGCTGCCGCCGTCAGGCCGACGTATCCGGCGCCGACGACGCATATCTCGCTCGTGCGGTCGGGATGCGGGCGGGGGTCGGGCATGGTCTTCTCCTCGTGTCTGACGTCAGGCGGGGATCGTCGCCGTGGCCGGCGGCATGCTTCTGGAGCTCAAAGCGTTCAAGCGGGCATAGGTGTGGCCGCCGCCGGTGAGCTGCTCGTGGGTGCCGCATTCGGATATACGGCCTTCTTCGAGGACGGCGATCTGGTCCGCGTCGCGAACAGCGCTCAGCTGATGACTGACCATGATCGTTGTCCTCCCTGTCATGATCCGGTCGAGGGCGGCCATGAGAACGGACTCGACCTCGGCATCGAGGCCGGTTGTGGGTTCGTCGAGTATCAAGATGGGCGCGTCGCGCAAGACCGCCCGGGTCAATGCGATGCACTGACGCTGCCCACCGGACAGCGATGAGCCGCGTTCGGCCACAGGTGCGTCGTAGCCGCCTGGCAACCGGGCGACGACGTCGTGGACCCCGGCCGCGCGAGCGGCGCTGATCGCCGCGGCCCGCGACGGGTGGGACTCGCCGTAGGCCATGTTCTCCCAGACGGTGCCGCGGAACACAAAGGGCTCTTGGGGGACTAGCGCGATCTGACGCCGCAGATCCGCAAGGTCGAGTCGCCGGATGTCGATCCCGTCGAGGAGGACGGTCCCCTCGGTCGGGTCGATGAGCCTTGGGATCATGCGCAGGATGGTCGTCTTGCCGGACCCGGAGTGCCCAACCAGCGCCTGTCGCGATCCGGCCGGAATTTCAAGATCCACCCTTTGAAGGACCGTCGCGGGGCCGCCGTAGGAGAAGCTGACCCCGTCCAAGGCGAGCGCGCCGCTCGCGCGTCGCAGGCGCCGGGGGTTCCTCACCTGCGGAACGGCCTCGTCGCTTTGGAGAAGTTCTGCGACCCTCTCCGCGGCGGCCTGGCCGCGCCCCGCGACCCCACCCAGCTTGGCCAGCTGCCGGACCGGCGTGTACATCCCCCGCAGGTAGGCCGAGAAGACGAGGACGTCGCCAGGGGTCAGGTGACCCGAGAGAACGGACTCGGCTCCGAGGAAGACGACGACGGCCGTCGTCGCCGCCATTGTGATCGCGACGAGCGGGGTGAACGCCGATTGCAGCACGACCGCCTTGAGGCTGGCGTCGAGCTGCTTGTCGTTGGCGCGCGCGAACCGATCCGTCTCGCGCTGCTCTGCGCCATACGCCTGGACGACCAGGAGAGACGAGAGCACTTCCTGGGCGACGCCTGCCGACTCCCCCTGGGCGCGCAGCGCGGCACGTTGGGCCTGTTTGATCTGCCCCATGTAGTGGCGGACGAGCCAGAACATGAACGGGGCCATGACCAGGCTGATGGCACCGAGGTAGACGTTGACGACGAGCATGATGACGACGAACCCCGCGACAGTGACGAAGTTGTTGAGCATGTTGGGCAAGACGTCGACGGTCAGGTTCTGGATGTCTTGGGTGTCGCCGTCGAGGCGGCTCATGAGATCGCCCGTCTGGCGCCGCTGGTGGAAGGCCAGCGACTGGCGCTGCAGATGCCCGAACAGGTCGACGCGGATCGCCGAGACGACGCGCTGCCCTGCTTGCGCGACCCACCTGTTCGACATGTACCCGGTGGCTCCCAGCGCCACGGCGATGCCGAATGTGATCAGGGTCAGGGCCCAGAGCCTTCCCTGGGTGGATGCAGGGAGCCACCGGAACAGGCTCGGCAGGGGGTGCCGGGCGAGGACCGAGTCAAAGATCATCTTCAGGGGCCACGGCGCCACCCACTGGAGGACGGCTCGCAGCAGGCTGGCGAGAAGTCCGGCAACGAGAAATCCCCGCACAGGGCGGAGGTAGGAGGCGAAGCCGAAGATCGCCCGGGTCGGAGCGCCGGCGGTGGGTCCGTTGTGCTTCAACCGGGTGCCGCTGCTCATGGCTGTCCCACAGTCGATGCCGGCACCACCGGTGGTGACAACGGATGAGGGCGCTGTGGCCAGAACAAGGGTGCCAACCTCTGTCCGAGGACCCGACGATCAAAGCGCGTGACGACAGCCGCACGGGCGCCGGAGGCGAGGGACCGGGCGAGACCGGCGTCGTCTCGGAGGCGCGCCAACGCGCCCGCCAAGCCGGCGGCGTCACCGGGTGCGACCAGCAGGCCACTGACGCCGTCGTCGACGGCCTCGGGAATGCCGGACACGGCACTGGCCACGACCGGAAGCCCGCTCGCCATCGCCTCGAGCAGTGCATTCGGGATGCCATCGCGATCGCCGTCGGACAGGACCACGCTGGCCTGGACGAACACGTCGGCTCGGGCGAACTCGGCGGCCACCTCCTGATGTGTGCAGGCCCCGACGAAGGTCACGACCTGGTCCAGGCCCAGCTCCCCGGCCAGGGCGGTGAGCGCGGCTCGGTCCGGCCCACCACCGGCGATGCGGCAGGTGACCGTGCGGCCCCCGTCGGCCAGCTGACGCAGCGCGTTCAGCAAGACGGGGTATCCCTTCTTCGCGACGAGGCGCCCGACGGCGAGCACCCGCAGGGGCGCCGCGTCTGCGCCGGTGTGCGGTGCCGGGCGGAAACGATCCGTATCGACCCCGTGATAGGCGAGAACGACCTTCGCCGTCGTCCCGAGTCGAGCCTTGAGCTCGGCTTCCGCAGCGCCCGAGCAGGTGAGGACAAAGGAGGCATCGTGGGCTTTGACCGCAAGATCGTCGACGTCGGACAGGTAGAGGTCCTTGGCGTGCGCGGCGAAGCTGAAGGGCAGACCGGTGAGTTGATGCACGTAGCGGGCGATGGAGGCCGGCCTGTGCGCGAAAGCGGCGTGGAGGTGGATCGCTCCGGTCCGGCGAAGCTCGACGGCCAGGCGCCCGGCGTCGACGAACGGACGGAGGTTCCCGCTCGTCGCGCGATCAGCCCAGGCGGACCGCAGTGTGGTGCGGTAACGGACAGGGTGGGCCACGGCCAGGCGGATATGCGCAGACAGCGTGCGTACCTTCCCGATGGCCGCGCCGGGTCCTCCTTGGACGCGCAGGTACGTGACGGGGCTTGCAACCTTGACCACGTCTGGCTGCGTGACGTCCTCCATCGGGTTGGCGATTGCAAATAGACGCAACGGCACCCCGGCGCTTTCGAGCCCGAGGATCTCATCCAAGATGAAGGTCTCCGACAGCCGCGGGAAGCGTTTTGTGAGATACCCGAGCGTCGGCCCAGGCCGGCGGGGCGACGTCATGCCGGGAGCAGGTCCGTTGCCGCGCCGGGGGTGCGCGTTTCCGCACGACGACCCTGGCCCCACCGCTCGCCCTGGCCCAGATCGCCCTCCACCACAACCCCGTGGCGCAGATCGGTGCGCCCTGCGAGAAGGAATGAGGCGAGACGATCGAGCCCGTTGAGGTCGATTGGCCGAACAGGCCAGGGGACTCTGGCCACTGAGGCGACCGCACGGGCCAAGCGAGTGGCGAGATCCGGGCCGGCCGGCACGACGGTGACGAGACCGCGCTCGGCGAAGATGCGGGAACGGATGTCCTGCTCAAGGCGGGGCTGGGTGCGCGGGACCACGACGGTCGGCGTCTTGACCGATATCGCCTCGCAAAGGCTGTTGTAGCCCCCCATGGTGACGATCGCAGCTGCACCGGCCATCGCCTCTTGTACGCGCGGGTGGAACTTGACCAGATCGACCGTGCCCAACCCGTCGAGGCTCCCCGCCAGCGAGTCGAACGAAGCGTCGTCGATGAGCGGGCCGGCGATGACCTTCGTGGCCATCCCGAGCGACGCTCCCGCTTGTGCCGCTGCAACCAAAACCGCGAGCCCGTCGCCTCCTCCCCCAGCGGTGGCCAGCACGTAGGGAGGTCCCTGGCCGGCGTCACTCGCTTGCGGCTTCTCGGGGACCCTTTGGGGAGCGATGTAGCCGGCGTACAGGAGCTTGCCGGAGGCGGCGGTGGCCAGGCCGTAATGGCGGCCGACGTCGAACACCTCCTGGGAGCCGTAGACGACGATGTGGTCGTAGACGTCGTCGAACAGTGTGTAGACGCCTTGCTCGGTCCACGTCCGGACGACGGTCGCGGGGTCGTCCAAGATGTCCCGCAGCCCGAGGATCACCTTCGTCTGCGGGGAGTGGTCCTTGAGGGTCGCAAAGACGTCGAGGAGCTCGCCGTTCATGCCCGCCGGCGAGTGGTCGACGAGCAGGACGTCGGGCTGGAACCGCCGCACGGCGTCCACCATGATCGCCGTCCGGGTGCGCCGCACCAAGCTGATGGTCAGCCGGGGATCCAGCGGCCGGTACTGCTCGGAGCCCACCTTGCGGACCGAGGGCAACTTGACGAGCGACAGGCCGGCGGGGGTCGGGAAATGGTCGGCGACGGGCGAGCCGGAGACCAGCGCAACCTGCAGCTCCGGAGACTCCTCCAAGAGGCGGCCTGCGATGCGCAGGTTCCTGCGCAGGTGCCCGAGGCCGTAAGTGTCGTGGGAGTACAGCAGGATCCGGCGGACGCGGGCCGAGGATCCTTCGCGCCTGGCGGTCATGCCGATCTCCGCGCGCCGGGCACGAACGAGCGCACCCAGTCGACCTCGGCAGCGAGCCCGTCTCGGAAGTCGGTCGTCGCGCTGAATCCGAGCAGGTCGCGCGCGCGCGACAGGTCGGCCGCGGTGTGGAGGACGTCGCCTCGTGCAAATCCGGCGTGGCGGATATCGATGCGCCGCCCCACCAGGTGCTCCAGTAGATCGAGCGCCTCGATCAGGGACACGCGCGAGCCACCCCCGACGTTGACGGCGAGGCCGGCGGCGGGGGCCGTCGCGGCACGGACGGTCGCTTCCACGACATCGTCGACGTAGGTGAAGTCGCGGCTCTGCTCCCCGTCCCCGAAGATCGTGATCGGCCCACCGGCCAAGGCGGCTTCTGCGAAGATTCGCAGGCCCATGTCCGGGCGCTGGCCAGGGCCGTAGACCGTGAAATAGCGCAGAGCGACCGCATCGAACTGATCACCGGATGCGGCGAGGCATACCGTTTCCGCGTCGAGCTTCGACACCCCATACGGAGAGACGGGCGCTGTCATTCCGGCCTCGGTGAAGGGGAGCTGTGCATTGCCGTAGACCGACGATGACGAGGCGTAGACGAGGCGCTGTACAGATCGCACCCGGCGCGCGGCGGCAACAAGTTTGCCCGTCGCGACGACGTTGTCGTATCGATAGCTCGACTCGAGCTCGAAACTCGCGCGCACTCCTGCTCTACCCGCGAGATGAAAGACGACTGAGGCGCCGGCCAGCCAGTGCTGCAAGTTGAGCTCGGCCAAGTGCCCGGTCACGCGTGTGAACCCCTCACGGCGTTCGAGACTTTCCGCTCGTGCAAGCTTCTCGGCGGGGTCATAGGTGTCGAGCAAAGCGTCGATGCCGACGACCTCCCATCCGTCGTCGAGCAGACGATTGGATAGGTGGCTGCCGATGAAACCGGCGGCTCCTGTGACGACTGCTTTGCTCACTTCAGGAGCCTCCTTGGTCTTCCAGCCACCGGTCGGTGGCCTCGTGCTCGCTTCTTCGGGTTCCGGCATGGTCATGACGTGGCGGCAGGGGCGGTGGCAAGGGACACGATCACCGAAGCGGCCTTCGCCGTGCCGTCAAGATCGAGCTTCGCCGGGGGGGTCGTCGACGTGGCCGCGTCCAGAACGGAACGGGCAAGGGAGTCCGCCGACAGGCGGGCAGAGGGCAGGAGCGAGACGACGCCGAGTGACTCCAGCCTCTTCGCGCGCTCCCACTGTTCGGTCTCGCGGCCCTCGTCGTAGGGCACCACGACGGAGGGGACGCCGGCTCGTAGCAGGTCGATCGAGGTGTTGTAACCACATTGGCTCACCGACACGGCGGATTCGGCGATGGCCGAGGCAAGGTCAGGGACAAAGCGCTCGAGGCGCAAACCCCGGACACCGCGGGCACGAGCCTCGATCGCTCGACGTGACTCCGGGGGCAAGAAGGGACCCGTGACCACACGGGTCGAGGCGCCGAGGGGGCCGAGGACGGTTCGGTGTGCCTCGACAGCGGTTGCGAGAAGGCGCGCCCCGGTTAGGCCTCCCCCGGCCGAGACGAGGACCTGGTTGTCGTGTTGCACGGTCGGCCGGACGGGAGTGGCCGGAGCGACAAACCCCGTGGAGTAGAAGGGCACCCGCGGGGCGATCGAGGGGCGAAAGGTCTCTTCGATCCGGGCAAAGCGTTCATCGCCATGAACGACGACGGCATCGAAGTAAGCGTCGAGACGCGCAGCGGCTTCGTCGTCGTGAAGCTGCTTGTCGGGATGTGCATCCACAAGCAGGTCGCGGACGCTACTGATCACCGTGCGCCGCCGACCCTGCCGGCTGTGCTCCAACAAGTGGAGAAACTCGGACGCGAACTTCCGGCGCCCGAACGGGAACAGTTCGACGAGGACGATGTCGGGATCGAATTCGTCGAAGCTGGCGAGGAGTTGCTGCCGGCGGCGCTTGCGCGCTTCGTCAAGGCTGTAGCGCGGGTCGAAGCTGACAAGGGAGCCGTTGGGGCCCGTGCCGATCGCGGGGAGCGCGACGAGGCGCACCTTGGGAGGGAGTGTCATCTCGCGAGGAACCCGGCCGCCGGCGACGAACAGCACGTCGCACCCCTCTGCCAAAGACCCCGCGATCGCCAGCGAGCGGACAAGATGCCCGAGGCCCGTCGAGTGATGGGAGAAGTGGAACACCGCCGGGCGCCGGCTGGCTTGGTCCTCGTCGGTCACGTCCATCAGCGTGGGGGCTGACCGTGAGCCGGGCATGAGCCAAGTGTGAGACTTCTTTCATCTGCCCGGGGCCTGCTGCAATCCGGGCGGCCGGACGTCGGCTCTCGCTTCGCGCCTTCGAGGGAGACCGGGGCCGATCCCTCAGGCCCCCGTCTCTCCGCCACGACCGACGCGTGACCCGTCTCGCCAGGACGGGGTCCGGCGCACGAAACCCGCCGCTTCGCGCCGATGAACGGTCTCAGTCCCTCATCGTGGCCCCCGCGAGGAGCGTCGCGTGGGACTCCGGCTGCGCATCACGGGCTCACCAGCCGGCCATCCCCGTTCCAAGGCATCGGCGACACGTCGGTGCACGGAGATGGCGGCGAACCGGTCACAAGAATCCGTCGACGAAGAACACGGTCGTCGGGCATGTCCTGACGGGGCACCTCTCGTGCACGAACGCCGTCAGCCCGTGGCCGCCGGGGGAGGAAGCAGGCGGGCCATGCCCGCCAACCACCGATCGCGGTCGGCGGTCCGCCGCTGTTCGTAGGTGGCCACCTCGGGATGAGGAAGGACGAGGAACCGCTCGTCGGCCAGCGCTTCCATGACCGACACGGCGACGTGCTCGGGCTCGAGGATCCCGTCGCGGGCGGCCTGCGAGACGGCACTGCCGGCCGCAGGAGGTGTCCGGGCTGCCAGCTCCGGCACGAGGTTCGTGCGGACCGCTTCGGGGCACACGCATGAAACCCGGATGCCGGATCGTGCGTAGGTGATCTGGAGCCATTCGGCGAGAGCCACAACCGCGTGCTTCGTCACGCTGTACGGGGCGGCACCGAGCTGGGTGAGGAGCCCGGCCGCGGAAGCCGTGAAGACCAGGTAACCGTCACTCCGGGCAACCATGCGCGGAAGAACATAACGGGCGGCATAGACGTGGCTCATCAGGTTGACTGCCCAGATCCGATCCCATTCTTCGTCGGGCACTTCGACCCCGCCTGCGACCATGATGCCGGCATTGGAAAAGTAGATATCGATGCGCTCATGCTCGGCTTCGACGCGGCGCACCATCGTCTCGACCTGATCAGCAATTGATACGTCGAGGTGGACAGGTTCGGCTCGACAGCCTGTGGCGGCAATGGCGGCTGCAACGCTTTCAGCCCCCTTCTCGTCGCGGTCGGCCACGATGACCGTGTCTGCTCCCGCTGCAGCAAGGGCCCGACATAGCGCAGCCCCGATGCCACTTGCACCACCGGTCACCACGGCAACCTTCCCCTCGAGGTGCATCGGAGATGACAGTACCAGTGCGGCGGCACGCGCCCCGGTGTGCTCCCGTTCCCGAGTCGTTCCTGGGTATCTCCACCCTCATACCCGACCGTTGTGCGCTTCGTCATTGCGTCACGGCGGCGCTTTTCTTACCTCTTTCCTCGCCCTACGAGCAGTACTCGGCATGCCCAAGGCGCATGGCAGAGGATCTGAGCGGACGCTCTGGTTCCGAGACCCTTGCCACACGTGCTGGATCGCCTCGTCATAGGCCGCCCGATACCGTCCAGCCGCCGTCACGGGCCGGTCCTCCCCCGTGATAGCGATCAGACGCCCACCCAGGCTCATCTGCCATAACTGCTCCTTATGGGGTGCTCAGCAAGTCGCCCCTTCCATCGTGCGGCGGCACAGGAGACACTTTGGGCAAGGAGGTGGCCGATGGCGACCCAGGAGCCGACGCCAACCGCAAGCGCGGCAGTTGATACAGCAGACCCGGTCGAGCGGGGTGCCTCGCGCGGCCTTTCGGGGCTTCAGGCTTTGCTGCCCGGCCTGGCGGCGGTTGGCCTCGTTACCGCTGCGGCCACGTTCCTGGGCGGCCTCGCCCCCATCGTGGGGGCTCCGGTCATCGCCATCATCACCGGTATCGTCATCTCCGTCGTCCGCCGACCGTCCCCGGCCATGCGGCCGGGGATTGCCTTCGCATCGAAGAAGGTCCTCCAGGCCTCGGTCGTGGTGCTCGGGTTCGGGCTGTCCCTCGGCCAGGTCCTTGCTTCAGGGGCACGTTCCCTTCCCGTTCTGATCGGCACGCTGGCCGCCGCCCTGGGCATGGCGTGGCTGGCAGGAAAGCTGCTACGCCTGCCCAAGGACTTGACGACCCTCGTCGGGGTCGGGACCGCCATCTGCGGCGCATCGGCCATCGCGGCTACGGATGCGGTCATCAATGCCGACGAGGCGGACGTCAGCTACTCCATCGCGACGATCTTCACTTTCAACGTCGTCGCCGTCCTCCTTTACCCGTCGATCGGTCACGCCCTCGGATTTTCGCAACAGACCTTCGGCACATGGGCAGGCACTGCGATCAACGACCTCTCGTCCGTGGTCGCAGCCAGCACCATCTACGGCCACGTGGCCACGACCACCGGCGTCGTGGTCAAGCTGACGAGAACCTTGGCGATCCTTCCGATCGCTCTAGGGCTTGCGTTCATGCGGCGCTCGCAAAGGTCCGGGTCCGGAACGGGTTCGGAACGCCAACGGTTCTCGTTGGGGAGCGTTGTGCCGATGTTCATCCTGGTCTTCGTTGCCGCCGTGTGTGCAAATACCATCGGCTTGGTCCCGGCGGGGTGGCACGGCGGGCTTTCGGAAAGCGCGACGTGGATGATCACGGCTGCCCTTGCGGCGATCGGGCTGTCCACCGACGTTGGGCATATCCGCCGCGCGGGCCTTCGCCCCATTGCGCTCGGCGCAATCCTCTGGGCAACCGTCGGGCTCGCAAGCCTCGGTCTGCAGGCCCTCACCGGCACTCTGTAGGAAGCGGCCACAGGCTCCGGCGCACCCCGTCCCCAGCCAGGGTCATCCTGTATAAAAGTGTGGTGGTCGGCTCGCGGCGATCGCCAGCAGTCGCGTCGCGGGAGCCGATAGCGGACGACCCGGTGCCCAGATTGCCCTGATCGTCCGGCGCAGGCGCAGCCCGTCGCATGGCACGACGGCAAGTTGCCCCGTGCGCAGCTCACCCGCGATCGCCAACGAAGAAAGGACGGTCGGTCCGACACCGGCCATGACGGCGGTCTTGATCGCCGTCGTCGAGCTGAACTCCATAGCGGTGCTGGGAGCAAGAGCGTGCTCGGCGAGCGCCTCCGTCAGGACGTCCCGGGTGCCCGAACCGGGCTCCCGCAACACGAGGGGGGCGCTCGCGAGCTGGTGGGGCATCAAGGGCCGGTGCCGCCGGCGCCACGGATGTTCGGGCCCCACCACGACGACAAGCTCGTCGTGGGCCACTTCCCGCGAACGGAGGCGTCGCGAGTAGTGCGGACCCTCGACGAAGCCGACATCGACGGAGCCGCCGGCAACAAGGCTGGCGACGTGCGCTGTGTTCCCCATCTTCAGCGCCACCTTGACATGGGGCCATTTCGTCGCGAGCTGCTCGAGCCAGCGGGGCAGGAGATACTCCGCCACCGTCAAGCTGGCCGACACGCGTAGCTGGGACCGCTGGCCGGCCCGCAACGCCGCAGCCCCGGTCATCAACGTGCGCATATCGCGCAAGACGTCCGTGGCCCACTCGACGGTCGCATCGCCCGCCGGCGTGAGGCGGGCACCGGTCCGGAGCCGGTCGAGGAGGCGTACCCCGAGCGTCCTTTCAAGCGCCCGCAGCCGCATGCTCGCCGCCGGCTGCGTGATGTGATGGGCCTCGGCCGCGGCACTGATCGACCCCAGCTCACCGACACTGACGAGCAGGTCGAGGCTCGCGAGATCAGGGTGTGGGTGGGGAAGGGGCATCAACGAAGCGTATGACCACGTGGGCTGGGCCGCCGCATCCGGAGAGGGGCTCCAGGGCTCACTCCATCGGATGACTGTCGGGTGGACCCCATGTGCTCAAGCCGAGAAGCCAGGATCCTCGTCCCCGCATGAATCGGTCACCCCTCCAACCAAACCTGATCTCGCCATGCCCGTCGCGGCGCCGGAGCCCCTGCGTGCCGGACCCTCCTTGTCCGGCTTGCAGCAGATACCAATGCGGTGCCGCCATGCGGCGCGTCGCCGCGGCACGGCAGGACGGTGAAGCAGGTAGAAGGGGGGGATGAGCCTCCAAGGAGACCGGCACCGCTGGTGGACGCTGGTCGCGGTGTGCGGAGCGACGTTCATGCTCCTCGTCGACGTGACAATCGTCCAAGTCGCGCTCCCGACGATCCAGCGGGAGATGCACGCCAGCTTCTCCGATCTTCAGTGGGTGATCGATGCCTACGCCGTGTCTCTTGCTGCGCTCATCTTGACGAGCGGGTCCCTCGCCGATCACTACGGGAGGAAACGAGTATTTCTCGGCGGCGTCGGGATCTTCACCATCGCTTCAGCGCTCTGCGGAGCTGCAGCTAATCCCGGCATGCTTCTTGCGTCGCGTGCGTTCCAGGGCATCGGTGGTGCAGCAATGTTTGCCACCTCGCTGGCGCTGATAGGCCAGGAGTTCTCGGGGCGGGAAAGAGCAACGGCGATCGCCGCATGGAGTGCCACCGTCGGCGGTGCCGTCGCGATCGGCCCCCTTGTCGGCGGTGCCCTGACGAGTGGAGTCGGTTGGCGCTGGATCTTCTACGTGAACGTGCCCATCGGCATCGTCACGTTCATCCTCACGACCGTCAAGACCGTCAACGTGCGCGACCCCGGAGCGTTGAGCCTCGATTGGGGTGGCCTCGTCACGTTCTCCGGATCCCTGTTCCTGTTCGTGTTCGGTCTTGTCCGTGGCGAGCTGGCCGGATGGTCGAACCCCGTCGTCCTTGCGATGTTCACGTCGGCGGCTGCACTGCTCGTTGCATTCGTCATGGTCGAGCTCCGCCATCCGAGGCCCATGTTCGACCTCTCACTGTTCCGCAAGCGGTCCTTCACTGGGGTGTCCATCTCGACGTTCCTGATCGGTGCCGGGACCTTCGCTCTGCTTCCCTTCCTCACCTTCTACTTCCAGAACTACCTGGGAGCATCACCGCTGGTCGGAGGTGAGTATTTGCTGCCTTCGACGATGCTCGCCTTCATCGTGCCCATAGCGACGCGCCGCATGACCGAGGCCATGCCGCCGGCGGTGGCACTGAGCGGCGGTCTCGGGCTCACGGCAATCGGCGTCCTGCTCATGTCTGGCCTCTCGATCCACTCGAACTGGACTGCACTGGTGCCCGGCATGATCGTCTTCGGCACCGGCATCGGTCTTGCCAATCCAGCGATCGCCAAGATTGGCCTCGGAGTGGTCGATCCGCGACGGAGCGGAATGGCATCGGGGCTTTCCAACACCTTCCGCATCGGCGGGCTCGCGACCGGCATCGCCGGCCTCGGAGCCTTCTTCCAGGACCGCCTCGCCGCACGACTCGCCCCAGCCGCCGGATCGGCGTCGTCTCGCTTGGCCGACGTGGTGGCGTCAGGGGGGATACGAGCGGCGGCATCCGCGTCCCACCGGAACCCCGGCATCATCGCCGCGTCGCGCCACGCGTTCGTCCTGGGAATGAACGATCTGTTCATTCTGGGTGCCGTTATCGCAGGTGTCGCGGCAGTCGTCGGCTTGGCGATGGTACGCAACCGCGATTTCGTCACCGCCGTGCCGACCGCAGCTCGCGAGCAGGCGGCCCCAAGTGCCGCCGCCGAGCTCGTCTAGGAAGTCACGTCCCTCCGTCGTCGGTGCGCGCTTGCCCGGCGGGTGACGGCGCGCGAAACCTCGCCTGCTCCCGGCATCGCTCAGCGTGGCCCTGCAACACGATCGCCGAGGGGAGCCGCCGGTCGGAGCGGGAGCAGGCGATCGCGCTCGCTACCGAACAGCTTTGCGCGCAACGCGCTTTCGGGCCCCGCGCTGCGGCCGGGCGCTCTTTCGGGCCACCGCCTTCTTGGCACTCCTGCGGGCAGGAGCCTTCTTCGCCGCCCTTGCCGGTCCGCGTCGCGAGCCCGGCTTGCCTGCTGCAATCCAGGCCTCGATTCGCGCGTCGGAGATGCGGCGGGCATGAGGCATGTCCGCCCAGTTCCGAAACGCCATCTTCTCGTCGTCGGACAGCCGGGAGAAGGCCGTCGTGCGCCTTCCCGCACGTGTCGTCGGGCGAGAAGCTGCTCGACCTCTCGCCGACGCCGCAGTCCGAGTCGTCCGCCCCGTCCGATGTGCCCCGCCAGCACCGCGCACTCGCCGCCCTTGTTCCATGTAAGGAGCAAGAAGGGCTTCCAACTCCGCCGCGTTGGAGTCAGACAGATCGATCTCATAGATGGTATTCCGAACGCTGAAGCGTGCGGTAGTCACCGCATCGGAGCCATCAAAGTCGTCGATCATGGTTGTCACGGTACGATGGGCCATTGGCTAATCACCTTTATCCTTATTCCGGCCTAAGTTCACAATGCTAGTGCGCAGAAACCCTCATCGTCATATTCCGCCGAGTGTCCCCGTGGCCGAATTCGTTCAGACGGCGCCCGCCAAATCCGCTATGACGGAGCCGCCGGAGAAAGGTACGGTGCACGTGCCACCGCATGGACGATCCCCTCGAGGAGGAGCGCGACGCAGACCCGGATGTCGGTCCCAACTTTGGGACCGATCTTTCCCGGCATCGCGGTGACGGCAGAACGGGAATAGCGGCGCCCCCGCGCTAGTTG
>JAJZBS010000203.1 GCA_021851885.1 Actinomycetes bacterium | reverse complement strand
CTTCACCATCCGGACGTCGCGCTCGGCCTGGTGTTGGCGGCGTGATTTCCTGATCACGGTGGCGCCCGGTTCGGCAGCGCTCTTTGCTCACCGATCCTGTGTATGAGGCTGGCCTGGAGGTTCAGCGGGGGGCGAGGATGAGCCGTCCCTGAACGCGAGGGACCCCTTCTCGCCCACAGTTGTCCCTGACGCGAGAAGGGGTCCAAGGCGGTGTTGCCACCGATGGCCATCGTATGGCCCTGCGCCGTGTCCGTCGACGCCTACGCGGCCGCCGGACGCAAGGTCGAGATCCCCGTCGTTGCGTGCCCGGACTGCGAGGAAGAGCTGGGGCCCTGGTCGGGCTACTGGCGCTTCGTCCGGGAAGCCGGACGATGCGTGCGGGTGTTCGTCCCCCGGGGGCGCTGCAGGGCCTGCGGCACCACCCATGCCTTGTTGCCGGGGTTCGCCGTGCGCAACCGTCTCGACGTCGTCGAGACGATCGGGACGGTCCTCGAGGCGGTCGAGAGCGGTCCGGGCGGCGTGCGCCCGGCGGCGAGGGCGGCTCTGGTCCCCCACACGACCGCCCGGGGCTGGGTGCGGGCGTTCGCGGCGAACGCCCGGCGCCTGGCCGTCGGCTTCTGCGCCCTGGCGGTCGAGCTGGGCGGGGAGGTCGCCTCGACCGGTAAGAGCACCGTCGGCGGGGCAATCGGGGCGACGAAGGCAGCCTGGCGGGCGGCGACGGGGCTGCCGGGGTGGCTGGCGGTCGGGCGGTGGCGCTTCTGCGCTTCGGTGTGCGGCGGGAGCCTCTTGGCGGCCAACACGAACTCCCCCTATCTCGTCGTCGGCAGACGGCGTTTCATGCCTCCTGTCCCGTGACACGACGAACAGGAGGACAACGACATGGACCCTTCCCACCAGGAGGCGATCGCCCTGCACCGCTTCGGAGTGATCGCCGAAGCCCTGAACGACCGCCTTTCCCTGGCCGAACGAGGGACGCTCGTGCGCGAGATCGCCGGGCGGTCCCATGCCCATCCCGATGGCGACGAGCGGCGCTACTCCCGGGGGACCATCGACCGCTGGATCCGCAGCTACCGCTCCGGTGGTCTCGGCGGCCTCTGTCCCTCCCCCCGGGCCGACACCGGGGCGGTGCGCGCCCATCCCGAGCTCTTCGGCGAGGCCTGCGCGCTGCGCTTGGAGCTTCCGACGCGCTCTGCGGCCCAGATCGCCCGGATCCTGTTCGCCCGCCATGGCATCTGGGTCGCCGAGCGCACCGTGCGCGACCAGTTGCGCCGGGCCGGCCTGCACAAAGAGGCCCTCGTGGCCGAGCCCAAGGCCTTCGGCCGCTACGAGGCGGCCCGGGCCAACGAACGGTGGGTGACCGACGTCCTGGTCGGCCCGTTCGTGCCGCACCCAAGGGTGGAGTCCTCGGTGCGGGCCAAGCTGTTCTTGATCGTGGACGACCACTCCCGCCTGCTGGTGGACGGCGTGTTCTACGCTCATGAGAACGCCCGGAGCTGCCAGACGCTTCTACGCCGGGCCATCGTGCACCGGGGCATACCTGACATCCTGTATGCAGACAACGGGGCACCGTTCAAGAACGCCTGGCTGGCACGGACGTGCGCGGTCTTGGGCATCCGCCTCGTGCACTCCAAGCCCTACGCGCCCCAGGGCCGCGGAAAGCAGGAGCGAGCGAACCGCTACATCCGAGAGGCGTTCCTCCAAGAGGCCACCCACCAGGGCATTGCCACCCTCGACGAGCTGAACGACCGGTTCAGTGCCTGGGTGGCCCAGGTGGCCAACCGCAGGGTGCATGCCGAGACGAACGAGACGCCGATCTCGCGCTTCGAGGCCTGTGGCCCGCACCGCCAGGTCGACGAAGACCGCCTGGCGGACGCGTTCAGATGGTCGGTCACCCGCAAGGTGACGAAGACCGCGAGCGTGCCGCTGGAGGGGAACGCGTACGCGGTGGACCCCGCCCTGGTCGGCAGGCGAGTGGAACTGCGCTACGACCCCGAGGACCTCGCCGCCGTCGCCGTCTTCTTCGAGGGCCGACCCGCCGGGGTCGCCACGCCCTTTGTGATCGGCCGCCACGTGCACCGGGCCGTCCCCCAGGCGACGCTGCCCGCTCCCCGAGCGACCGGCATCGACTACCTGGCCATGGTGGCCGCCGCCCACGACGAGGAGGCAGGCACCGGGACGAAGCCCGACTTCTCCCAGCTGGGCCTGTTCGCCAGCGACGAGGAGGCGGCCCGATGAGCCGGGCACCGTGGGTCGCCCACTTCGGCTTGAAGCGCACGCCGTTCTCCAAGTCCATCGACGCCAAGGACCTCTTCAGCCGTCAGGCGCACCAAGAGGCCGTGGCCCGGATCACCTTCTGCGTCGTCGAGTCGGCCCTGGGTGTCGTGACCGGTGACGTGGGAGCAGGCAAGACCGTCTCGGTCCGAGCCGCGGTCGCCGCCCTCGATCCCGCCCGCCACCAGGTGATCTACATCGCTAATCCGGCTTTTGGCACCCGGGGGCTCTACGTCACGATCGTGCGGGCCTTGGGCGCCGAGCCCCGCTACCAGCGGGCCGAGCTCATGGCCCAGGCGACTGATCTCTTGGCGGCCGAAGAGGCCGAGCGGCACCGCCGGGTGGTGCTCATCTGCGACGAGGCCCATCTGTTGGAGCCGGCCCAGCTCGAAGAGCTGCGCCTGTTGACCAACGCCGACATGGACTCGGCGTCTGCGTTCGCCGGCATCCTGGTCGGCCAGCCAACGCTCAATCGCCAGCTGCGCATGGGGGTCTTCGCCGCGCTCGACCAGCGCATCGCCACGCGCTTTTCGATCAAGCCTATGGACATCGGCGAGTCGGCCGCGTACCTGCGCCACCACCTCGTCCTCGCCGGTCGGGAAGAACCCCTCTTCGCCGACGACGCCATCGCGCGCCTGCACCGGTTGTCCAATGGCCTGCCTCGCATGCTCAACAACGCCGCCATCGCCGCGCTCATCGCCGGCGCGGCCGACGGCAAGGACCTGGTGGACGACGCCTGCGCCAAAAAGGCCGTCGCCGAGCTCACCCAGGACTGACGTGAGCCGTCACCATCGAACGCCGCCGGTCCGTCATCACCAAGTGCTGCCGACCGATGCACAAACAGCGCCGCCGCCAACACCTGGGACCCCCGGGAGGAGC
>JAJZBS010000002.1 GCA_021851885.1 Actinomycetes bacterium | reverse complement strand
GGCGGCTGGTGACGGTCTCCAGCGTGGGCGGCGCCATCGGTCAGCCGTTCAACGAGGCGTACTGCGCGGCCAAGTTCGCCGTCGAGGGGTTCATGGAGAGCCTGGTGCCCGTGGCCGCCTCCGTCGGTGTCACGGTCGTGGTGGTCGAGCCGGGAGCGGTGGCCAGTGACTTCGTCGCCAACGTCGACGTCGACCCGGCCGACGTGTTCGCCGGCGCCGGTCCCTACGAGGCGGCACTGCGCGCCTACATCGACGAGGTGATGTCCCACTTCGGCTCGGCCCAGCACCCCGACGAGGCCGCCGACGCCATCGTCGCCGCTCTCACCGGGCCCCACCCGGCCCCCCGGATCCAGACATCGACGTGGGCGGCCGACTTCGTCGGCACCAAGCTCGCCGACCTCGACGGCACGACGGTGACGGCGATGACCGGAGCGTGGCTGGGCTGACGCAGCTCGGGGACGGTCGGCCCGAGCACTGTCCGGCGATCCGGTCCCGGATGCCCCGTCACCGCCAGATGAAAGGATGACACGGGGACGGTCGGCTCGACGGTGGTCACCGACCGGGTGACGAGCTGCGCCGCTTGAAGAGTGCTTTGCGGGCCGCCTTGGCCACCACCTTCGACGGATGGACCTCGCCGAGGACAGCTAGCACCACGTCCGCCGCCGAGGATGGCGCCCGCCACAGCCGCTCGATAACGGCGATCTGCCGACCGTGGTCACCAACGACTGCCAGGGTCGAGACGAGGCCATCGGGCCCCCGCGTGACCATCCGCTGCGCCAGGACGTCGACGAAGGGATCCGGATCTGCCGGGTCGAAGAGGGCACCCTCGGCGGCCTGCCCGTGGTCGACCAGCCAGCACAGGGCGAAGCCTCGACGCACCGGGTCCGAGGCGATCCGGCGGACATGCGGTGTCGAGACCTCGACGCCGATCTCAGCCATTACGGCCAACGCCAGGTTCTGCAACGCCGGGTCGTCGAGTTCTTGCACGGCGTCCGCCAACTCGGAGGCGGCCTGCTCCGGCTCACGAGCCTGGCGCCAGGCCGTGATCTCCCCGTATGCGGCGGGGAAGTCGTTCTTGTCGGTGCCCGTGAGCAGTTCGACGGCAGTGGCATCGACGAACCGTCCGGCGGCCGGGGTGTCGTACCCGGCATCGCCGAGAATCCGACGGACGGTCATCACGCCGGCCGGCGTCAACTCGACCGTCCCACCGGACCGACGCCGGCCGGTGTCATCCTGCTCGGTGCCGTCCCGGCGGATCACACCGGCCAGCTCGAAGGCGTCCATGATGTCGACCACGTCAGTGACGATGCTCTGCTCGACCACGTCGTCGGGGAGGCGGAATCGGAACGAGTCGAGCACGACTCTGGTAGCAGTTCCGGCGAGGTCGTCGATGGGGACAGGAGCCTGTCTCGAGTAGGGAGCGATCAGGAGGTGCACGCTCACCTGATCGAGGAACCGGATGACCTCGGGCCAGGCGAACCAGCCATCGGGGTCCCGCTGGGCTCGGAGCGGTCCGATGGCCAGCAACCCATCCACCATCCGGTCGAAGGACTCGGCCGGGCCGCGGCCCAGGGTCTTCCCGCGTTTGGTGGCGGCGACCTTGCCGTGGACGACCCGCACGATGCCGGCCTTCTTGGCCCAGGCGAACACGAGGGACAGTCGCGGGAGCTCGGCGGCGCTCCTGGTCTTGAACGTCCGGTCACCGAAGGCCCAGTCCATCACCTCGCCGGTACCGAGCAGATCGACGAGCACGCGGGCGTCGGCAAGGGTGAAGTTGCCCGTCTGGGTCAGCTTGCGGCCGTCGCCGACGAAACCGGCGAGCTCGTCGAACATCCGGAGGATCGGCGCCTCCGCCTTGGAAGCGGCGACGTCGTCATCGCCGGGGGTGGGGACCGGCGGGAGCCCCGGCCGGCGGGCTGGGCCCGAGAAGGCCGTGTCGGGCAGGATGCGGAACCGCTCCTCGCCCGGCTTGTCGTTGAACCCGTTCATCCACTCCATGAACTCGGCGGGGTCGCTGGCGTCGACACCTTCGTCGATCGCGGCGGCGAACAGCGACTTGGCCATGCCGAACCTGGACCGGTCGCCCATGGCTGCCACGAAGTCGTCGGCCAGGGTCGCGACGAGATCGACAAGCTCGGCCGACGGTGAAGAACCGGCGCCAGCCAGGCCCTCGTCGTCGAGAAAGGCGAAGAAGGTGGCCAATGCCGGCAGGATGGAGAGGCAGTCCGCCTGGGTGATGCTCAACTTCCGCGGGCACCACTCCAACAGGAACTCGGCTACATCGCCCGGGAGCCAGGTGGTCAATCGGCCATCCGCGTAGCCCCACTTCCAGTCCAGGGCCACGGACACGTCACCGGCCAGCTCGCCCGCCCCTTCGTTCCCGATGCTGATCTCGCGGCTCGCCCATTCCACGAACCGGTCGAGCACTGTCCCTCGAGCTTCCTGGAACGCATCCTCGTCTTCGGAGTCGAGGTCGAAACTCACGGCACCGACTATGCCACCGGTGGATGTGCGTGCGTGACGGACGTACGGAACGTGCCTTCCACCGCTCGTAC
Source organism: Actinomycetes bacterium (assembly GCA_021851885.1). Lineage (GTDB taxonomy): Bacteria > Actinomycetota > Acidimicrobiia > Acidimicrobiales > JAMCQF01 > JAJZBS01. Next base: position 70,973 of record JAJZBS010000002.1, on the reverse strand, counting down.
CGCCCGCGACCCGTCCGCGCCCGTTCCGGCCCTTGATCACGGAACGGGCGACGCCTCGAGTCGTGTTCATGTACCGAGCTGTCGCATGGCAGGGGACTCATCGATGGCACGGCACGGCATGACGCCCGACATGACGCCCGGCCCCCAGCGAATGAACGGCAGCGGTGGCACCAGGGGCACGCGGGCCGCGCCGATCGCCACGCCGAGTCGATGACCCGGTGCCCCGGATAGGCGTATATTCGGCGTATGCCTAGGATCCAGGTGTACCTCCCCGACGACCTCTACCGTGCGGTCAAGGACCGGGAGATGCCTGCGTCCGAGCTGCTCCAGCGCGCGGTCCGGTCCGAGTTGCACCGTCAGGAGCTGCTCGAGGAGACGGACCGCTATCTCGAGGAACTAGTGGCGACAGTTGGCGAGCCCTCACCGGCAGTGGTGCAGCGCGCCGAAGCACTGTCGCGCCGGATCCGCCGTCGGTCGAGCCCGTCAGCCGCCTCGTGAGCGTGCTCGTCCTCGACTCGGGTGGGATCAGCCGCCTGGCGCGCCAGAGTCAGGAAGCAGCGGCGATGATCGCCGTGTTCCGGCGCGACGGCATCTGGCCGCCGATCGTCCCGTCGATCGTCCTCGTCGAATCGCTCACAGGCCGGCAGCGGGGTGACGCTGTGATCAACCGCTTCCTCAAGACCTGCGACCTCATCGAGGACCTCCCCCAGCACCTCGCCCGCCGGGCAACCGCCCTGCGGAGCGCGGCACGGCAGGGATCCGCCGTTGACGCGATCGTCGTGGCCAGCGCCGAGCCCGGCGGAACGGTACTGAGCGGGGACGTCAAAGACCTTCGGGCTCTTGCCGGCTACGCCCAGGACGTCGAAGTCCACCGGGTGTGACGCCGTCAACGGGGACGACCGAGACCGGGGGTCACCACCCCCATCGGCGATGGCAACGACCGCCAGGATCCAGGAGCCGTAGGCGTCCCGGGATCGGTGCGGCTCGACGAGCATCCCCACGGTCTCCTTGTCCGGCGTCACCGTCGGCGGGTCGCCCTTCGTCGCCGGGTCGCCCCGGAGCATGGGGGGTGACCCGGGCCCCGGGGCTCCCGTGGCGGACGATGGCCAAGCACACGTCGACGATCAGCCGACCGCCATCGAAGTCCGCCCACCGCAGCACTGGGGTGACCCACGCCGACTGGCCCACCCCTGGTTCGCCCGGTCGCGTCGCCAGGGTGAAGGCCCGCACCTCCCGGACCCGTTGCCGCCGCTCGCGGATGGTCGCCATCGGCGAACGAACCAGCCGAGTAGGCATGGAGTAGGGATGTCGTGGCGATCTTCGCCCCGACCGGCAGAGGGCGGTGGCCCGGACGCCCTACCCGAGCACCGCCTTCGAGATCACCACCCGCTGGATCTGGTTGGTGCCCTCGTAGATCTGGGTGATCGGTTCCGGGGGTCCAGCTGGTGACTTCCAGTGCGCTGACCTGGCTCTATTACGGACAGACTAGTGCTGGATCCACCCCGTTCTGCCGAGTTGTAGGGATGAAGTAGGGATGACAGCGGTGTCGGAACGAGCAACTTCCACGCTCAGCGCTCGACCTGCTTCACTGTCTGCTCGGCGATTCGCACCATACGGATCGCGGCGGTGACCGCCGCCTTCGCTTCCGCTGCCAGGATCGGATCGGGGTCGTACTCCGCCCGGTTCTTCAGCGGCAGGAGTCGGCGGAGCTGAGCGGCAGCCTTCCGACCGTCGTCGCCACCGACTCTCTCCAAGTGAGCTGGAGGCTGCGAATGCTCCCCCTTCCAGACCACCGCCGCTCTGGCCGCCGTGATGGCGTCGGCAGCACCGATTCCAGCATGGACGGCGTTGCCGGCCGCAGCCACACGGTTCCCGAGCTCGAGCGAGTCCTCAGCTGCCCGTAGGAATTCGCGGGCCTTGTCCAGATAGGCCCGGGCATCGGCAGCTGAGGCGGACCTCGTATGCGACTGGCGGCGGGCCGTCGTCACGACGCCTCGTTGAGCTCCGACGGAAGGGCGCCGATCAGCACGACGGCCTCGGCAACAATTGTTCGCCACGGCGCTCGTTCACGTCGGACCAGTCCCGGCAACTCCGCCGCGGTCGCTTCGACAAGATTGACCGGATTGCCGGCGATCCGGGCCGCCCGATCTGACCATCGACCGAGAGCCGCCGTCCACCGGTCGGACTCGGCCTGGGCAGCGGGAGGCGGTACGACGAGGACGTCGACGTCGCTGCCCTCGTGCGCCTCGCCACGGGCGAACGAACCGAAGACCGCGAGGCAGGTGGGGGCGGGTCGGATCTTCTTCGCTTCCCCCTTCAGCCGATCCAAGACCCCCTGACGCAGATCCACCAACTCGAGCACCGCCCGTGCCGCCTCGTTCTCACGGATCAGGCGCACCAGGGCGGCGGCACCCACCTCGCGACGCTCGACGAGCCCCAGTCGCACCAGCCGGTTGAGTACGACGGTGGCCTGGTTGGCACTGACGCCCGCCAGCTCGGCGATCGACCGCATCGTCAGTTCGGCTTCGGTGCGGGCCAGTACGGTCAGGACACGGCCCTGCACGCCCGGAATCAACGCCTCCACCGGGTTGCCGTAGTCCATGGGGCAAGTATCGCATGTTTTCGCACATATGTGCGTTTTATTGCGATATTGCTTGACACACGTACCGACGCAGCCACCTTTCGACTGCTCAAGACGCAACAACGATCTCACGCTGCCGGCGAGGGGCCGAAGATGAACGCACGCACCGCGGCAGAGCGGTACATCGTCGAGCGCCTCCGGGACCCCGAATTCGCCGCTGCCTCCGACGATGTCCGTTGTCGCATCGACGACGTCAACCAGATCGTGCGCTCGATCGAAGCCCGGCGCATCCGGCTCGGGCTGAGCAGGACTGAGCTCGCCCGCCGGGTCGGCGTCCGACCCGAGGCGGTCCGCCGGCTGCTCTCCGGGCACCATGCGCACCCGGCCCTGTCGACCGTGGTGTCGCTGGCCTCGGCGCTGGAACTCGACATCGTGGCCGGGCCGGCAGATGGCCGCGGCCATGGCACTGGGCGCCCAGGGTGTGTGGTGCGGCTCGGTGTGGCTGACCACCGACGAGGCGGAGACCCACCCGGTGGTGAAGCAGAAGTTCCTCGAGGCCACCTCCTCGGACACGCTGCGGTCGCGCTCGCGTACCGGCAAGCCGGCCCGCCAGCTCCGCTCGGCGTGGACCGACGAGTGGGACGACCCGACCCACCCCGACCCGCTCGGCATGCCCCTGCAGCCCATCCTGGTGAACGACGCCCTGATCCGCATCGAACGGGGAGCCCACCGGCCCGGTTCGGGCGCCGAGCAGCTGGCCAACTACTTCGTGGGGCAGATCGTCGGCTCGATGAACACCCCCAAGCCGGCCGCACCGGTCGTCTACGAGATGATCGACGAGTTCATCGAGGCCGTCCAGCGTCTGGGGGGCCTGCTGGAGTCCTGACCCGGGGATCGTGCCGTGGCCCCCTACGCTGGCCCCTTCGCTGGCCGTCGAACGACGCGGCCGTGACGGCTGCCCGACCGAAAGGCCCACCATGCCCGAGCGCGTGCTGGTCATCACCGGAACCTCGTCGGGCATCGGCCTGGCCACCGCCGTCGCCGTCGCCCGGCACGGATTCGTCACCGTGGCCACCATGCGCGACCCGTCCCGGGCGGGCCGGCTGCTCGAGGCGGCCGGCGCCGCCGGCGTGACCGTCGACATCCGCCAGCTCGACGTGACCGACGCGGCGTCGGTGAGCTCGTGCATCGACGGTGTCGTGGCCGACCACGGCCGGATCGACGCGGTGGTCAACAACGCCGGCGCCGGCCACCTGGGGACGATCGAGACCGAGTCCGTCGACGACGTCCGCCGGGTGATGGAGGTCAACTTCTTCGGCGTGGTGGCGGTCACCAAGGCGGCGATGCCCCACCTGCGTGCCTCGGGCGGCCGGCTGGTGACGGTGTCGAGCGTCGGCGGCGCGATCGGCCAGCCGTTCAACGAGGCCTACTGCGCGGCCAAGTTCGCCGTCGAGGGGTTCATGGAGAGCCTGGTGCCCGTGGCCGCCACCGTCGGCGTCACCGTCGTGGTGATCGAGCCCGGAGCCGTGGCCAGCGACTTCGTCGCGAACGTCGACGTCGACCCGGCGGTTGTCGCGTCGGGGTGACGCCCACGGGTGCGCGAGTCGCTCACGACGACGGCGCCCGTGCTCAATCGGCGACCGACCCGTTCTCAGTGCCGACCCAGAGCAGCAGGTCGGTGACGGGCGACTGGTCGGAGGGGTGGTCTTTCGCGACGGCGTCGCGGACGATCTCGTGGAGCCGGTCGAGCACCCGGATCTGGCGACTGAGCTCCGTCTGCTTCTGCTGCAGGATGGCCCGAGTCCGGGCCGACGCGGATGTGCCGACCAGGGCGAACTGTCCGAGCTCGGCGATCTCCTCGAGGCCGAAGCCCAGCTGTTTCAGGACCTTGGCACCCTGGAGGTAGAAGACGTAGGCACGCGGATATCGACGGGTGCCGCCTGACGTACGGGGCGGGGCCGGCAGGATGCCGAGCTCCTCGTAGTAACGGATCGTCCTGGTCGAGACGGCCGCCAGCGCGGCCAGCTCGCCGATGCTGAGCTGCTCGTCATCGGTCTGGCCCGCAGCTCCCTCCGCTGGCGCGACCTTCTCGTCGCCGGCCGCCGGCCGGGCCGGGGTGTCTTCGGATGTGGGAGCCATATGCGACCTCACCGTGCTCGAAGGAATGGGCGGTCCGTCGTGGTACCGACCCGTCCTGGTGCCGACCGTTCAGGGATCCGTCGCTCGCCGTCCCGTGGAGCTCAGTGCAGGCTCCAGCCGCCATCGACAGCGAGCGTGATGCCATTGATGTACGAGCCGGCGTCGGAAGCCAGCAGCAACAGGGGTCCCGCGAGCTCCGACACCTCTCCCACCCGTCCCATGGGGGTGCGGGCCAGCACCTTCTCCCTGCCGACCTCAGTGGCCAGCAGCGGACCGGTGAGCTCCGAGTCGAAGAAGCTCGGGGCGAGGGCATTCACGCGGATGCCCCGTCGCCCTCCCCACTGCATGGCGAGGTCCCGGGTCATCCCAAGCATCCCGGCCTTGGAGGCCGAGTACGCAACCTGCGGGATCTCGCTGCCGCTGATGCCGAGGACGGACGACACGTTGACGATCGAGCCCCCATGCCCTGCGTCGATGCACGCCTGGCCGAACGCTTGCGCCATGAACCAGGCACCCACCAGATTGATCTGCAGGATGTCGTTGAAGTTGCCCGGGTCCTCCTTGTGGGCCGGGGTGGCGTAGCCGACGCCCGCGTTGTTGACGAGGATGTCGACCCGGCCGAGCTCGGAGACGGCCGTATCGACGAGCCTCTTGCACTGCGCTGCGTCGGAGACGTCGGTGGCGACGGCGACGCACCTTCCGCCGAGCGCCTCCACCTTCTGCCGAGTTTCGTCGAGGCGGTCCACCCGCCGGGCACCGAGCACCAGGTCGGCGCCGGCATCGGCCAGGACTTCGGCGAAGGCCACGCCGAGTCCCGAGGACGCGCCGGTCACGATGGCCACCCTGCCGTCGAGACGGAACTGGTCGAGCACGCTCATGCAAGAGTCCTTTTCGGTCGTGAGCCCTCGGACGTCTGTTGTCGCGAGGCCTCGTTCGTCACGGTCACGCAGCGGTCACTCCCCACGGAACACCGGATCCCGGTGCTCGGCGAAGGCGTTCCGGCCCTCCTCGACGTCCTTCGAGGCGAAGATCGCCGGCATCAGGTTCTCCCCCTGGCGGTAGTGCTCGCCGGCCGTCCGGTTCAGGGTCCACTTGGTGAAGGAGACCGCCAGCGGAGCGCGCTTGGCCATGCGCGTGGCCAGCGCCGTGTACTCCTCCACGAGCTGCTCGTGGGGAACCACCTTGTTGACGATCCCCACCTCGCGGGCCTCCTCGGCGTTCAGGTCGTCGGAGGTGAGCGCCATCCAGGCCACGCGGCGGCGGCCGAGCATGTCGACACCGCGGGTGATGGTCACCGCCGGCACCAGACCGTGGTTCATCTCCCGGAGCCCGAAACGGGCCTTGTCCGACGCAAGGGCCAGGTCGCAGGCCAGCACGATCTCGGTACCAAAACCGAAGGCGTAGCCGTTGACCGCTGCGATGACCACCTTGGGCAGCCGCTCGATCGCTTCGAAGGGAGCGTGTGCCTGGCGGATGAAGCTGCGGCAGTTCGCCATGTTGTCGAAGGTCATCCCGCCGAGGTCGGCACCGGCGGAGAAGGCCCGGCTGTCACCACCGGTCAGCACCACGGCGCGGACCCGGTCGTCGCCGTCGAACGACTCGATGGTCTCCGCAAGCTCGCGGAAGAGCGTCGGGCTCCCGGCGTTCAGAACGTCCGGGCGATGCAGGGTGATGACCGCATACCGCGGTTCGAGGTGTGTCTCCACGTACAACGTTTCCTTGTCGATCCGCTCCACATCGGCCACGGCGACGCCCTCCTTCAGATCTTATCTAACGTTCAACGTAAACTCTATCTCACGTGCGTCATCAGCGCCAGGATCCGAACCCGGGATCAAGCGTTCCTGGGCGGCCGTCGTGGCGGTGGTCCCCACCGCTACCCGGTGTACGGCCGCTCGCGGCGAAGTTCCTGGCGCGCCACCGTCCGGCGGTGCACGGCGTCCGGTCCGTCGACCACACGCAGCGCCCGGGCCCAGGCGTAGAAGTAGGCGAGCGGCGTGTCGTCGCTGAGGCCCATGGCACCGAACACCTCGATGGCGCGGTCGATGACGCGGGTGGCCATGGCCGGTGCCGCCACCTTGATCCCCGCGATCTCCGAACGCGCCCCCTTCGCCCCGTAGCGGTCGATGAGCCAGGCCGTGCGGTAGACGTACAGGCGGACCTGGTCGATCTCGATCCTCGACTGCGCGACGAGCTCCTGCACGACGGCGTGATCGGACAGCTTGGAGCCGAACACCGACCGGTACCTGGACCGGTCCACCATCAGCGCCAGCGCCCGCTCGGCCATGCCGATCGCCCGCATGGCGTGGTGGATGCGGCCCGGTCCCAGGCGTGCCTGGGCGATGCGGAACCCGTCACCCTCTTCCCCCAGGAGGTTTGCGGCCGGGACGCGCACGTCGCGGAGGACGATCTCCGAGTGACCGTGCTGGTCCTGGTAGCCGAAGATGGGCAGGTGCCGCTCGACGTGCACGCCAGGCGTGTCCCGTGGGACGAGGACCATCGACTGCTGGCGGTGCGGTTCGGCGTCCGGATCAGTCTTGCCCATGACGATGAGGATCGAGCAGCGCTCGTCGGCCGTGCCGGTGATCCACCATTTCCGCCCGTTGATGACGTACTCGTCGCCGTCGCGGCGGATGACGGTAGCGATGTTGGTCGCGTCGGAGGAGGCGACATCGGGCTCGCTCATCGCGAACGCCGACCGGATCTCGCCGTCGAGCAACGGTTTGAGCCAGGCCTCTTTCTGCGCAGGCGTCGCGAACAGGCTCAGGGTCTCCATGTTCCCGGAGTCGGGCGCCTGGCAGTTGATGGCCTCGGGGGCGATCACCGGCGACCAGCCGGAGATCTCGGCCACCGCCGCGTAGTCGACGTTGCTCATCCCCCCCAACTCCGGCAGGAACAGGTTCCACAGTCCGCGCCTGCGGGCGGAGTCCTTCAGCTGCTCCATCAACGGCGGGTGGCTGTGCTCCCCATGGGTGCGCAGGTGCTCGTACCACCGCGGCTCCGCCGGGAAGACCTCCTCGCGCATGAACTGCCACATCCGCTCGCTGGCGTCGCTCGCCGCCTCCGAAAGTTCGAAGTCCATGTCGGAATGGTACAGCGATCTGCCATTGGACGTTAATCGTACGTATCGTTAGGCTCGGTGCCGTCAGTGCTCATCGGCCGAGGAGGGTCCCATGCCCGAACAGGTAGCTTTGGTCCCCGCCGAGGACGTGGCCACGTGGGACGAGACCGTCGACGTCGTGGTGGTCGGCTACGGGATCGCCGGCGCCTGTGCCGCACTCGAGGCGCAGCGAGCCGGCGCCGACGTCCTCGTCGTGGACCGGGCGGGCGGTCCCGGTGGGTCCAGTATCGTCTCGTCGGGCATCTTCTATCTGGGCGGTGGCACCGCCCTGCAGCGGGATCTCGGGCACGAGGACGATCCCGAGGAGATGTACAAGTTCCTCCTGTCCAGCACGAACGCGCCCGATGCCTCCATCGTGCGGCGCTACTGCCTCGGGAGCCCGGAGCATTTCGACTGGCTCGAGGCCCAGGGGGTGCCCTTCGAACGCAGCTATTTCGGCGGGAAGTCGGTGGTCCTGACCAGCACCACCGGGCTGTTCAGCACCGGCAATGAGAAGGCGTGGCCGTTCCGGGAGATCGCCCGGCCGGCGCCGCGCGGACACAAGGTCGCCGGCGAGGGCGAGCACGCCGGTGCCGTCGGCATGCAGGCCATCCTGGCCACGTGCCAGGCCGAGGATCTCCCGGCGATGTCCGACACCCGAGTCACCGCCCTCGTCGCCGGTGGCGACGGCGGGATCATCGGCGTGCGCGCACGGCGCGACGGCGCAGACGTCCACCTGCGGGCGGGGCGCGGCGTCGTCCTCGGCACCGGCGGCTTCAATTTCGACCCGGGGATGCTCGCCGAGCACGTCCCGTCACTGGCCGCGACCTCGGAACCGCTGGGCGTCCCCGGCAACGACGGTTCCGGCATCGTGCTCGGAGTTTCCGCCGGTGCCAGCACCCAGTCGATGGGCGGCATCATTGCCACCGGCTCGTTCTACCCGCCCAGCGGGCTCATCAAGGGGGTGCTCGTCAACCTGCGGGGCGAGCGCTTCGTGGCGGAGGACGCCTACCACGGGCGTACGGCCGGCTTCATCATGGAGCAGCCGGAGCAGAGGGCATTCCTGGTCGTCGACGCGGCCACGTTCGCCTATCCGAAGATCACCGCGCACCGGCACACGCTGGTCGACGGATGGGAAACCGTCGAGGAGATGGAACGGGCCCTGGGCATGCCCGCCGGCGCGCTCGTCGCCACGCTCGCCGCGTACAACGAGCACGCGGCGAGCGGCGAGGACCCGCAGTTCATGAAGCACCCCGACTGGGTGGTGCCGCTGACGAACGGTCCGTGGGCGGCGTTCGACGTCTCCTTCGACACGTCGTCCTACCTGTTCATGACCCTCGGCGGGCTGCGCACCGACGCCGATGCCCGGGTACTGACGACCCGGGGCCGCCCCGTGCCCGGGCTGTACGCGGCCGGGGCGTGTGCATCGACCATCGCCCAGGACGGCAAGGGGTACGCGAGCGGCCTCAGTCTCGGGCCGGGGTCGTTCTTCGGACGGGTCGCCGGCCGCCACGTCGCCCATCGCCAACCGGCCTGAGGCCCGCCCTCAGAACCCCAGGTCGCGGCCGATGATCTCTTTCATGATCTCGGTCGTGCCACCGAAGATGGTGTGGACCCGGGCGTCACGCCAGGCGCGCGAGATCGGGTACTCGTCCATGTAGCCATACCCGCCGTGGAGCTGCACGCAGGTGTCCGTCACCCGCTTCATCACCTCGGTCGCCCACCACTTCACCTTTGCGGCCCCCACCGCGCTGAGGCGGCCTGCATGGTGGTCCACCACACACTGGTCGATGTAGTGCTGGGTGACCTCGATCTCCGTCGCCATCTCGGCGAGCTTGAACCGGCTGTTCTGGAAGCTGCCGATCGGCTGACCGAAGGCCTTGCGGTCGTGGCAGTAGTCGACCGTCCATGCGAACGCAGCTCGTGCGGCGGCACCGGCGACGACGGCGATCGACAACCGCTCCTGGGGCAGATTGTCCATCAGGTGCCCGAAGGCGCCGTTCTCCTGGCCGAGGAGGTTCTCGGCCGGAACGCGCACGTCGTTGAACACCAGCTCGGCGGTGTCCTGCGCGTGCATGCCCGCCTTGGACAGGCGCCGGCCGCGCTCGAACCCCTCCATGCCGCGCTCCACGACCAGCAGGCTCATCCCGCGTGCCCCGGCTCCCGGATCGGTCTTGGCCACGACGATCACGAGGTCGGCGTGGATCCCGTTGGTGATGAACGTCTTGGTGCCGTTCACGACGTACGAATCACCATCGCGGCGCGCCGTGGTGCGCACCCCCTTCAGGTCACTCCCGGCATCGGGCTCCGTCATGGCGATGGCGGTGACGATGTCACCCGAGCAGAACCCCGGCAGCCAGCGGGCGTGCTGCTCGGGCGTGCCCAGCTCCACCAGGTAGGGCGCCACCACGTCGTTGTGCAGGCCGAACCCCGACGAGAGCGACAGCATGTTGGAGAGCGCGAACTCCTCGGTCAGCGTCGCGTTGAACCGGAAGTCCACCACGCCGCCGCCGCCGTACTCCTCGGGAATGGACATCCCGAGGAACCCGGCCTCCCCGGCCCGGTTCCAGAGGAGGCGGTCGACCATGCCCTCGTGCTCCCAGCGCTCGTAGTCATCCGCCACGTTGCGCGCGATGAACGTGCGCACCGAGTCGCGGAAGGCGAGGTGGTCCGGCTCGAAGAGGTTCCGTTCCATGGCGTCTCCGTCACTGCATGCCCGGTTGCCACCCGAGCGGGTGCCGTACCGCGTCACGTCTCGGGTGGATAGTTCAGGCGGGCGGGGTCCCGGCGCCCTCCGGACTGGACCCCACCCAGATCCGGATCTTCGCCGATACCACGACGTCGCCCTTCTGATTGACGATGTTCTCCTGGATCACGACGGTGCCGCCGGACTTCTTGTCCTCCTTCTCGAGCACCTCCATCACGGGATGGACCGTGTCGCCGAAGAAGACCGGCGCCAGGAACCGCACCTCGTCCATGCCCATGAAGGCCTGGACCCGACCGGGGAGGAGCGGGATCAGGCCCGCACCGACCGACAACACCAGCAGACCGTGGGCGATCCGCTGCCCGAACGGCGTGGATTTCGCGTACTCGGCGTCCATGTGCAGACCGAAGTGGTCCCCGGTGACCCCGGCGAAGTTGACGACGTGGGTCTCGGTGATCGTGACGCCGCTGAACTCGCGCCGGTCGCCGACCTCGAGTTCGTCGTAGTACCTGTCGAACATGCGCGCTCCAGCCGTAGCTTCTACCACTTGACGTCCAACGTTATATCATGGTTCGCCACCGACGTCCACCGTCGATCGCGCCCCGGCGGCCTCGCCAGGTCCGTCGGACGCCCCTAGTGTTCTCCGGGGCGGCGGGACAGGTCCTGGGTGGACACCGGTCGCCGCCACGCGGTCAACGTGACACATCTTCTCCCATGGCGAGTCAGTCGCCGGCGACCGCCCGGAGGCCGTTCTCTTCGGTCACCCAGCGGAGGAGCTCGGGCACCGGCAGGTCCTTCGCCGTCGGATCGGAGGACGCCTGCTCCACCAGGTCGTGCAAGCGGTCGAGCACCCCGATCCGGTGGTTGAGCTCACCGAGCTTCTGCTGAAGGATGGCGCGCGTCCGCTTGGACGCCGATGCCCCGGTCAGCGCGAACTTGCCCAGCTCGGCGATCTCCTCGAGCCCGAAGCCCAGCTGCTTCAGGATCTTTGCCCCTTCCACGTAGAAGATGTAATCCGTCGGGTACCGCCGGGTGCCTCCCGACGTCCGCTCCGGTTCGGGCAGGATGCCGAGCTCCTCGTAGTAGCGGATGGTCCGCGTCGACACGTTCGTCCGCCTCGCCAGCTCACCGATGCTGACCGTCTCCCCGACGGGATCGGGGAGTTTGCCGGCCGGTTCGGCGGCCTTCAATACCCGATCATTCGGGGACTGCCTGCCACGACGTGGCTTCGCTGGTGCGGAATCAGGCTTGCGCTCGCCGGTGGACATCTGCCCTCACCCTTTCGACATCAAACGTTCACGACTATCGTCAAGGGTAGCGTCTCTATCGCGTAACCCGGCTCATACCCCCCAGGGGAACGCGCTCAGCGGGCGGGTACCTCGTGCAGGAACTCGAACAGGCCCTTCGACAGGTGGTGCCCGCCGTCGATCGTCAGGGTCTCCCCCACCACGTAATCGGCGTCGTCGGAGAGCAGGTATGCCACGGCCCGTGCGGTCTCCTCCGGCTGGAGCAGCCGCCCGGCCGGGATCGCCTCGATGAGGCGATCCCGCACCGCCGGGTCGCCTGCCAGGAACTCCGTTCCCCCGACCGGCATCCAACCTGGTGCCACGGCGTTCACCCGGACACCACGGCCCGCCCACTCGGCACCCAGCGTCCGCGTCATGGCGAGCACGCCTCCTTTCGCCGACGCGTTGTGAACGATGCCGGGGGCACCCATCCACGCGTACGGCGTGAGGACGTTGACCACCGCGCCCTTGCGCCCGGCGGCCAGCCAACGGCGGCCGGCCTCGGACGTGCAGTGCCACGTGCCGTTCAGGACGATCTTGACCACGGCGTCGAACCCGTTGGCGCTGAGGTCCTCGGCCTTGACCGGGAACAGACCGGACGCGTTGTTGACGAGGCCGTCGACGCCGCCGAGCAGCTCCTCGGCCCGGTCGAACAGGTCCCGGACGGACTGCGGGTCCCTGACGTCGCACGTGACCGCGTAGGCCTGGTCGGGCCCGAGCTCGGCATCGATCGCGTCGACGGCCTGGTCAAGGGTGGCCTGCGTGCGACCGCACACCACCACCCGGGCACCCAGCCGACAGAGCTCCGCGGCCAAGGACGACCCCAGCCCCCCGCCTCCACCGGTCACGATCACCGACTTGCCGTGCACTCCAGCGAGCGCGGCCATGGCTGTCCCTCCTTGGGCCCAAGTGGGCCTCCGTACCTGCCGCCGGCCTGACCACTCAACCGAGCGTGGCGGTCCCGACGTTCTCCCTGATGTACTCGGCGACCGCTCCACCAGGCAGGCCCGGGGCGAAGCAACGGTGGATGCCAAGCTCGTACAGCGGCTCGTAGTCGACCTCGGGGATGATGCCCCCCATGATGACCAGGACATTGTCGAGCCCACGCGCTTTCAGCGCGGGGATGAGGCCGCGGGCGATCTGGATCTGGCCGCTGGTCATGACGCTCACGCCGACCACGTCGACGTCCTCCTGCACCGCAGCATCGGCGATCTCATCGACGACACCGAACCGGAAGTAGACGACTTCCATCCCGGCGTCGCGCAGTTCGCGGGCGAGCAGCTTGGTGCCGCGCCCGTGGACGTCGATCTTCTTCTTGGCCAGGAGGACCTTGATGTGCTCCTTCGACACCACCTACTCCTATCTCACGCGTTCGGGGTTGATGATCACTCGCTGACGAACCAGCCGAACGCGTCGCGCATCGGCACCATCATCTCGCCGTTGGTGGCGCCGGCCCGGGCTGCGTCGACCAGCGCAGGCATCAGCGAACCCGTGCCTTCCTTCAGCGCCTCGCACGCCACCCGCACGTTCTCGAGCGCCGCCCTGACGGCGGTCTCGTCGCGCCGTGCCCGGTAGTCCTGCAGCCGGGCCTTGGCCTTCTCTTCGATCGACTCATCGATCCGGAACGGCTCGTAGTTCTCCTGCTCGTCCGTGACATAGCGATTGACGCCCACCACCGGCAGCTCACCGCTGTTGACCATCTTCTTGAGCTCGTAGGAGGAGTTGTCGATGGCGCGCTTGATCTCGCCGGTCTCGATCCCGCGCTGGTAGCCACCGGCGGCCTCGATCTCGTCGTAGATCTCCCAGGCGGCCGCCTCCATGTCGTCGGTCAGCTGCTCGACGAAGTACGAGCCCCCGAGCGGGTCGGCCACCTCGCGCAGCCCGCTCTCCCACATCAGGATCTGCTGCGTGCGCAGCGCCGTCCGGTGGGACTCCTCGGTGGGCACCCCGACGGCCTCGTCGTAGGAGCAGGTGTGGATCGAGGCGACGCCCCCGAGCACGGCGGCCAGGGTCTGGAGAGTGATCCGGCCGGTGTTGTTGAGCAGCTGCTGCTGGGTCAGGACGTACCCGCTCGTGTGCACGTGGACCCGGGCCAGCATGTTCGACGGCTTGGTGGCTCCGGCGTCCTTACAGATCTTCGCCCACATGCGACGGTGTGCCCGGAATTTGGCCACCTCCTCGAAGACGTTGACCGTGCAGCCGATCTGGAACGACAGGCGGCCGATGAAGTCGTCAGGCGCCAGGCCGGCCGCCAGGCCGGCGTCGATGATGGACTTGCCCCAGGCCAGGCCGTAGGCGAGCTCCTGGACGGGGGTGGCCCCCGCCTCGGAGATGCCGTACATGAAGATGTTGACCGGGTTCCAGTCGGGCGCGTTCTCCATCGCCCACTTGACGAGATCGATGATCAGGGCGTAACCCCACTTGGGCTCCCACGACGGCACGTCCTGCACGGCGATGCGGGGGTACCAGTTCATCGAGTTGCCGTGCATCTTCGAGAACGGCTCGCCCCGGCGCTCGACCGCGGCCGCCAGCAGGGCGAGGGCAGGGAGGCAGTTGTCGCCGGTGATCATCGAGAAGTTCGTGGACTCCAGGTCCCAGCCGCGGATCAGCTCGTCGTAGTCGTCGCCGGTGCTCATGTGCACCCCACACTGACCGAGGTTGCCGACCGCCTCGGGATCGTCGGCGTCGATGCCGTACATGCACGGGATGTCGTAGACGGTGTTGAAGACCTTGTGGCCGAAGTAGCCCTCCATGCCCTCCTCGACCATCTTCTCCATCTTCTGGCGGGTCTCCTCGATGGTGCCGTAGCCGAACACCATCTGCTGCATCCACGGGGTGAGCGCATAGCCGTCCGGGTAGAGCCCACGGGTGAAGGGGTAGACGCCAGGCATCTCGTCGAGATCGCTGTCGGTGACGTCCTCCTTCGTGTAGACGGTCTTGACCGGCAGGCCCGAAAGCGTCTTGCCCGGGCGCAACTTGTCGGCATAGCGCGCCCGGCGCTGCTCCCACTCGTGCTTGCGGGCCTCGAAGGAATCGGTCGAAACGTCCTGGCTCATCAGTTCCTCGCTCTCATTTCGCTGCCAGGCCCACGGCGCCTCTGTCCGCACGGGCCTTCACGATCTCGGTGACGAATTCCTCTGCTGCCGCGTACGGATCACGCAGCCAGCCGGCGTCGAAGGCGTCGAGGTCGATCGACGCCAGCTCGGCCCGCAGCCGCTCGGTCACGAACGCCATGAACTGTGCGTGGCGGCGGTTGCGCTCGATCTCGCTCCGCCAGGCGCTCTGGGCTGTGAACCGGTAGTGGTCGTCGATGAGCCCCACGAGCTCGGCAATGCCCTCGTTGCGGAGGGCCGACACCTTCTGTACCGGCACCACCCAGGTCCGGTCCGCCGTCGGGTCGTGCCGGACGTAGTCCTGGCCGCGCAGTTCCTGGACCGCCCTGGACGCCTCGGCCAGGTCGCCTTTGTTGACTGCAACCACGTCGGCGATCTCCGTGATCCCGGCCTTCATGGCCTGCAACGCGTCGCCGTACCCGGGGACGAACACGAGCACGACGGTGTGGGCGATCTTGGCGATCTCCAGCTCACCCTGGCCCACGCCGACGGTCTCCACGATCACCACGTCCTTGCCCATGGCGTCCATCACGTCGACGACGTCGTTCACGGCTGCGGCCAGCCCGCCCGGGACACCTCGCGAGGCGAGCGAGCGGATGAAGACACCAGGGTCGCCGCTGGCCGCCTCGAGCATCCGGTCACGGTCACCGAGCAGGGCACCCATGGAGAAGGGGCTCGACGGGTCGACGGCGATCACCCCGACGCTCCGGCCCTGTGACCGCAGCTCCTTGATGAGCGACGCGGTGAGTGTGCTCTTACCCGCTCCCGGCGGGCCGGTGATGCCGACCAGCTGTGCCGAGCCGCAGTGGGGCAGTAACTCGGCCAGGACCGCGCGGGCGGCCGGGACCCCGTTCTCGATCTGGGTGATCAGGCGCGCGGCATGACGGACGCTGTCGCTGACCACAAGTTCAGATGTGCCTGGTGCGGAGGACGTCACGGGCCGGGTCTCGCTGCGGGTGGACGGGTGGTCAATATTCACTATTTTACGTCAAGCGTCAGTCTTGCACACCCCCGGCGAGTTCGCCAGGGGCCACCGGGGACGCGTCCGGGGGCCCACAGCACGCCCTCCCGGTTCAGGCGTGCGCCCGACCGGCGGGCAGGCACCACCAACGCGCCCGGACTCCCGGCCCGCATGTGGCCCTCGGGTCCTCCCACTGGTAAACTTTGACGTTTAACGATAGATTACAGTCAACCCAACCCGACCTGTTAGGAGGGCCCAGTGGGCACTTACAACTCGCTCACATCCGATGCGGTGGTGACCCGGTGACCCCGCCCCCCACCGACAAGGTGGTACCGCTCGATGAGCTCGGCGATCTCGTCGCCGATGGCGAGTCGGTCGCCTTCGGAGGCGGCTGGTTCGCCAACCACCCGATGGCGGCGGTCCGTCAGCTGATCCGCGCCGGCCGGAAGGACATCCACGCCATCACCGTCGTCGGCTCGGTGGACATGGACCTGCTGGCAGCGGCCGGTGTCCTCGGCCACCTGTCATTCTCCATGGTGACGCTCGAAGCGTTCGGCCTCGCTCCGAACGTCCGCAAGGCCATCGAGACGGCATCGGTACCGTTCACCGAGTACACCGGGCTCGGCCTGCTCATCGGGCTCGAGGCGCAGGGACGCGGCATGCCGTTCCTCCCCTACCGGGGCCCCTTCGGCTCCGACCTGCCGGCCCGTTACCCGGAGATCTACGCCACCACCACCTGCCCCTTCACCGGTGAGGAGCTCACAGCCGTCCGGGCACTGCAGCCGGACGTGGCCATCGTCCACGCGCTGCGGTGCGACGCCGAGGGCAACGCGCAGTGGGACGGCACCTCCGGACCCGACGTGGACATGGCAAAGGCGGCAAGGCGGGTCATCGTCACCTGCGAGGAGATCGTCGACCGCTCGGTCATCGCGCAGAACCCGCACATGACCAAGTTGCCCGGCTACTACGTCGACGCCGTCGTCGAGGCGCCATTCGGGGCCCACCCGACGTCCCACATCCCCCGCTACTCCATGGATGCCTGGGAGCTCATGGACTATGCGGGCCAGGCCGGAACCGACGAATTCGGTGGCTATGTCGACCGGATCCGGTCCGAGAGCGAGGACGACTACCGGGCCCGCGTCCTGACCGGGCGCGACGTCGTGCTCGCCGCCCTGGTCGACGCGGCCGAGACTCTCGAAGGAGCGAACCTGTGACTGCATACGATGTCCATGAGCTGATGGTCACCCGGGTGGCCGCCGAGGTCGACGAGGACGGGGTGACGGTCATGGGATCGTTCACGCCCCTGGCCTACGCCTCGTACATGCTGGCGAAGCTGACCCACGCACCGAACGCCTACCTCGTCGGCTTCGACGCGGTCGGCATGGCGCCCATCCAGCTGTCGTTCACCGGCGCCGAGGCCGCCGCCTACAAGGGCGCCGTCTGCCGCTGGGGGATGCTCACCGAGATCAATTCCATCCACCTCTCCAACCACGGTGGGGTGGAGGCCGTCTCGTCCGCTCAGTTCGACGGGGACGGCGCCATCAACCTGTCGACGATCGGCCCGTTCGACAAGCCGAAGGTACGGCTTCCCGGTGGCGCCGGGGCGGCGGAAGTCATCAAGATGTACCGCAAGATGATCGCCTACTTCGGCAACCACAACTCGCGTACGCTCGTCGACAAGGTCGAGTTCGTCACGGGCACGCGGTGGAAGGTCGGCGCCGAGGCACGCCGGAAGGCCGGACTGCAGCCCGGGCCGATCATCGTCGTGACGAACCTCGCCGTGCTCGTCAAGGATGAGGACGGCGAGCCGTTCCGAATCGAGAGCGTCCACCCAGGCGTGGACCCGCAGATGGTCGTCGAGAACACGGGCTTCGCGCTCGATGTCCCCAGCGAGGTTCCGACCACGGCCGAGCCGACCGAGCAACAGCTCGAGCTGCTGCGCAACAGGATCGACCCGTTCGGCACCGTGAAGTTCGACTTTCTCTCGGGCAAGGAACGGCTGCCGTACCTCAAGGGCATCCTCGACGCCGAGTGGAAGCGGGCGGAAGCGAGGGTCAGGTGAGCGTCTTCGACCGGTTCAGCCTGGAGGGCAAGGTCGCCGTCGTGACCGGGGCCTCGTCAGGGCTCGGGGTCACGTTCGCCCTCGCCCTGGCCGAAGCGGGCGCCGATCTGGCGCTGGGCGCCCGGCGTACGGACCTCCTCGAGGACACCAAGGGGAAGATCGAGGCCCTAGGCCGCCGGTGCATCGCGGTGCCGACAGATGTGGCCGTCGTCGCCGACTGCGAGGCCCTGGTGGCTGCCGCCGTCGATCAGCTCGGCACGGTCGACATCCTGGTGAACAACGCCGGCGTGGGCCACGTGGCACCGTCGCACAAGGAGGACCCAGCCGACTTCGCCCGGGTGGTGCAGATCAACCTCACCGGCGCATACCAGATGGCCCAGGCGTTCGGCCGGGCGTGCATCGCCGGTGAACACGGCGGGTCGATCATCAACATCTCGTCGGTGGTCGGCATGGTGGCCAACGACGCGCCCCAGGTGGCGTACGGCGCGTCCAAGGCTGGAGTCATGGCCATGACCCGCGACCTCGCACTGCAGTGGACTCTCCGGCGCGGGATCCGGGTGAACTCGCTCGTGCCCGGCCTCGTCCACACCGCCATGACCTCGGCGATCGAGGCCAGCCCGGAGGCCATGGAGAACGTCACGCGCAGTATCCCGATGCGCCGCCTGGGCAACGCAGACGAGTTCATCGGTGCGCTGCTCCTGCTCGCCTCGGACGCCGGGAGCTACATCACCGGGTCGGCGCTGGTGGTCGACGGCGGCTGGACCGCGCAATAGTGGCACTGCGCCCGGTCCGGTTCAACCGGGCCGGGCTCAGCGCTTCGCCAGCTCGCGGGCGATGATGTTCCGCATGATCTGGTTGGTTCCACCGGCGATCTCGTACAGCTTGGTCTCACGCCAGTAGCGTTCCATGCCGTACTCGACCATGTACGAGTACCCGCCGAGGATCTGCATCCCCCGGTTGGCGCAGCGGGTGCCGGCCTCTGACCCGTAGACCTTGGCCATGGACGCCTCGAGCGAGCACTCCATCCCCTGGTCGAGCTTCCAGGCCGCGCTGTACGTGATCAGCCGCGACGTCTCCACGTCGATCGCCATGTCGGCGAGCATGTGGGCGACAGCCTGGTGCTCGATGATCGGCCGGCCGAACTGTTCCCGTTGCTGGGCGTAAGCGAGCGCCATGTCGAGCGCCCCCTGGCCCAACCCGGTGCCCTCGGCGCCCACGTAGATCCGCTCGCCGTTCATGAGGTCGAAGATGATCCGGCTGCCCTGCCCGAGCTCGCCGACGAGGTTCTCCCCGGGGACGCGGACGTCGTCGAGGAAGACCTCGCACGTATGGGTCGCCTGGCCGGCCAGCTTGCGCAACGGACGGACGGTGACGCCCTCGGTCTCCCGCGGGATCAGGAGCACGGACAGCCCGCGCGACGCCGGCGCCTCCGGATCGGTCCGGACGAAGGCGAAGATGTAGTCGGCGGTATCGGCGCCGGTCGTGAAGACCTTCTGGCCGTTCACGATGAACTCCTCGCCGTCGCGCACGGCCCGGCTGGCCAGGTGAGTCAGGTCCGATCCGGCGTTCGGCTCGGTGAGGCCCATCGCCATCCGCACCTGGCCGGTGGCGACCCTAGGGAGGATCGCCTCCTTCTGCTCATCGGTGCCGAAGCGCGCCAGCCCCTTCGCGCAGAACGTCGCCGTCGGCAGCCAGGCGTATGCCAGCGCTGCGCTGGCCCGGGCCACCTCCTCGACGGCGATGCAGATCGAGATCTGGTCGGCGTCCGACCCGCCGTAGCGTTCGTCGAAGGCGAGCCCGCACAGGCCGATCTCGGCTGCTTTGCGGTACAGGTCGTTGTCGAATTCCTCGTCGCGGTCGTGGCGGGACACCACGTCGAGTGGCGCTTCGCGCTCGAAGAAGGTGCGCAGGCTCTGGCGCAGGGCCACGTGCTCGTCGCTCAACTCGAAGTCCATGGTTCACTCTCTCTCGGACGTGCTTCTCAGGCAATGCCGCGCTCGGCCCGCAGCTCCTTCTTCAAGACCTTGCCGGTCGCCCCCATCGGGAGCGAGTCGACGAGCTCGACCGAACGGGGCTTTTTGTAGGAGGTCAGCCGCTCGGCGGCGAACGCCATCAGCTCCTCCTCCGTCACGGTGGCACCCTCACGCCGGACGACGACGGCGTGGATCGCCTCGCCCCACTGCGGATGGGGCAGTCCGATGACGGCCACCATGGCGACGTCAGGGTGCTGCTCGAGGGCGCGTTCCACCTCGATGCTGAAGACGTTGATGCCCCCGGTGATGATCATGTCCTTCAACCGGTCCACGATGGTGATGAAACCCTCCGAATCGACCACGGCCACGTCTCCGGTGTGGAACCAGTCGCCCTCACGGCTGCGCTCGGTCTCCTCGGGCATCCGGTAATAGCCGGGGGACACCGACGGGCCGGACACCAGGATCTCTCCGGATGTCTCCCCGTCGTGGGGCACGTCGTTGCCCTCGCCGTCGACCACCCGCACGTTCATCAGCGTGTGCGGCTTGCCGATGGAGCCGAGTTGGCGCATCTGCTGTTCCGTGCCCTCGGTGAAGAGGTTCTGCGGGCGCAGCGCGGTACCGCACGAGTAGCTCTCGGCCATGCCGTAGGTCGGGTTGAAGACGTCGCCCATCACCTCGCGTGCCCGCTTCAGCACGGGTGCCGGAAACGGCGAACCACCGGACATGACCCCGAGCAGGGACGACAGGTCGTAGGACTCGATACCCGGCTGAGACACCACCATCTGGACCATGGTCGGGACGATGATCGTGTGGGTGACGCCGTACTCCTCGACCAGCTTCGGGAACTCCATCGGGTCGAACGCCGGCGGGATCACGGTGCGCCCACCCTTCAGGAGCACCGGGTGGAGTCCCGACGGGCCGCCCGGGTTGAAGAAGTAGGGGATGTTCTGCAGTGCGGTGCCGCCCTCGGCGATCACCATCTCCATCGCCCAGTTCACGATGGCGGCGATGGCGTTCCCATGGGTCAGGATGGCTGCCTTCGGGATGCCCGTGGTACCGCTGGTCGCGCCGAGCATGTAGACGTCATCGGGGGCGATCTGGACGACCGGGGCCGTGGCGGACGCTGCGCCGATCAGTGTCTCGAGGTCGAATGCCAGTCCGTGGTCACCGCCGAAGCCGATGGCGTGCCGCACCGAGGGCACCTCGGCAAGCCATGTGCGGGCGACCGGGAGGAGATCGGCGTGCACCAGCGCGGCGGTCGGCTCAACATACGACAGGTAGGCGCTCGTCTCGTGGGGAGCGAGCCGGGTGTTGAGGGCCGCACCGATGACCCCGGACTTGGCGCACGCGAAGAAGAAGTCGATGTACTCGCCGCAGTTGGGGGCGTACATGGCCAGCCGATCGCCCGCGGCGAGCCCGAGCGACAGCAGCGCGTTGGCCAGCCGGTCCGTCCGCTGGTCGAGCTCGCGCCAGGTCCGCGTCGGTCCGTCAGGCACGACGACGGCCTGCATGTCGCCGAAGTACCGGGCGTTGCGGCGCACGACATCGCTGATCAACATCGGTCATCACTTCCTTGCCGCTCCGGCGTGGGCGGCGGGGGGGATCCCCGAACGCACCCACGAGTGTACTAGTATCTGACGCTGAACGTAAAGGGCGCATATCCATCGGACCTCGACCCATCGGGAGAGTCATGTGGTACCTCGACTTGGTAGCGGGTGTGGCGGCGGCCCACGGTGAGCGGGTCGCCGTGGTAGGCAGCGGCCGGCGCATCCGGTTCGGCGAACTGCACGAGCGAACGGGCCGGCTCGGTGCCGCCCTCCGCCGTTTGGGTCTGCGTCCCGGCGACCGTGTCGCGCTGCTGGCCGCCAACGAACCGGAGTACATCGAGGCGCAGGCGGCCTGCCTGCGGTCGGGCTTCACCCTGGTGCCGATCAACACCCGGCTCGCCGACCCCGAGGTGTCGTTCATCCTCGCCGACTGCACGCCGGCTGTGCTGATCGGCGGGCGGTCGCAGCTCACCAGGTCGGCGGCGCTGGCAACGGAGTGTGGCGTTACGCACGTTTTCGGCCTCGGCGAGGCGGACGGCGTGGAGCGGTACGAAGACCTGCTGGCTGCCGCCGTCCCGGACGGGACGGCAGATCCCACGGATCCGGACCTCACCGCGCTCATCCTGTACACGAGTGGCACGACCGGTCGGCCCAAGGGGGCCATGATCGACCGAGTCGCGTTCACCGCCCGGGTCCTGGTCAACTGTGCGGAGCTGCAGCTCCGGCCGACGGACGTGCACCTGGCGGCCCTGCCGATGTTCCACATCGCAGCGTTCCTGGCCTACGCGCACATCGTCGTCGGAGGGAGTGTCGCGATGTTGCCGGAATTCTCGCCGCAGCAGTGCCTGGCGGCGATGTCCGAGGAGCACGTGACCACCACCGTCCTGGTGCCGACCATGATCGCCATGTTGCTCGACAGCCCCGAGATGGCGAGCTCGCCCCCGCCGGACCTGCGCCAGATCGTGTACGGCGGGGCGTCCATCACCCCCCGGCTGCTCGCGCGGGCCATGGACGGATTCGGTTGCGACATGCTGCAGCAGTACGGCATGACCGAGAGCGGTGCCTCCACCATCGTGCGGCCGGCCGACCACGACCCCAACGACGAGGAGAAGCTGTCGTCCGCCGGCAGCGAGATCGTCTCGTTCGAGGTCGCCGTGGTCGACGACGACGACATCCCGGTTCCCCCCGGGGAGCTGGGTGAGGTCGTCTGCCGTGCGCCGTCGCTGATGCGCGGCTACTGGAACCGCCCCGACGCGACGGCCGAGGCCCTGCGCGGGGGCTGGATGCACACCGGCGACATCGGGTTCCGCGACAGCCGCGGGCGTCTGCACATCACCGACCGGCGCAACGACATGGTCATCACCGGCGGTGAGAACGTGTACCCGCGCGAAGTCGAGGCCGCGCTCCTGGAACATCCCGCCGTCGGGGACGTCGCCGTGCTGGGGACGGCCGACCCGACCTGGGGACAGGTGGTCACGGCCGTGCTCGTCGAGCCGGCGCCACCCGACGCCGAGCTCGAGTCGTGGGTTCGCCATCGCCTCGCCGGCTACAAGGTCCCACGCCGTTGGGTGCGGGTCGGCGAGCTGCCCCGCAACGCCACCGGCAAGGTACTGAAGCACGAGCTACGGGTCATGCTCGCCGATTGACGGCCCGAGCTGTACGGCATGCTCGCGGGCTGACCGCGCGTGCTTCGGGTCCGATCAGCGGTGATCTCGTGCCGGCGCAGGCCCGAGGCGTGGCCCGTGCAACCGGGAGTGGTCAGTAGCCGATCATCCCGAGGCCGTGGTCCATGCACATGTACGGGACACCGATCCCCAGGCGTGCGAAGGTCGCGTCGCGGGTGTGGTCCAGGCCGAGCTCGCCGAGGAGCGGGAACGACGTGCACACGTACTCCGCGTCGATGAACACGGAGTAGTAGTTGATGCGGTCCTCATCGATCCGCAATCCGCTGGCTCCCTCGTACGCCTCGAACAGCATCTCCTTCGGCGCCAGTGCGTCGACACCCCGCCACAGGGCGGAGGCCCAATCCTTCATCGGATCACCAAGATGGGCCTGCTCCCAGTCGGTGAGGGCGACCACCTCGTCACCGGCGTAGATGAAGTTGCCGACACCGACGTCACCCCACACCAGTGACGTGCGCTGCACGTCGCCTGGTGCGTTGCGCTTCAGCCACGACAGGAGCACCTCGACGACGGGCATCGGCTCGGGTTGCGCAGCACGGTACGACCGTTCGTAGTGCTCGAGCTCGAACAGCGCATGATCTTCAGGCCGCTCGGGGACCCGCATGAATTCGGCCAGACCTGCCGCCCGCCAATCCATCGTGTGGACGGCGGCGAGCTTTTCGGCCAGGTCGACACCGATCTTCTGTCGCCGATTCTCGTTGCCGGGGGCGAAGAGCTGCCCGGCCGAGGCCGAGCCGGGCACGGTACGCCGCACGTAGAACGGCGCTCGGCCCACCAACTCGGGATCGTCCTCGTACCAGAGCGTCTGGGCGACCGGCACCGAAGAGGTGCCGATGGCGCGGAACGTCTGGTACTCGCGTTCCAGGCTGACGGGTACCACCGACCCTTCCGGGTGGTCCACCCGGAAGGTGAGAGAGTCGTCGTGCTGCTGGCCTGAACGCGCCCAGTGCACCTCAGCGAACCACGTTTCCCGGGACATGCCGCCCACGTTGCGCCGCAAGCTGGTCACATCGAGCGAGTCGGCGCCGAGACGTTCGGTCAGGTACCCGGCGATGCGCCCTTCGTCGAGATCACGCTGCTCGCCAGCCATCACGCACCTCCCGGCCGGAAGCTCATGTAGAGCGGCTCCACGAACGGGACGAGCCGCCCCACCTGGCGCCGGACCATACGGTGCAGCTCATCCCGTACGCCGTGCAGCTCCGGGTCCACGTCGTCCGGGTCGATCTCGTCGAGCCACCGCAACACGTCCACGACTCGCCCCCGGAGTGCCTCGTTGCGGGCGACCGCCTCATCGACGCGCCGGGCGGGATCGCCCGGCGCCGCCGTGCCGAGCCGCTGCAGCAGGGCAGACCACTTGTCCTGGTCCTGGCCGCCCTCCTCCCCGTGGCGGACAGCCTGCCCAGCCACGGCCGCCAGGGTCTCCGCCATGTCGAGACTGTCGGCGTCCATGGTGTCGAGCTCTCCTGCCAGTCGTAGCTGCAGGTGCTGCAGCACGAGGTCCATGGCGGTGGCGACGTAACGCGCCCACCGATCCTCGATCTTCAGCGCCACGGTGTCGTTCAGGGACAGCCGTAGGCTCGCCAGCAGTTCCTCCGCTGTCGGTCTCACGCATCGGCCTCCGGTGGTACGGCTGGGTCGACACCCAGGTGGGTGGCCCACGCCCTCCATCGCTTACGTATGACGTAAAGCGTACCCTACGAGAGACCAGGAATGCCCGGCTGCCGCGGCCCGGAGCCCGTGGGTCGCGGTCCGCTTCCGGCAGTTGAGTCCACCAGAGTGGTGTACGAGGGCTAGCCAGAGCTGAGGGTCCCCCAGACGCGACGACCACCGCGTCCCGACGGGGACCGACAAGCCCACGCCGGCCGACGCTTCCACCGTCGTGATCCCCGTGACGATCAGCCGCCAGAACTCCCGCTGCACCGACCGCGAGGGCTCAGGTCGCCCGGACGAACGCATCGGTGCGCGCAGCGCCCGGTCCGCCGCCACTGCCGCCTGGCACCCGCCGGCGCCTCCGCCAACTGTTTCGTGCCACGTTTCATCGCACACCTCCCTCATCGAGGTGTTGCGACGACCGGTTGAATCCGCCGAGTCTCCACGGATCCTGGACCGGTTCAGCGGGGCTGAGGCCCTCACCTCCGCCCGCCGAAATTTCAACCTCAAGACGCCACACTACTCATTCTGGCTTGTTGACGTCACACGTCAGATTCATGCCTCGATGTAGGTCGAGGCAGTCCTGGAATGGGACGGTCTTCTTTGCCGGCCGGTGTCAGCGGCTCCAACCGCACACCAGGGCCGAGCTGCTGTGGTCGATGAAGGTCCGCTCGTCTTCCATCAACCGCCCCGAGACGTCAGGGTCCCCCAGGATCCGCAGCATCGCCTCGTGGCTCGAGTAGTAGGCCAGCGCGGCGCCATCGAGGTCAACGAGACCGAATCCCGATGCCGGTGCGACGCGGCGAATGAGCGCATCGTCGGTGCGGACCTGCCGATAGCCCTCCGAACCGGGCACGCTGCGACCGAGGTCGGCGTGCACGGTCGACCAGTGCTCCTCGAATCGTTCGTGGGTGAGCTCCGGCAGCCGCCGGATGGCCATGGCCAGCAACAGCTGCTGTTGGCCAGGCACGATGATGTGTTCGGTGCCGGCGACGACGGCACAGGCCGACGGGTCGGCGACACCGTCCAGCGTCTTGGCCAGCCCTTGCAAAACCAGCTCCGGCTCGGGTGCCCCGTCCTCGAAGCTGAGGTGGACGGCGGCGGTGAACGCCGGTCCCGCAGCAGTCTCCGCCCCGTGCGTCGTGTCGCCTCCCAGCAGACCGGCGTCCGCGGCTCCCCGGGCCACCACGGCGCCGGAGCGCGATCGGACGTGCTCCAGCACCCGGTCCACCGCCTCCTCCGACTGTGCTGCGCCCGACGATCCGCCGATGAAGAGCACCACGCTCGTCAACACGGGATCAGGACGTTTCGAGGATGTGGTACACGATGTCGTCGCTCGAGCGGACGCCGAGGACGAACCCGGGTCCCCACGAGACGTCGCCTCTGACCGGGTCATTGCGCCACCAGTCGAAGGCGCAGACCCGGGCTGCGATGCGCCATTCGTCGGCGCGCCGCTCGAAACGGTCGACGTAGCGCAGGCCGGCGACCATGTCGGCCGGCTGCCCATCTCGCCGGGTGTGCCGGTGATGAGCGATCGCGTACGTTTCGGAACGGGCCACGCCCGCGTCGATGTCGACGTCGATCAATGTGTTCCCGAGGAAATGGTTCGTGGCGTCATGGCGAGCGAGAACGTCCCGCAGGAAGTCGATGAACCCGTCCACCCCGCCCCGGTAATCCCCATGGTCGTCGGTGCCCTCGGGCCAGTAGCAGGCGCGCACAGCCTCGAGGTCGAGCCGGTCGACACCACGCGAGTACGCATGGAGGACCCGCCGGATGGCCCGCTCGGCCATGAGGAGCTCCACGTCCGCGATCAGCGATCGGCCGGTGTCGGACGTCCGTTCTGCGTCCACGGTCATCGCAGCTCGCCGCCCGCCCACCACCGCTCGAACGCGGGCTCGACGCTCCGGCTGACCAGTTCGACCAGCAGGCCGGCCGGAGATCTCACATAGCTCATGACTCCATACCCTTCTTCGGGGGGCCGCTCGGCCCCATCGACGGTCCAGCCCGCATCGATGAGGCTTTCCGTCTCAGCAGCGACGTCGTCCGCCCAGACGCCGAGATGGTGCAGGCCAGGCAGATGGTTCCCGTCCCACAACGAGCCGGGCGAACCCTGCAGGAGCTCCACGTGCTGGGGCCCTTGGCACGAGTAGGTGAACCGGAGCGGCACCGTGGTGGCACCGGCCGACGGCGTCCACACACGCTGGTCGCGCTCGACGACGACCGCCCACCTGAGGCCCAGCGCCTGCGCCAGCAGGTCCATGGACACCTCCAGGTCACCGACCCGGGCACCGACGTGGAATTGCTCCGTCGGCAGGTCGACCACAGGTCGCTCCACGCTCATGCCCGTCGCTCCACGCTCATGCCCGTCGCTCCACGCTCATGCCCGTCGCTCGTCCGTCCCAGAAAGGCTATCTATTTGCCGTGCGACGTCAAGCGTAAGAAACTAGGTCGCCTCGGTGGCCGTTCGCCACCGCGATCAGGGACCGGACACGCGAGGAGGAGACCGTGCGAGCAGCGCTCATCACGGGGGCACGCCAGATCGAGCTGGTCGAGGTGCCCGAGCCCCACCCTGCACCTGGTGGGGTGGTGGTCGACATCCGGTACTGCGGCGTGTGCGGCACCGACGTGGGCGCCTACCGGACGGGGATGCCGTCGCACCCGTCGCTGTTCGGACACGAGTGGACGGGCACGGTGCGCGACGTGGGCGACGAGGCCGGCGGGCTGGCTCCCGGCGACCGGGTCGTCGTAGCGGTCCGCGCACCGTGCGGGGTCTGCCCCGACTGCGCTGCGGGTCGGCCGGGGTCGTGCCGTGCGGCACGGGCCATGCTGCTCGGTCGCGACCCCCTGGCTCCCCCCCATGGCGGATTCGCCCCGGCACTGGCTGTCGCCGCCGAACGCCTGGTGCGGGTCCACCCCCAGCTGAGCGACGAGGAGGCGGCGCTCATCGAGCCGGCGTCAGTGGCCCACCGAGGCGTGCGGCGTAGCGGCGTCGGCCTGGGCGATGTCGCCGTCGTCCAGGGCGCAGGCCCCATCGGCCTCCTCACCCTGCAGTTCGCCCGGGCAGCAGGTGCGGCGACCGTCGTCGTCATCGAGCCAGATCCGGGCCGCCGTGCGGCGGCGCGCGAGGTGGGAGCAGACCTGGTGCTCGCACCCGGCGATGAGGCCGTCGCCGGCGTCCTCGACGTGACTGGCGGCGCCGGCGGCGATGTGGTCTTCGAGTGCGCCGGGCACCCACCGCTGCTGCAGGCCGCCGTTGACCTGACGCGCCACGGTGGGGTCACGGCGATGCTCGGTTATATCGAGGAGGCGGCCACCATCGACCCTTCCCGATGGCTCGGCAAGGACATCACCATGGTGGCCTCCGTAGGGTTCGCCCGCCAGGACCAGCACAGCGCCATGTCGCTCATCGCCGACGGCCGGGTGCGGGTGTCGCCGTTGCACAGCCGCACCGTGAACCTCGAGGAGCTCGGCGGCGTGCTCCAGGAGCTCGCCGCCGGACGCTCATCCGACACCAAGGTCCTGGTCGATCCCCACTGACCGGCGCCGGGCCGATCGCTGGCGAACCGGGCGGGTCCAGGACGCGGTGGACGATCGTTGCCCGGTCGGCCCTACGCCGGGAGCTTCTGCACGGCGGCACCCATCCTCGCGCCGTCGTGGGAGACGAATCGCAGTGGCTCCAGCTCGATGACCACCCGATCGGTCTCCACCAGCATCCGTTCGAAACGCGCCGCCATCGCGGGGTTCCCTCGATGTGCCTTGCCAGACAGTGCAGCGGCGAACCAGCGCAATGTCTCCTCGTCGTCGTGCACCAGGGCCCGGGTCACGGCGGTGACCGACAGGCCCGGGCCGAGCGACGTGCCCGATCCGGAGACGATGACGGAGGACTGGGCGCGCTCCCGCAGGGCTGCCACCCGGGTGCGCCTTGTCCCCGCTGTCACGAAGAACCGCCCGCGCTCCCACACGAACCAGTGGACCACTCCCATCGGCCAGCCGTCGGCATCGATCCAGGTGACTGCGCACTCGACCGCTTCGGCCAGGAGCAGGTCGCGTCGTTCCGCCGTCAGCGGGTACCGCTGCAGCTCCTCGTAGGCTTCCCAACGTCCCGGCATTGCGTCCCTCCCCGGGTCCCGATCCCTTGCGCGTCCAGATTTTACGTCCTACGTTATCGGTAATTATGGCGGAGCACCAGGGCGACGGGCCGGCGACCGGCGTTCAGATCGGCGACGTGGAGCAGCGCCTGCGGGCGATAGAGGACCGTGCCGCCATCGTCGAGGTGCTGCACCGCTACTACCACCTCGTCGACCGCATCGCCACCGACCGGCTTGCGGAGGTCTTCACCGAGGACTGCGTTGTCGACCGCGGACCTGGGATGGGCGGCGAGCGGCGAGGGCTCGATCACCTGGCCCACTCCCTGGCCGCCGGGCTCCGGCGGTTCGCCGCCACCAGTCACCAGCTGAGCAGCCCGGTCGTCACCCTGGACGGCGACCAGGCCACAGCCGCCAGCTCGGTCCTGGCGTGGCACCACGTTCCCGGACCGACCCCCGATGCCCGGCTCTTCGGCGAATACCACGACGTCCTGGCCCGGCGGCACGGCGGCTGGAGGATCACCGTGCGGCACCTGCAGGTCGCCGGCCACCGAGACTTCGACGTGGCCTGGGACCTGATCGACCGGCCAGGCCGGGCGGCTCCGCCGGCCGGGCGGAGCGAGACCCACTTACCGCCGGCCGGGACCTAGCCGGCCCCGCCGGCCGGGACAGGCCTGCCCGTCAGGATTCAGCCAGCAGGGAGCGGGTGCCGTCCACGATCCGCTGCACAGCTACGGTGGGTGGCAACGCGTCCAGCTTGTTCGAGATCACCTCCATCGAGAGCGGCACGCTGACCCCCCGCGAGCGCAACAGCCCGACCAGGCGCGGCAAGTCGAAGGCCCCCTCGCCGGGGACCCGCCGGTTGGCCAGGCAGTCCTCCAGGTAGTCGGGGCCTTCGGGCACCAGCGGCCCGTCGTTGAGCTGCACGGCGGCGATGCGTTCCGGCGGCAGGCGCTCGAGCAACGACCAGTCGTCGGCGCCACGGAAGTGGTGCCAGCTGTCGATGCAGATCCCGGCGTTGGGCCGGTCCGCCCGCAGCACCAGGTCGAGCGCTACCCCCGCGTCGGCGATGTTCGTGAAGGGCAGGAACTCCACCCCCACGATCAGGCCGACTTCAGCGGCGCGGTCACACAGCCCGGCCAGCACCTCGGCTGCACGGTCCATGTCCGGTGGGCACGGTCCGATCACCTGCAGGTACCGGGCCCCGAAGGTCTCGGCCATCTCCATGACCAGCCGGACCCCGTCGGCCGCCGCAGCCCGCCCCCGCTCGTCCTCCGCCCACGGGCGGAGGACTTCGAGCTCGCTCACCCGCACACCGTGGCGATTGAGGACGGCACGCAGCGAGCTGGGGGTGGCGCCGTCGGCCAGGAGCTGCGCGTAGTTGCGGTGGAACAGACCGATCTGGGAGAGTCCGGCCACCGCGGCCGCCTCTACCCGCTCCTCGAAACTGGCGTAGCGGAGACAGAAGTGGCTCAGCACCAACTCGGTAGCACCGATCTGGGGCACGCCCGGCGCCTCGCCGGGCTCAGTAGGCGAGCCAGCCACCGTCGACCGCCACGCTCGTTCCCGTCACGTACGCCGAGTCGTCAGAGAGCAGCCACGCGACGGCGGCAGCCACCTCGGACGGATCCGCCGGGCGGCGCATGGGGATCCGCCGCAGTAACGGCGCATCACGCTCGTCGCCGAGGTTGCTGGTCATATCGGTGCGGATCCATCCGGGCGAGACGGCATTGATCCGGATCCCGTAGCGGGCCAAGTCGACGGCCGCCGCCCTCGTGTAGGCGAGCACCGCTCCTTTGGACGCGGCGTACGTGGAGAGCGCAGGAAGTGAAGCGATGTGGGCCGTGGTGGAGGCGATGCTCACCACCGATCCCGGAGCACCTGCGGCAACCAGGCGGCCGGCGAAGGCCGTGGTGGCCAGCATCGGCCCCATCGTGTTCACCCGCAACACGCGTTCGATCTCGTCCTCGGTCACCTCGGTGACCAGCCCTCCTGAAAGGACCGCCGCGTTGTTGACGAGCGCGTCTGCGACGCCGCCCAGGGCGGCGCAGGCGTCGAGGACGCTCTGGATCCCGTCGGCACGCGCGCAGTCGGCCACCACCGCCCGGACCGCTCCCTCAACCGGCGACCCGGCCACGGTGTGCTCCAGGTCCTCGGCGTTGAGGTCGGCGACGACGACGCTGGCGCCCTCGGCTGCCAGGCGCCAGGCGACGGCACGCCCGAGCCCCCGGCCGCCACCGGTCACGACGGCCCGCCGGCCCTGCAGCCGCGTCGCATCGCCTGAAGGCGCCGAGGCCCAGCTGCCAGCTGCTGGCGGTGTACCGGCCGGCACTGTCGTCTCCGGCGTCACCGAGCCATCTCCACGGACATCTCAGGCATGGGTCGATCTCCTGTCTCGCTCACCGGGTGCGGTGGGGCGCTGCGTCACGATTGGGGGAAGAGCACGATCGTCCGGCCGACCGACTGCCGGCCGGCCAGATAGACGTGTGCGTCGGCGATGTCCTCGGGCTTGAACACCTGGGCCACGAGAGGGTGGATCGCCCCCGCGGCGAGCACGCGCAGGACCCGCTCGACGCTCGCGGCGACGAGCTCCGGGTCGTGCTGGATCCACTGCCCGAGGGTGAAGCCGCCGACGGTGATGCCGGTCTCGAACAGGGTCTGCAGCCGGAAGCGCGATGTGCTGCGGCCGGAACTTGCCCCCACGCTCACCAACCGGCCGGCCGGGCGCACGCAGTCGAAGCTGCGTGCCAGGACATCGCCGCCCACCGACTCCATGACCAGGTCGACGCCACGCCCGTCCGTGACCCGCTTCACGACCTCGACGAAGTCCTCGGTCGTGTAGTCGACCGTCACGTCGGCGCCCAGTGTCGCCACCCGCTGGAGCTTCTCGGGCGAACCGGCGGTCGCGATGACCGTGCCCGCTCCATAGGCCTTGCACAGCTGCACCGTCGCCGAACCGAAGCCCCCGGCTGCCGCGTGCACGAGGACGGTCTCGCCCGCCTGCAGGCGCCCCATGGTGACGAGCGCGGCGTCGGCAGTGAGGAACGGCGAACCGAGACCCGCTGCCTCCGCATCTGTCAGCGCCTCCGGAACCGGGTACACCTGTCCGGCACGGGCGACGATCCACTCCGCGGAGGTGCCCGCCTGTGGCAGCAACCCGAAGACGCGGGTTCCGATGGCGGGACCTTCCACGCCGGGCCCGTGGGCCACGATGTCGCCGGCCAGATCGTGGCCCATCACGTACGGGGGATCCGGTGCTCCGGGGTAGACCCCCGCCCGCTCCATCAGGTCGGCCCAGTTCACGGCGAAGCCGCGGCTGCGTATGAGTACCTCGCCGGGCCCCGGCTCGGGCACCGGCAGCTCGTCCCACACCAGCACCTCGGGGCCACCGTGGCGGTGGAAGCGTAGCCCCCGCATGGTGGCCGGGATCACAGCCCCTCCCGGCGGTTTCGCGCCAGTACCATGGGGTTGCCCTCAGTCCAGGTGACCGCGAGGACGCGCCGCGTGATGCGCCAACCGTCGGCGGTCCGGAGCCATTCGTCCTCGTAGGTCCCGGCGATCATGAAGTTCTCGCCGTCGGGTAGCTCCCGCCGGCAGTGCTGGGCCCGCACGTAGCAGCGCGACGCGGCGGTGTCGCCTGCCAGCTCCACCAGATGGTTGGCGACCAGGTGCTGCGATGCGTCGAGTGGCTCCAACGAGGCCCGGCACACCTCTTTGATCGCGTCGAGGCCGTCGTGCTCGCCGGGGACACCTCCGTAGACAGCCACGGCGTCCGGTGTGAAGCACCGCTCCAGTGCCTGCCAGTCGTGGCCGTCCAAGGCAGCGCAGTAGCGGTGGGTCACCTCGACGATGGCCCGCTCATCGAGCATTCGGGCCACTTCGGCGTCGTTCACGCCTCGGACATCCCTGCGGGGACCCCATCGATCATGAGGTCGTGGTACTCGGCGATCCCGAAGCCCTCACGCCCTTCGAGCTCGTACCGGACCAGCGCCTCGCCCAGGCGCGCCACCTGCCCCTCGCGTCGATGACGCAACGGGACCATGGCGAACACCTCGCCAGTGGCGTCGACGGGTCCAGCTTGCGTCTCCATGTGCATCCGCATGGTCTCGGGGTAGTAAGGCGCCGGCCCGTAGGTGCTCGTCACGTTCGCATCGTCGATCCGCCTGAACGCACCGTCGAGGAGGACCATGCCATGCGGCTTGGGCACCGTGTCCCCGATCCGGCTCACCCAGACCACGAAACCGTTGGCTTCGTCGCACATGCACGAGATCCAGCGCCAGTACGTCGGGCCCTGCCAGCGCCTCGGCCCCCACGAGTGGTCACGGAAGCCGAGCCCGGACACGGCGTGACGCTCGTCGCCCACCGTGATCGTGCCGTGGACCCGGCACGGCCCCTGGTAGTGACCGGTGGCGATGGTGCTCTCGCCGCCCTCGATCCCGCCGCCGGCGCCGTCGCCCGAGCTGAGGCCATAGAGGTCGATCAGCGACTCGTAGGCGAGGTCGAGCTCGAGCGGGACCTCGGGGGCGGCACTCAGTGCAGCCTTCGGGTCGGCGAGGTCCGTGCCCCGTTCGAGCTGGTGCCCCTTCCCGTTGTAGGTGAGCTGCAGGTGCTCCAACGGCTTGCGGACGTCGACGCGAAGGCCATCCGTGTCGAAGGCATTGTTGTCGGTGATCGGGCTGCGGTCGAAGTGGATGACAGCCCCGCCGCCGGGCTGGTACACGAGCGCGGTCACCTCGGCGTGTCCCTCGTTGACACGGTTGCCGATCCGCACCAGTGTGGCGAACCCGCTGCCACCGTCGACGAAGTTGAAGTACATCGACTCGTTGAATTGGGGATCGTCGGTCGGTTCGTGCATGAACTCGTCCTGCGGATCGATCACCGCTCCAGCTGCTGCTTCTCCCATCCCTCGGCCTCTCTAATCGCTCGTGGTCACTCGCAGCCTGCCGCCCCGCCACGCCCGGGAACGCCGGTCGCGGCGCCGACCGGAACCGCCGTGTGCATCGGTCCATATCTTACGTCTAACGTAAGCATTCGCAAGCGTGAAGCGACTCGGACCTCCGGGAGGTTGGGATGACGACAACGAGTTCAGGACGGTTGGCCGGAAAGACGGTGATCGTGACCGGCGCCGCCAGCGGCATCGGGGCCGCCTTCGCCCGCCGGTTCGTCGAAGAGGGGGCCGCCTGCGTCCTGGCCGACGTCCAGGAAGACCTTGGCCGGGCGCTGGCCGAGTCGCTCGGCGAGGCCGCGACCTTCGTGTACGTGGATGTCACCAACGAGGAGCAGGTTGCCGGGGCGATCGACAGCGCCTGCGAGCGGTTCGGGGCGCTCGACGCCATGGTCAACAACGCCGGCCTGCTCGGCGCCCTCGGCCCCATCGCTTCGACCTCCACAGCGGAATGGGACAGGACCGTGGCGGTGATGCTCACCGGTGTGTTCTTCGGCACCAAGCATGCGGCACGGGTCATGATCCCCCAGCGCTCCGGCGCCATCCTCAACGTGGCCAGCACGGCCGGTGTGCAGGGCGGCCTCGGCCCCCATGCCTACACGGCGGCAAAGCACGGCGTTGTCGGGCTCACGAAGTCGGTGGCAACCGAGCTCCGTTACGTCGGCGTGCGCGCCAATTGCCTCGCTCCCGGCGCTGTCGCCTCCCCCCTCACCGCGCTGGCCGTCATCGGAAACTCAGCGGCGGTCGACGAGGTGGCGGCCGACATGGCGCGGCGCTCCCCCTCCGGGCGGACCCCGCTTCCCGACGACCTCGCCGGGGCCGCCACCTACCTCATCTCGGACGAGGCCTGGTATGTGAACGGCAGCGTACTCGTCGTGGACGGGGCCAACGAGGTGCTCCAGTCGAGGGCGCACCGCCAGTACCACGAGAGCTGATCCACGACGCCAGCGGTGCCGCTCCACGCGGCGCACCGGGCGCACGGGTGCGACCACCGGCCGGGTCCTCGGGGCTTCACCTGGAAGGCCGGCACCAGGCGCTGAACGGCACCGACCACCGGCACCTAACGCGACCAGGCGACGCTGTACAGCTCCAGCCACGTACCGCGCCCGCGCGTGCCACCACCTCGCAGGAAACGCCTGCAACAATTAGGGGGTGACGGCCCCGTGCCCAGAAGCGGGGGGGAGGTTGCTAGCCGGGCACGGGGCTCGTCGAACTGGCGACCCAGTCGAACCTACGTCGACGGCGATCGCTTGGGTCCCGGACAGGCGGTCCCGGGGGCACCTGTCAGGACCGCGGGTACGGAGTCGCTCACGCGCTGTCCTCCCGCCGTCAATCGTGACAGGAGGCTGCCGTGGAGCGCGGGTCGTGACCGAGGATCACGGCTGGGAGCGGGAACCCATTGCCTGACGACCGGGTCGGCATGGCCGATCCGACGAACGTCGGCTGCACCCGCCGCTGAGGACGGCAGTCCATGACGTCTCCCGGGGGCGATGTGGTGTGGCTCCATGTGTCGCTCGATCCCGTGGCGGAGGGGGCGCCTAGACGGTGACCAGCCCGCCGCTTGGCGTGACGGTTGCACCGACGAAGAAGCTTGCATCGTCGCTGGCCAGGAAGGCGGCCGTTGCGGCGATCTCCTGCGGTCGGGCCATGCGCCCGATCGGCGTCTGTACCTCCAGGGCGGCTCGCATCGCCGCGCTCATCGTCTCGGCCATGGGAGTGTCGACGTAGCCGGCGGCGACCGCGTTGACCCTGATGCCCTGAAGGATCACTTCCTTCGCCACCGCCCTGGTGAAGCTCAGGATGCCACCCTTGGCCGCCGAGTAGTGCGGGTGACCGGCGCATCCCTCCACGCCGCAGATCGACGCGATGTTGACGATGGCGCCACTCCCCCGCGGCGCCATGGAGCGCAGGGCCGCCCTGGTGCAGTAGAAGGTTCCGAACAGGTGGACCTGGAGCATGTCTGCCCACTCGTCATCGGTGATGCTCACCGTGGACTCGAGCGCGGTCGTGATGCGGCCTGTAGCGGCCTCGGCCATCTGCGCCTCGATCGCCGGCGTGATTCGCTCGGTCAGCGCACGCCCCGGG
This sequence comes from Actinomycetes bacterium, assembly GCA_021851885.1. Classification (GTDB taxonomy): domain Bacteria; phylum Actinomycetota; class Acidimicrobiia; order Acidimicrobiales; family JAMCQF01; genus JAJZBS01. The sequence goes on along the minus strand of JAJZBS010000002.1, from coordinate 35,063 downwards.
ATCCCGGCGTTGTTCACCAGGATGTCGATCGGCCCCATCTCCGCCTCCACTTCGGCGAAGGCTCGGTCCACAGCCGCGCTGTCGGCCACGCTGGCCACGACGGGACGCGCCGAACCCGGGAGGGTCCCGGCCACCAGCTTCGCCTGCTCCTCGTTGACGTCGAGCACCGCCACCGACGCGCCGCCTTCTGCAAGCGCGCGGGCGGTCGCTTCACCGATGCCTGAACCTGACCCTGTGACGAGCGCCACCTTGCCTTCAAAGCGCATCATCGCTCCTTTCGTCATTGTCCTGTCTCGTGGAACTTCATGAGACCTTCCAGCTGGGTGACCGAGCCACGGTGGTCACCCACCGCAACTGCCGGATGGGCTGCGGTCACGACCGTTGCCGCCGGAGGAAATCGGCCACCAAATCGGCGAACCGGTCGGGCTGGTCATCGCTGCACTTGTGACCAGCGTCCCGCAGGACCTCGAGCTCGGCACCGGGGATCTGCTCGACGAGCTGGCGCGCGTAGCCGATGGGCATCTCCGCGTCTTCCTCGCCGTGCACCACCAGGGTCGGGCAGCGGATCGAACCCGCTAGGACACCGGGCCACACCACTTGCTCCTGTAGCCCATCCCGCATGGCGGTCGCAGCGGTCGCGGCAAAGTGCTGGCGCAGAGTCGGGAGCAGGTCGGCCTGCCGATCGATGAAGTGCTCCGCGTGCAGGAGCAGGAGATTGAGGTCGAAGAGCAGTTCCTGGTCCCCGCTGGCGGCGACCCGGCCGAGCACGCTGCCGAGGAGTGCCAGGCGCGGTCCGATCCGCGGTCCGGTGCCTGCCAGCACAAGGCTGCGTACCAGGTCCGGTCTGTCGGCGGCAAGCTGCTGCGCGACCATGCCGCCCAGGCTCAGCCCGACCACGGCGGCCGGCCCACCGCCGACGTGCTCCAGCAGGTGTGCGGCGTCACCAGCCAGCTGGCCCACGTCGATGCGCCGGACCTCGCACTGGGAACGCCCGAAGCCCCGCTGGTCGTAGGTGACCACCTGCCACTCGGACGCGAGGGACACCCGCAGCTTCCCCCAGTAGTTCGCCGCGTCGCCGCTGGCGCCGTGGATGAGCAGGACGAGGTCGCCGCTACCGCGCTGGTCGTAGGCGATCGAGCAACCATCGACGTCGAGAACCGAAGTCACGACCGCGCCCCTGCGTCACGCCGCGCGTCCACGCCGCATCCATCGATTGCCCTTCGGCAGGGACGTCGGCCTCCCCCGTGGATCATCGAGGATCACTATATAACCTCGCTGGTCTTACGTCCAACGTGAAATGTGTTTCAGGTTGCCGAGCCGTCGGTGCGTGGCGACGCCATCACGACGCCCGTCAGTAGCGGGAGACCTCGGCCATGGGAACGTCGCGGGCCTTGCTCACTTCCGGGTCGAGCAACCGCTCCCGCGGCTCCCAGTCGGTCAGCGGGGCCGTGAGTCGGTGTGGCCACTCGCCGTACATCCCCCGCACCGAATCGGGCGGGCGCCGTTCGAGCCAACCCGACAGCCACCGGCCGTAGGGAACACCCCGCGCCATGCGCCGCACGCGCTCTTCCTTGCGGGCAAGCGCGGTCGCCTCGTAGACGCTGGTGGGGGCCCGCCCCTCGGCGATGAGCTCGTCGACGTTGTGCTCCTGGACGAAGGCGACGCCGACCGGCCGGTTGGGGTACCCGCCGAAGAGGCCCGGCGCATTCGGCCGGTCCCAGCACCCACCGATCGAGGCAGCTGTTACCTCCGGCACACCGTGGATCCGGCACATGGCGTTCATCGACCGCCCACCGCGGAACGTTCCGAACCCGGCGGCGTCGGACCAGTACAGGGCACGGAACACCGGCAGGATCGGGTAGTTGTGCTCCACACCCTCGGAGTCGAGGAACTCGCCGATGGCACACAAGATGAATCTGGAGGCGTCGATGCCGTCGCAGCCCCAGCGGGCCCTCATTCCGGTCCCGTTCGGGATCCCCTGGTCCCACGCGGCGAACGGTTGCCCGGCGCGGTCGATGCCGCCGACAGCGACCGTGTTCGAGGTGCCCGGCCACCCGACCGCGACCTCGTCGTGCTGGGACGAGCCGAACTTCATCTTCTCGAACACGTTCGGCACGCCCGCCGTCACCTGTGCGATCGTCGCCACCCCCAGGCTGGCCGCGTCCTCCAGATCGCGTTGTGTCGCTCATGTCCTCCTTCGGCGGCGGTCGGTCCACCCCGATGTGTGCTGTCGGCAGCCCCTCGGGCTCACGACGCGTTCGGCACGACCACCTGGCGGCCCAGGGACGTTCCCGACGCCATACGCTGGTACGCGTCGGCCGCCTGGTCGAGCGGCACGGTGGTGATCGTGGGTCGCAGGAGACCCCGCGCAGCCAAGTCGAGGACCTCTACCAATTCGCCCCAGCTTCCCCAGTACATGGACTGCACCGACACCTCGTAGGGCACCGAGTACATAGACACTCCCAACGTCCCCCCCGCCGCGCCCACGATGGTCAGGTCGGTCAGAGGCTGTGAGACGGCTGCTCCGAGCGCAAGGGTGTCGTCGGTGCCGACGAAGTCGAGCACCACGTCGGCGCCACGGCCACCCGTGGCGTCCATGATCTCCGCTGCGGCAGCGTCACCCTGTGGGATCGCCAGCGCGGCGCCACCCTCCTCCGCCAGGGCGAGCGCCTCGGCCTTCTTGTCCACCGCGATGACGCGTGCTGCACAGGTCGCGCTCAGGATCTGCACTCCGAGGTGCCCGAGCCCACCCACACCGATCACCACCGCCGTCGTTCCCGGGGTCAACTTGGAAAGCGAGCGGCGGACGGCGTGGTAGGGAGTGAGGCCGGCGTCGGTGAGTGGCGCAGCCGTCAACGGCTCGAGGCCGTCAGGCAGGGGAACCAGATGGCGCTCGTCCGGGACCAGCATCAGTTCTGCCATGCCGCCGTCAAGTCCGAGACCGCCTCCGCCGCTGGGGACCGGAGCGCTGGCAGGGTCCAGGCAGTAGTTCTCCATCCCCAGCCGGCAACGGATACACGCACCGCATCCCCACGGCCCATAGACGGCCACCGGCTGACCCACCTCGAGGCCGGTCACTCCGGCGCCGAGCGCATGGACCCAGCCAGCGTTCTCGTGGCCGAGCGTGAACGGCGGCTCCCACGGGAGCATCCCCGGTTCGAGGTCGTGCATCAGGTGGAGGTCGGAGTGGCATGCCCCCGCTCCGCCGATCCGGACTACGACCTGGCCGGGGCCGGGCTCCGGCTCGTCCACCTCAACCAGCACCGGGTCCGACTTCCACTCCATCAGCCGAAGTGCACGCACGCTGTTCCTCGCCTTCTTGTTGTTACGACACGGCTCGTTGTCACGACCCGACCCGCTTGCGACCACGGTCTCCTTCGAACACACCGACCGCGGGTCTCGGCACGCTCCACCCGCCGACGTCGCCGGACGCGCGCCTACTCAGGTTCCTCGTCTTCGAGGTACCTCATGCCCGCAGACAGGTCGCCGCGACCGAGGAACGAGCGGGTCAACTCGCCTTCGAGCAGCTCCAGTGCCAATTCTCGGTTCCCCGAACGCAGCTGCTCCAGGGCCTGTGCCAGTCCGCGGACTTGCGCCCGTACCCGCGGATTGCCGTCGGTCGACAGCGAGGCGACGACGGCGTCGGCCGCCGCCAACGCCCGTTCCTCGTCGGTACCGGCGTTTCCACCGCGGAGCACGGCCACCAAGGCGTCGATGACCCGCGCTGTCCGCTGCTCACCGATCATCTCCGCCGGAAACACATGCTGGCGTTCCACGGTCCCTCCTTTCCCCCACTTGCGTATGCATTCCCCCGACCGACCGCCCCCGACGCACGAGGGCCCAACGCTTGCGAGCGGTCCGCTGGCCGGTCCTTTCCATGTGGCACGCCCCGGCACCGTGCCGGCTGGCGCCCACCCGCACTCACATCTTACGTCCAACGTTATTTCGATGCTATGGCCCTCGGCATGGTCGCGCCCGGGCGCGCAGCACGCGGGCCATGCTGGCCTGGCACGTCGAGCAGGCCACCCGGTCCCTGAACGAAGCCGGAGCCACCAGAGTGGAGTCCACGCCGCTGGCTCCGGTGTCAATGCACCTCTACGGCACGGCCCGCATGGGCGACGACCCGCTCCGTCGTCGACCGCTTCTGCATATCCCACGACATCCCGAACCTGGCCATCGTGGATGGGAGCGTGTTCGTCACCAACGCCGGCGTGAACCCCACCAGCACCATCGCCGCCCTGGCATTGCGGGCAGCTGAACACCTGGTGGAACAGCGGTCGGAGGTGCCGAGGCCGGAGCCCACCACCACCTTTGCCGTCGACTGTGAACAGACGGTCACGGTCCCTGAGCCGGCAGCCGAATCCGCTCCGGCGGTGATCACCTTCGGCGTCGAGGAGCGAGGACGGCTCGCCGCACTGGCCGATGCGCTCCTTCCGCCCCGCCAGGACCGCCCGGCGCCGAGCGCCGTCGGGATCGCGAAAGGGCTCCTCGAACAGGTGCTGGCGGCGCGGCCTGATCTCGCCGAGCCGCTGCGACGTGCCCTCGTTGGCGGCGCGGCCGGCACCGGCGCAGATGCCCGCCTGCAGGAGCTCGCAGATGATGACGCCGAAGCATGCGACGCCCTCGAGCTGGTCGTGGCGGGTGGCTATTACATGAGCCCCGACGTGCGTGCCGCCATCGGCTATCTGGGTCAGGTGCCCCGGCCGGTCGTCATCGAGGGCTTGCCCGCCTAGGTGGCGGAAGGCCTACTCGACCACATGACCTCCGGCGCATAGCCGGCGCAGCCGCTGGTCCTGTTCAGCTCCGGGATCGCCACCCTCGCGCTACGGGCAACCCCGCACCGCTGGTGCACCGGGGCCGGGACCGCCCGCCACTGCTGCCCCAGCGGGAGGACCGAGCCCCCCCGTCACCGTGCGCACCGAAGCCCCTCGCCGGCGATTGCCTAGACCGAGGTCGGATCGGACCCGGTACCCGATCCGTGCCCGGACGGCGCGGCTACCGGCACCGGGGCCGCTCCCGTCACGCCGGGGTCGACGGCCTCCGGTGGAGCTTCGACCCGTTCGCCCGACGCCGACTTGTTGCCGGCCACGCGCTGACGCCAGACGGCGAAGGCGACGGCACCGACAAGCGCCACACCGTTGAACATGTCATTCAGCCACTGGACGCCGGTGATGAGCTGCAGGCCCTTCACCCCGGTGGCCAGCACGTAGATGGCGATCATGGAGCCCCAGACGTTGAAACGCCCCGGCTTCAGCTGCGTGGACCCCAGGAAGGCGGCGGCGAACGCCGGCAGCAGGAGTGACCCGCCGAACGTCAACGAGGGTCCGGTCAGGGACGCGTAGAACACGCCGGCGATGCCGGCGATGGTGCCGGAGGCGATCATGGACAGCCACGTCCACCGGTCGACGTCCACACCTGACAGGCGAGCCGCCTCGACATTCCCACCCACCGCGTACAGGTACCGGCCGACAGGCGTGTGCTCCAGTACCCACCAGGCGATGATGGCCAGCACGAGGAGGTAGACGACCACGATCTGGAACCCGAGGACCTTGGTCTGCGTCAGGGCGTTCCAGGCGTGCGACACCGGCGGCAACGGCTGGTTCTGTCCCGACACGATCTCCTGCACTGCCGTGACGACGGTGGCCATGCCCAGGGTCGCAATGAACGAGTTGACCCGCAGCTTGACCACCACGAACCCGTTGAACGCGCCGACCACGATCGACACGCCGACGGCGACGAGCATGGCCATCCACATGTTCCAGTGGTTCTGCGTCTGGAGGATCACGACCATGACGGTCGACAGGTTGATGACCGAGCCGACCGACAGGTCGTACGCACCGGCCACCAGCGGGATGAGCACGGCGATCCCCAGCATGGCGGCGATCGCCTCCTGCGAGGCGACGGAGTGCAGCGTGGCCGATGTCAAGAACAGGCTGGGTGTCCAGATGCTGAACACCAGGATGAACAGCGCCCACAGGTACAAGCCGCTGAAGCGGTCGAACCCGAGGTTGATGGATCGGCGCCGTGCGCTCATGAGACCGCTACCTCCCGGTCCCGTGTCGGCGCTCCGACGCCCAGGGACTCACTCGAGATCCGGGCGGCGGTGATGTCGCCCTTGCTGAGATCAGCCACGATGCGTCCGTTTCGAAGCACGAGCACCCGGTGGCAAATTGCGACCAGCTCGTCCACGTCGGAGGAGCTGAGGATGACAGTGGTCTCGTTTGCGGCCGCCTCAAGGAGCTGGTGGTGCAACTGGGCCTTCGCCCCCACGTCCACCCCCTGGGTCGGCTCGTCCAGGAGGAAGAGCTTGGGTCCGAGCCGTAGCCACTTTGCGAACAGGATCTTCTGTTGGTTGCCGCCGCTGAACGAGGCGAGGTCGGCGTCGACCCGGTGAGGCCGGATCTCGAGCCGCTCGAACCACGACCAGACTTCGTTGCGCTCCATGCGGCGACGCAGCCACGGTGCCCGCCAGAACATGCGGACGCCCGAGAGGGAGATGTTCTCCCGGGCGGTCAGGGTCATGACACCACCGCTGATCTTGCGGTCAGGGGGCAGGTACGCCATGCCGGACCGCATTGCCTGCGCCGGCCGCGCCGATCTGACCGCCACTCCGTTCATGGTGACGTGCCCCCCGGTACGCGCGTGCGCTCCGAAGATGGTGCCGAGGAGCGTCTCTCGTCCGGAGCCAGTGATGCCGGCAATGCCGATGATGTCTCCTGGCCGGGCGGTGAAACTGATGCCGTCGATACGCGGGGCGGTCAGCCCCTCCACCTCGAGGATCGGTTGCCCATGCTCGGTGTGGGCCGCGACGGATTCGGCGTGCGCGTCATCGAACTCGCTGCCGACCAGCAGGCGCACCAGCTTCGGCCGGTCGATGGAAGCGACCGGCACCGTCGCGACCTTCTTGCCGTCGCGCAAGACCGTCACGTTGGTGGCCAGGGTGAAGATCTCGTCGAGGCGATGGGTCACGTAGAGGACGCCGGTGCCCCGTGCCGCCACGGCACGTATGGTGGCGAGCAACTGGTGCACCTCGTTGTCCGGCAGCGTCGCCGTCGGCTCGTCGAACACCATGAGCTTGACCGCGCCGGACCTGGTGGTGTCCTTGAGCGCACGTGCCACCGCCACGGCGGTTCGCTGCGCCGGCGACAGTGTGGCGACAAGGCGCCGGGGATCGACGTCCAGGCCCACCTGGGCCAATAGGTCGCGGGCCGCCGCTGTGGTCGCCCGGTCCATGACCATTCCGAAGCGGCACGTGAACCCGCCGCCGAAGAAGAGGTTGTCGAGGATCGACGACGAGTCCACTAGGCCGAGGTCCTGGTGGACGAAGCGGCACCCGAGCGCGGCCGACGACTCCGCAGATCCCCATACCAGCCGCTCCCCGCTCACCAGCACCTCACCGCCCGGGTCTGGACGGTGGTAGCCGGCGAGGATCTTGATGATCGTCGACTTGCCGGACCCGTTCTCCCCGACCAGTGCGTGGATCTCGCCAGGCAGGATGGTCAGGTCGAAGGCGCTGAGAGCGGGGGTGCCGGCGAACGTCTTGGAGACGGAGCGCAGGTGGAGAGCGGGGTGCGGCCCGTTGGCCGCACCCCGCTCCGAATCACCCGTAGGCGAGGTCACACCTTCCACAGTGCCTTCCACAGCTCCTGGTAGTTGGACGGAAGGTTGTAGGAGTTGGACACCGTGAACGGTACGCCCGCCGTCAGCAACTGCACCGGCAACTGGGCGTCCTCTGCCGGGACCGGCATCCCCTCGACGTAGCGCAGGGCGGCGTCGAGCATGGTCCAGGCACCGGGGATGGTGGCCAGGCCGGTGAAGGCGCTCTCCGTACCGCTCTTGACGGCCGTCAGGGCCTGGACGTCGCCGCTCTCACCGGCGACCTTGACGTGCAGGCCGGCGGCGCTGAGGGCCGAGGGCAGGCCGTCGATCCACGTGGCGTCGTCCGTCACCACGTAGCCCGCCGACGGGTCGCGCTGCAAAGCCGAGACGATCTGGCTGGGACCCTGGCCGCTGGTGGCCTGGGCAATGGTCCCCGTGACCACGGTGATCTTGCAGGCCGAGCAACCGCTGTTGATCGTGTCGGTGAAGCCCTTGTCGAAGGCGGCGAGCACCGGGAAGTCGGGCACCTGGTACGAGACGATGTTCGCCTTGCCGTTGGAGTCGGCGATCACCCAGTTGGCGATGATCTGGCCGACCAGGGTGGTGTAGGGGGTGCCGCCGACGTTGGCGATGATCCCGTTCCCCAGCGGGTCAGCGGTGTAGCCCTCGATGATGGGGACGCCCGCCTTCTGGTAGGCGGCGAGCTCGCTCGCCCACGCGGCGCTGGGCAGGCCGGTGAGGATGGCAGCGACCGGGTGGTACTGCAGGCCCTGCTGCAGCGCGGAGACAAGAGTGGCAGGGTTGGCCGACTGGTAGTCGATCTGCTTCAGGGTCCAGCCGACGGCCGCCGTCGCCGCTTGCAGGCCGGTGCCGATGTCAGTGCACTGGCTGACGTCCGTGCAGTGCATGAACACGATCGTCTTGCCGGTCGGCGGCTTCGTCTTGAGCGGAGTGGTGGTCGGGATGCCAGTCGGCACCTGCTCGTACTTCTTGACGAAGGCCTGGGCCTTGGCGACCTCACTGTTGGAGGACCCGCCCGAGGTGGTGCCAGACGACGATCCCGCCGTCGTGCTCGTGGAGCTCGACGACGAGCTGCATGCCGCGAGCGTGACAGCGGCGGCCAGCATCACCCCCACGAGCTTGATCGAGTTGGATGGCTTGTTAGTTCGCATTGAACCCCCTGGGTAGTCGCGAGTGGAGTGATGCCGGCGGCGGAACAGCGATGAACGATGTCCCAGCCGACGTGGAGATGGGGCGTGTTCGGGATCCGTCACGCCGAGCCGGTAGCCCGGCTGATGTGAACGGCGGCTCTGGCGCACATCGCCCCCTCCCTACCCTTCATCGGCCGTATCGTATGCATCTACCGCGTCAAACGTCAAGCGTTAAATTTCTTCTGCGTAAGCGACACTGGCGCACAGGTGACCTGGGCGCCAGGCGCGCCATGGGCACTCCAGCGGGTGCCAGGCCCTCAGGGGCGCAGCTCCTCCAGCTGCACCAGAGACTTGCCCACCTTGGCGCTGTTGAAGAGCTTGGCGTACGCATCGAGCGTGTTCTCCAAGCCTTCGGTGACGTCGAACTCCATCTTCAGCTTGCCCGCTTCATACCAGGGCCGCATCTTTCGGTCGACGTCCGGGCCACGGTGATAGAAGTCCGGGGAGAAGAACCCGACGAGCGTCAGCCGCTTCATCAGGATCTGGTCGAACTTGTACGGCCCCGGAATCGGTTCGTCCTTGTCGTAGTTGACGATCAGCCCACAGATCCCCACCCGTCCGAACAGGGCCATGTTGGCCATGGCCGCGTCGAGGATGTCCCCACCGACGTTGTCGAAGTACACATCGATGCCCTCGGGGCACAACCTGGCCAGGGCTTCCGACACGTCCTCGCTCCTGTAGTCGATCGCCGCGTCGAAGCCGAGCTCGTCGACGATCCACGCGCACTTCGCCGCTGAGCCGGTTATCCCCACCACACGGCACCCGTGCTGCTTGGCGATCTGGCCGGCGAGGGCCCCGGTCACACCGGAGGCGGCCGACACCACGAACGTGTCCCCCGGCTTGGTCTGCGTGTACTCGAGCACCCCCAGGTAGGCGGTCCAACCGTTCGGCCCGAACACGGCCAGGTACTGGCGCAGATCATCCAGCCGCCAGCTGAGCCGCTCCGCATAGGCGACGTCCGGCTGGCAGACCGAGTAGTCGGACCACTGCCCGTACGCCCGGACCAGGTCACCCTGGCGGAAGTCAGGGTGGCGCGAGGCCACCACGGTGCCGAGGACCATGCCGATCACCGGTGAGCCGAGAGGCGTAGGCGGCGAGTACGAGTCCTCGCGGGGGTTCATCCACATGCGCGTGCCCGCATCGAGTGACAGCAGTGCGTTGCGGACCAGAACCTCACCCTCGGCAAGCTCGGGAACAACGCCGTCCGACAACTCCAGGGCTCCCGTGAAGTCGGTCCCGTGCGGCCGCCGGGCCAGCACCCAGGTGCGATTGACGTCGGCCATGGGCCTCCTCCTCCATCGACGGACCGGAAGGTGGCATGGACCTCCCCCCGGAACACGTACCGGCTCCGTACTGCCATGCCAACGCGCCGCCGACACCATCTCCCGGCATGCGACGTACGCGTGGGCTGTCCGGAATATATAGATATTTGACGCCCAACGTCAACTGATAGATCATGGCCACAGCTCCAGGTCGGCATCGGGGTACGCGCCACCGAGGCGGGAGGTCGACGAAGGAGATCCTGCCGAGTCCACCGTAGGTGGTGCACCGCCCCGAAAGGCGACTCCCTCAGTGGTACGAGCCGACATTGCCGGGCGTGATGTCGTCTCCTCCGAGTTCCGCGGCGGTCTTCCCCGCCCGGAACACCAGGACCCTGTCGCAGCCTGCGACCAGCTCGTCCACGTCCGTCGAAGAAGCGGCGGCGGCGGCGGTACCTTCGGCGACAAGCGCGAGGAGCTGGCGCTGGAGCTCTGCTTTCGCCCCGACGTCCACCCCCTGTGTGGGTTCACCCCCTGTGTGGGTTCGTCAAGGAGGAGGGTGCCGAGCTCGATCCTCAGCCACATTCCGAACAGGTTCTTCTGCCGGTTGCCGCCGTGAATCTTCCGATCGGCCGGCAGCAGGGCCATCCCCGTCGCGATGGCAAGGTCATCTCTGAAGGAGCTCGGCGAGTCAATGGGTGCCGGAGGCTCGATTTCCGGCCGTGCGAGCAGCACTGATCGACTCACGGGCGCGCCGGTGCTGCGCGATGGGGACGAGCTCGCACCGGGTGGCTGCTGTCTCGGCCGATGGCACGGTCGACGACAACAGCCGTCTGCCTTGCCGCGCCGAGGCTCGACACCTTGATCCTCGGATCCAGTTCCAGCCCGACCTGCACGAGGGCGGACACCGCTTCCGACATCGCGGCCTTTCCCCTGATCGTCCCCTTTCGCGTGGGAAACCCGCTGGCGTAAGAGAGGTTGCCCAGGATCGACTGCGAAACAACGGGCTCCAGGTCCTGGTGTGCGAACCTGTACCCCAGGTCGTAGGACTCGTTGGTTGCGCCGAACGGCAGCTGTCGGCCGCCCGACGACCTGGCCCGACGACCCGACGGAGGGGCCGCGAGACTCCATCGCGGTCAGCGCCTCCGACCGGACCCGGCCGCGTCGGAGGTTGCCATTCCACCAGCAATCGACTCGATGCCCCGCATGCGGGCGTCGGCAGGAGCTTCACCTGTGTGCGCGATTCGCGGAGCGGCGCCCGGAACCATCCCTACGAACGGATCCATGTTCTCCCCCTCATGATCCTTGGTAATGCCGGTATGCTCATCGTACGTCAAACGTTAAGTTGATAGATGGGGGACGCGGCTTGGTTCGGGCGCGACGCCGTCACCCCCCATCTCCCGATGGCCATGACCAAGGACAGGAGCTGAAGTGACGACCAACCCCGGCCCACCGCCCGGTGACCTGTCACCGGGTCCGGAACCACCAGCGGCGCTGACCCCCTTCCACGCGGTCTTCGACCACGCAGCGGTCGCCGCACGCCGCATCCGCGACCTGCTCCCCATCTACCATGACCTGCTCGGCGGCTCGTTCCTCGATGGCGGTGACAACCCTCGGGTGGGGTACCGAGCCATCCAGCTCCAGTTCGGCGACAACTCCCGCATCGAGCTCATGGAGCCCCTCAGCGGATCGACGTTCCTGGACTCCTTCTTCGCCACCCGCGGCGCCGGTGGCCTACACCACGTCACCTTCAAGGTGGACGACATCGAGGCGGCGGTGGCGACGGCCCGCCGGCAGGGAATGACGCTGACCGGCCTGTACCTGGATGACCCCTACTGGCGTGAGGTGTTCATCCACCCCCGGGCCGCTCACGGGACACTCGTCCAGATCGCCCAGGCCAACGGGCCCTACCCCATGCCGGCCGGCGTCACCCTCGACGTGGTGCTCGCTGGTAACGGCCAACGCGGCAACGGGGAGCCCAGCCCCTGAGGCGCTGTCGTTACCAAGGTCGATCCGTTTGGCTCCGGATCAGTTCCTCGCATACCTCCGGACCGGTTCCCCGTGCGGCGTCGGCCGCCCCCGCCTCGACGTCCGGTCCGGAAGCTCCACAGGTGCACCGCCGGGTTGCGGTCGAGGTCGGCGACCCTCTCCACCCCCATCAGGGCCAGGTTGCTCACGAGCTCCGTCCGGAGGACCTCGAGCACGGCGGCGACACCGGCGGTGCCGCCTCCACCCAGGCCGTAAACCAGCAGCCGGCCGATCAGGTAGGCACGTTCGCCCAAGCCAATGCCACGATCACGTCGTGGGCGGAACGCATGCCGCCGTCGAGCAGCACCTCCGCCCGGTCACCCACACGGGCAACCACCTGTTGCAGGGCGAGGAGGGTCGGGTGGCCGCCGGCGAGCTGGCGGCCACCGTGGTTCGAGACCACCATCCCCTGAGCCCCCGCTTCCACTGATTGCTGCGCGTCATCGGCGTCCAGGATGCCCTTGGCACACAACGGACCCTCCTACTGTTGACGGGTCCAGGCCAGGTCGCCCCAGTCCATGTCCGCCGGTGGTGCACGAACCCCCAGCACCAGGCCGGCCGCACGACGGCGCTGCCCTGGCCGGCCGGCGTCACGATGGGCGGGACGGCCATGCCGATCCGTCGTTCGCGGAGGCGGTTGCCGTCCGGAACACCCTCCAGCGCAGGCACCACCCGTCGAAGGCCCGCTCATTCCTCACGACGGCGCACTCGGCGTCGGCACCGTTCTCGATGTACGCCCACACCATGTCCGGAACCTGGCGGCACGCCCGGTCCCGCCAGTCCTCGACCGTCGGCGGCTGGCGCGATCGCCAGGGCCGGAACCGGTGCCCACAAACTTCGGCCTGGGGACTCCCTCAACGCGCAGGAGCCACATACCTGGCCCGCAGCTCCTTCTTCAGTACTTTGCCGGTCGCTGACAGCGGGAGGGTGTCCACCACCTCGATCGAGCGCGGCCGCTTGTATCGGGTCAGGCGGTCAGCGGCGAAGCGGAGGACCTCGTCCTCATCGATCGACCGGCCTGGCGCCGGCACCACCAGCGCGTGGATCGCCTCTCCCCACTGCTCGTGGGGGATACCGATGACGGCGACCGACTGGACGTCGGGATGCTCGATCAGGGCCGATTCGACCTCCGAGCTGAAGACGTTGATGCCGCCGGTGATGATCATGTCCTTGGCCCGATCGACGATGGTCACGAAGCCCTCGTCGTCCACCACGGCAATATCGCCGGACTTGAACCAGCCGTCCGAACGCGAGACCTCGGTCTCCTCGGGCATGTTGAAGTAGCCGGGGGACACGGTGTCACCCCGCATCCAGATCTCGCCGGGCGTCTCGTTGTCGTGAGGGACGTCCGCACCGTCGTCGCCGACGATCCGCACGGACATGAGCAGCGTCGGCTTTCCGGCCGACCCCAGGTGCCGCACCTGCGCCTCGGTGCCCGATGTGAACTGGTTCTCCGGGCGCAGCATCAGCCCGCACGAGTAGGTCTCCGCCATCCCGTACTGGGGGAAGAACACGTCGCCGAAGACCTGGCGCGCCCGTTCGAGCATGGCTCGCGGCAACGGCGACCCGCCGGTGCTCACCGCCTGCAGGGTCGACAGGTCGAACGAGTCGCAGTCCGGTTCGGCCAGGACCATCTGGATCATGGTGGGCACCAGGATCGAGTGGGTCACGCCGTACTCGGGAATAGCCGCCAGGAAGGTGCGAGGGGCGAACGACGGGAACAGCACCGTCCTTCCACCCTTCATCAGCGCCGGGTGCAGGCCGGCCGGCCCACCCGGGTTGAAGAAGAGCGGGATGTTCTGGAGGTTGGTGCCCCCTTCGCGTATGGGCATCTCCCCCAACCAGTTCATCATCGCGGCCAAGGCATTGCGATGGGTGAGGATGGCACCCTTGGGGACCCCGGTCGTCCCGCTGGTGGCCCCGAGCTGGTAGATGTCGGTGTCGTCAACGGCGACGCCAGGGTCGCTGTCCGCTGCCGCAGCGATCAGGTCCTCGAGATCGGTGTCGAAACCGTGCCCGTCGCCTGCCCCCACGACCCGGGTCCCCGGGCCGAGCTCACCCAGCCACTCACGGGCCTGGCCGGCGACGTCGGCATGCACGATGATCGCAGCCGGCTCGACATAGCGCAGGTAGTGCACCAGTTCCTTGCCCGACAGTCGGATGTTGGTGGCGGCACCGATCGTGCCGGCCTTGGCACAAGCGAAGAAGAAATCGATGTACTCGCCGCAGTTCGGGGCGAACATAGCGACCCGGTCGCCCTTGGCAATGCCGAGGTCTGCGAACGCATGGGCCAGCTGGTTGGTGCGGCGGTCGAGGTCGGCCCATCGGGTCACCCGTGATCCCGGCACCACCACCGCCTCACAGTCTCCGAAGAACTCGGCGTTTCGCCTCACGATGTCGCTCACCAGCATCGCTGCCTCCAAAACATGTCCGGTCGGGCCCCTTGTCGCCCCGGACCAATCTAGTATGGTCACACTTGACGTTTGACGTCACGTTTTGATCGGAAAGGGGGTTCCGGTGCTGGTCGACCTGGTGTGCACCCGGACAAGTGACGGCGTGCTGCTCCACGGCGCGCTGGCCGGACCGCCTTCGGCCGCTGGCGCCCTGCTGGGCATACACGGTGCCTGGGGCAACTTCTACGGTACGCCAGTCGCGCGCTTCCTGCGCGATGCCCCCAACCGCGGGCTCGCCGCACTCTCGATCAATGGCCGGGGGCACGACCTCGGCTCTCTGGGGGACGGTGAGCGGTGCATCGGCTTCCTCCGAGACCGCTTCGAGGACGCTCCGCTCGACCTGCAGGCCGCAGCGGACCTACTGGCCGAACGCGGGCTCCACCCCTTCGTGGCCGTGGCCCACAGCTACGGTACACACCGCGCCACCTACTGGCAGGCGGGCGAGCACGCCAGCCGGGCGGCTGCACTCGTGCTCCTCAGCCCCGCGCCCGAACTGCAGGCGGCGGCAGACGTCTTCGTCGACGGTGCCGTGGAGCACCACCTGGCCCGGGCGGCGGCCGCGGTGGCTGCCGGCCATCCTGAGCAGCTCATCGTCCTGTCATCGAGCGCCCCCGTGCCGATGGTGGCCGCGGCAGCCACCGTCCTTTCCACCTGGGGTCCCGACACACTGGCCGACTCCCGCCTGCACGTGGGCTCGCTGCCGATGCCGGTGCTGGTGGTGTCCGGCTCCCACGAGCCGGCCCCCTATCGGGAACGGGCCGAAGAGGTGGCGGACGGCGCACCCGACGGTGAGCTCGTGGTGCTGGACGACGACCACTACTACCGGCGTGATCCGGACGCTCTCACCGAAACTGTGCTCGCGTGGCTCGATCGGCGACGGGTGTTCGACACCGGGTCGACCGGCGTGGCCGTCGCCGGCTCGGAGCGGACAGCGGCGAAAGGAGACAACGATGCGATCTGAGGTCAACAAACGGGGCCGCGCCGGCGTTGGCGCCCGCGCTGGTGGGGGTGCCTCCGGGATCCAGCGGCAGGGAGCCGTCCGCCGGGACCCGACCCGCATGATCCCAACGGTCGGAGGCTGACCGACCATGCTCGTACCAGACCTCGTACACAACGCAGCCACCCGTTTCCCCGACCGGGTGTGCATTGCAGAGGGAGAGCGCTCACGGACCTTTGCCGAGGTCGACGAGCAGGCGACGCGGATGGCCGAGGCGCTCCACGGGAGCGGCCTGCGGCGCGGCGACCGGGTGGCACTCCTTGCCTACAACGAACTCGAATACCTGGAGATCCAGCTCGCCGTGCAGCGGGCGGGCATGATCCTGGTGCCACTGAACTTTCGGCTGACGGTTTCCGAGCTCGCTGTCATCCTGGGCGACTGCACGCCGCGGCTACTGGTACACGGCCCCGGGCTCGACGGGGTCGCCGGCCAGCTGGGTGTGGAGCACGTCTGGCATCTCGGCGCCTCGGGCGTCGGCGACTCCTACGATGAGCTGGTGGGGGCTGCGGCACTCCGGGCGTGCGACACCTACGTTCCCGCCGACCAGGCGGCAGCGATCATGTACACGAGTGGCACGACCGGAAGACCGAAGGGCGCCGTCCTCTCCAGTGGCGCCGTATGGGCCCGCTGCAACGTGATGTCCAACGAGGCCGACATCCGGTCAGGCGACGTGTTCGTCCAGGGTCTACCGATGTTCCACATCGCCGCGCACACCTCCAACGGGTTCACCTACCGTGGCGCCACCACCGTCTTGTCCCGCGAGTTCGACCCGGCCGGCTTCGCAGAGCTGCTGACGAAGTGGTCGGCCACCCATGTGCTGCTGGTGCCGACCATGATCAACATGCTCACCTTGGAGCCCTCCGTGGTAGAGGCCGATTTCGACCGGCTGCGGATGGTGCTCTACGGGGCCTCGCCCATCGCCCCCGAGATCCTGCGCCGGGCAATCGACGCCTTCCACTCCGGGTTCTTGCAGTTCTTCGGCATGACCGAGACGTTCGGCGTCTCGCTGTTGCGCCCCGAGGACCACGATCCGGTCGGCCATCCCGAATGGCTGGCCTCGGCGGGGACCGACGCTCTCTCCGCCGAGACCCGGGTCGTCGACCCTGACGGTGCCGACGTCCCGCCTGGCGTCGTCGGCGAGATCCTGAGCCGTGGTCCGACAGTCATGGACGGGTACTGGAACGACCCGCGGGCCACCGACGACGCCCTGCGGGGCGGGTGGATGCACACGGGCGACCTTGGGTACCGCTCCCCCGACGGTTACCTGTTCGTGAGCGACCGGCTGAAGGACATGATCGTGTCCGGCGGCGAGAACGTCTACCCCCGCGAGGTCGAGGACGTCCTTCACGAGCACCCGGCCGTCCTCGAAGCCGCCGTCATCGGTGTCCCCGACGATCGCTGGGGAGAGCGGGTGCATGCACTGGTCGTACTGCGCCCGGGGGCAACGGCGGATCCCGAGACGATCACCGAGTTCTGCCGGGAGCACCTTGCCGGGTACAAAGTGCCGAAGTCCCTGGAGCTGTCGGCGGAGCTACCGAAGAACGCGACCGGAAAGGTTCTGAAGCACCTGCTGCGCGATCGCTACGCACCCGTTGCCGGAACTCCGGCAACGGGTTCTCCCCGCCAGAAGGAGGCGCAATGACCGGACTACGCGTCGAGCACCCGAGTGACGGGGTGGCGCTCGTCACCCTCAGCCGACCTGAGCGACTGAACTCACTCGATGACGAGCTCCTACTACGGACGCTTCCCGACACGTTCGAGCGGCTGGCTGCCGACACGTCGGTCCGGGCTGTGGTGGTGACCGGTGAGGGCCGCGGCTTCTGCTCCGGAGCGGACCTCGAGTCATCTGGGTTCGCGCAGCCGACATCGCTCGAGGCGGCTGATTACGTCGCACGCACCCATCGCACGCCGGTCATCGTCCGGCGCCTGCCGCAGCCGACGATCGCTGCGGTCAACGGGCCCGCCGTCGGCGCCGGCTTCGGCCTGGCACTTGCTTGCGACCTGCGCATCGCTTCCCCCGATGCCTGGTTCGGCGCACCCTTCGTCACCATGGGCCTGGTCCCCGACTACGGCGTCTCCTACTTCCTGCCACACCTGATCGGCACGGCCCCGGCGCTCGATGTGCTTCTGACCGGCCGTCGCGTCAGTGCGGAGGAGGCGCTCGCCCTCCGACTCGTATCGCGTGTCGAGCCGGACGTGGTCGCCGCCGCCCTCGACGTGGCCGCATCGATCGCGACATCAACACCGTTCGCCCTCGCCACCACGAAGGCGAACGTCTACCGGGCCATGGAGCTCGACCTGGTCGCCGAGGTCCTCGAACAAGAGGTGCGTTCACAAGCAGTCGCCCTGCACGGATCGGAGTTCCCGGACCGCTTCGCCCGGTGGCGCACCACCGTGGGCAAGCGATCCGGGTGACCCCCCGTAGGAAGAGAGGAGCACGATGAAACTGGGACTGATGCTCGGGTACTGGGGTGCGGGGCCGCCGGCCGACGCCCCCGAACTGGTGGCCGAAGCCGAGCGGCTCGGCTTCGACTCGATGTGGGTGGCGGAGTCGTGGGGCAACGACGTGTTGACACCGCTCGCCTGGTGGGGAGCCGGCACGTCGCGGCTGCGGCTCGGGACCTCGATCATGCAGCTCGCGGCGCGCACGCCGGCGGCGGCGGCCATGGCCGCGCTCACCATGGACCACCTGAGCGGGGGCCGGTTCGTCATGGGCCTCGGGGTCTCCGGGCCCCAGGTCGTCGAGGGCTGGTACGGGGTCCCCTATGACAAGCCGCTTGCGCGCACCCGCGAGTACGTCGATATCATCCGCCGCATCCTGGCTCGCGAGGAGCCGGTGGAAGTCCGGGGGCAGCACTACACCCTGCCGTACCCCGGCGGCACGGGGCTCGGCAAGCCGCTGCGGTCCATCACCCACCCGTTGCGCCCCGACGTCCCGATCTTCCTCGCCGCCGAGGGGCCGAAGAACGTGGCGCTGGCGGCCGAGATCGCCGACGGCTGGCTGGCGGTCTTCTACTCGCCGGGTAACGAGGCCGTCTACCGCCAGGCGCTCGCCGAGGGGTTCGCCCGGCCCGGTGCCAGGCACACGGCTTCCGACTTCGAGGTGACGTGCTCGGTGTCGGTCGCCATCGACGACGACGTCGAGGCCGCCGCCGACACGCTGCGGCCGCACCTGGCCCTCTACATCGGCGGGATGGGGGCCCGCGACCTCAACTTCCACCGCCAGGTGTTCGACCGGCTCGGCTACGAGGCCGAGTGCACGAAGATCCGGGACCTCTACCTCGCCGGCAAGAAGCGCGAGGCCGAAGCGGCCGTGCCACTGCCGCTCGTCGAGGAGGTGGCGCTGGTCGGGCCGGTGGCGAAGATCCGCGACGACCTGGCGCGGTGGCGCGAGTCGGCCGTCACGACGATGACCGTCACCGGCGACGTGGCCACCCTGCGGACCATGGCCGAGCTCGTACTTGGAGACTGACCGTCCCGAAAAGGATCCCCGCGACCGTGGCGCACGCCGTCATGAAGTGGACCGTCCTGCACATCAAGCAGACACATCCCCGGATGGGGCTAGGCGACCAGCGCGTCACGAAGCCACCGGTACAGCTGGAGACCGCGCAGGTCCCCCCCGGCGTCGCGTCCGGCGAGCGGAGCCATGTCGCACACGACCATGTGCTCAGCGCCGGCCGCGCGGTAACGGGCCAGCTCCTCGGCCACGTCCTCAGGCCCGCCGTGCGGCATCACCTCGGCCAGCTCGTCCAGGTCGATCTGCCGGGCCAGTGCCACCGTGTCCTCATGGCCGACGAGGTCATGGGACGGGCCGTGCTGCAGCGGCGACGAGGCGAGCGCTCCTTTCGGGAGCAGGAGCCCTAGTGCCCGCAGTCGATCACTGGCCAGCAGTCGGCGGGCGTCAGCCCGGGTGCGGGAGGCGACGATCCACACGAAGGCGCCGGCCTCCACGGACCCCGCCGGCCGCCCGGCGGCCGCCTCGGCCAGCCGGATGGCGCCCAGTTGCTCTGCGTACAGGCGCGGACCACCTGCGGTGGGAAGCCAGCCGTCGGCGAGCTCGCCGGTCAGCGCCAGCATGCGCGGTCCGTGGGAAGCCAGCCAGACCGGTGGCGGGGTCACGGCAGCGGCCAGCCCACAGCGGGCGCCCGACAGGGAGTAATGCCGCCCGGCGAAGTGTGCCGGGCCCCCGTCGCGCCACAGGGCGCGGACGACGTGCAGCGCCTCGTCGAGCCGTTCGACCGGGCGATCGAAGTCCATGCCGTACCGCACCGTGCCGGCCGCCTCGCCACATCCCACACCGAGGATGAGCCGCCCGCCGCTCAGGTCCTGGACAGTGAGCGCGCTCTGGGCCAACTGCGCCGGATGGCGGCGCAACACGTCGGCGACAGCCGTACCGAGCTGAAGCGTGGCCGTGGCATGTCCGGCGACCGCCATCGACGGCAACGGGTCGACGAGCGCATGAGGTCCCTCCGGCATCCAGCCGGCGAGGCGGTCCGCCCACCACATCGAGTCGAGCCCGGCAGCTTCCGCCGCCAGTGCTGCCCGCGCCGGGTCGCTGCCCGCCAGTTGCGGTGCCGGCACGCCGATCTTGAGCGGTCGAGTGGACCTGTCGGCCTCCGTTGCCTGCGCTTCCATCGTTGGCGTCCCTTCTCCATCCCCTGCTCCCCGACAACAGCGTTCCGGGTGTAGGCCTCCAGGTCCATGGCCTCCAACCACCCCCGCTCCCACCCCCTCCGGTGACGGTCTTGACCGCGTGGCGGCTAACGACCACAATTCTACTCGTGAGTCGATTATGAGGGCTACCCGGTGGTGACCGCGACGCCAGACCGCAGCCAGGTGACGGCGAAGGCGCGTTCCCGGGGACCGGGGCGCCCGGTCGGCCAGCCGCCGCGGTCACGGGAGGAGATCCGTGCCGCCGCAGCCGAGGTCTTCCGGCGGCACGGGTACCACGCGGCGCGCATGGACGACATCGCAGATCAGCTCGGGCTGTCCAAGGCCAGCCTGTACCACTACGTCCGGACCAAGCACGAGCTCCTCTTCGAGATCGTCCTTCCCCCGTACCGGGACTTCGTCGCCCACCTCGACGACATCCTGGCCGACTCTGGCCCTGTTCCGGACCGTGTGGCAGAGGCGGTGCGCCGTCACTTCGGCAACGTCGCCCGGTACTCGCCCGCGGTGTCGATCTACGTGGAGAACCTGCGCTCCCTGCCGGTACCACCGGAGCTCGTCGATCTCGACACCCGCTACCTGCGGGGCCTGCGCAGGCTGATCGCCACGGGCATGACCGATGGCAGCCTCCGGCCGGGCGATCCCACGGTCGCCGCCGACGCGTTGCTGGGCATGTGCAATTGGTATGCGGTCCGACACACCGACGAGTCGCAGGCACGAGCCGAGCGGCGTGCTGCCGCGGTGACAGCCATCTTCCTCGACGGGCTCCGGGACCCGGAGCCGAACCCGTCGGCCAGGCCTATCGGCAGGCGTCGTGGCTGAAGGGCGCGTGCGCGTAGAGAGCGAGGACGGGCTGCGCGTCCTCACCCTGTCGCGGCCGGGACGTTACAACGGCATGGACACGCCGATGCTCGACGCCCTCGCAACAGCGGTGCGCGACGCCGCACGCGACCCCAGCGTCCGATGCGTGCTGCTCACCGGTGACGAAGGCGCTTTCAGCGCCGGTGGCGATCCAGCGGAGATGACCGGTCCCCATGCCGACGCCGTCGTCGACCAATGGACGCAGGTGTCGAGCGAGGTCACGGGTTGGCTGTTCCGGGCCGAGAAGCCGATCGTGTGCGCGGTCGACGGTGTAGCCGTGGGAGCCGGTTTCGCGCTGGCAATCGCATGCGACGTCGTGCTCGCGTCCGAGCGCTCCACGTTCACGCCTGTCTTCGTCCGGCGGGGCATCCTGCCGGACCACGCAGCCCTGTGGTTCCTGCCCCGCCTGGTGGGCCTGCGACGGGCCATGGAGCTGGTACTGAGCGGGCGGTCCGTCGGTGCCGCCGAGGCGGCGGCCATCGGCCTCGTCACGAGGGTGATGCCAGATGACGGGTTCCGGCAGGGTGCCCACGCCTACGCCCGCGAACTGGCCTCCGGCCCGACGACCGCACAGGGCTACGCCAAGCTCGTGCTCCACAGCGGCCTCGACGGAAACCTGTGGACGGTCCAGGCCTTCGAGCGCATGGTCCAGCCGTCACTGTTCGCTTCGCCCGACTTCGCCGAGGGGTTCGCCGCGTTCTTTGAACGGCGATCCCCCCGCTTCGGCGGCAGGCCGGGCGCCGATCACGGGAGGGCAGACCCATGACCACGAATACGGGTCAGGCGCACTACGACACCATCGTGGTGGGCGGCGGGGCCGCCGGCTCCGTCGCGGCGGCCGCCCTGGCCGATGCCGGCAAGCGGGTGCTCCTCCTCGAACGCGACGAGGTGCTTGCCGGGCGCGCCCGGTATTTCGACGTCGACGGCTACCGCCTCCAGTGGGGCCCGCACCTGCTCGAGGACCCCGGCAGCGGCATCACCGCGATCCTCGCCCGGTTCGGCATGACGCTGGAGCACGGCCCGACCAACGACGGCATGGCCGTCTGGGACGGCGGGCATTGGCAGCAGGCGGGCGAGTTCTACCAGTCCGGTCGCGCCGACCTGGCCCGGGTCGCCGGCGAGGTCGCGTCGCTCGACCTCGACCAGCTCGACCAGCTCGACCAGGTGGCGCTGGGCGACTGGCTGGCAGCACGGACCGACAACAGGCGGGTGACCGAGCTCTTCGAGTTCATGGCCGTCCTCGAAGGGCAGACCGGTCGCCCGCAGGACCATTCGGCGAGCGACAACCTGTTCATGCGGTCCCTGCACCTGCGCGAGCAACGCAAGCCTGGCTACTCCTACGTGCCCGTCGGCGGCTTCGAGCACCTGTTCGAACAGGTAGGCGCGCTGGCGCAGGCAGGCGGCGCCGAGGTGCGGCGCGGGGTTTCGGTAGCCGGCGTCGCCGTCGAGGACTGTACGGTCCGCGGCGTGTACGTCGAGGTCGGAGAGCGCCGGGTGCCGAACGAGGTGCTCCCGCTCGAGCGCATCGACGCCGACACGGTCATCCTGACCCTCCCCGCGTGGGATGTCCTGGGACTGCTGCCCGGTGGTGACGTCCCGGCCTGGTACCTCGACCTCGTGGCCCGGATGACCACTGAGGACGCCCGAGGTAGTTGGATCGGCTTCTACGCCGCGCTCCCCGAGCCGCCCGCCGTCTACACGCCGCGCGAGCTCGCCGTGTGGTTCGGCACCGCCCGCACGGGCCTACCGGGGTTCGCCTACACACACTCGATGCTCGACCCGGTGTCAGCCCCGCCCGACGGCAACCTCTTCGTGTGTGGCGTCGCGTGCGATCTGGCGGCTGTCCGCGACCGGCGACGCCTGGCCACCGTCCTCGCCGGCTTCGAGGCAGACATGGAGGAGCTGTACCCTGTCCTGGCGCACTCGACGTTCCGCGTGCGACACGTCATCACGAACTTCGGCCTCAAGGCTCGACCCGGGCTTGTCGGCGCAATGCGCCCGCACAACGTCGTCCCGGGCATCGACGGTCTGTTCGTCGGCGGTGACACCTTCCGGAGCCGGTCGGTCGGCATCGACCGTGCGGCACGTTCAGGACTGACCTGCGCCGAGCTGGTGCTCGGGGAACGCGTAGGTGGATTGGAGGACACATGGCGCTACTGACCGACACCGAGATCGCAGACGAGCTGGCCATCCGCGACCTGGCGCAACGCTTCACCGACGCGGTGAACCGCCGCTCCCCCACCGAGATGGCGGCGCTCTTCGCTCCCGATGGACGTTGGATCGTGCCCGGCGTCGACGAGACCGTGGGGCACGACGACATCGCCGCCCGCCTCACCGGCTTGCTGGGACAGTTCACCCACCTGGTACAGCTCCTCCACTCGGGCGTCGTCGACCTCCACGGCGACCGGGCCACGGCCCGGTGGTACCTGACCGAGCACGGACGCGACCCGGAAGGCGCAGGTGCGCTGTTCATCGGCTACTACGAAGACGACCTGGAACGGCACGACGGTGCGTGGCGCTTCGCCAGCCGCACCTTCGCCTTCCTCTACCGCGGCCGCGATGAGGTCCCGGGGCGCACTTACCCGTACGCCGGCCGCGACGCCGCCCCCGCTCCGCCGGCCGGCTGATCGAGCGGGCGGGCGACCTCCTCGGTCAGCCCTGGGGCCGGCCCCCCGCCTTCAGCATGCGGGCGATCTCGGCGACCCCAGCGGCGCTGGTGCGAGCGGCGCCGAGGTCGACCAGCGGCACCGGGTCCCACAGGACGGCGTGGTCGAGCTCGTCGTAGGCACCGATTTGCGCCGCCACCTCCTCCGGTGTGCCGTGGACGAAGTAGTCGTGCACCACGGGGAACGGGACCGCCTTCGCCGCTGCGAGCTGGCTCCCGTCGTCCCGGCTGGCGACCAGGTGCGACAGCCCATGCCCACCGAGCGGATGGTCGGCGCCAACTTCGGCGAAGCGCTCCGGGGGGAGCAGTAGCCCGTAGGCCCGCAGGATCGGATGCTCCAGAAGCTGGTGGGCGGCCTCGTGGGTGTCGGCCACCACCACCTGGGCCGACAACGCATAGGTGAGGGCGCTCGGGTCGCGCCCCGCCTCCCGGGCCGCGTCGGCGACGGACCGACGTCCGGCCTGCCACGCGTCCCGTGACAGGAAGTTCGGGATCCATCCGTCGCCGAACCGTCCGGCGACCGAATAGCCCCGCGGCCCGTGGGCGGCGATCCACAGCTGCGGCCCCCGAGATCCGGCCGGCGGCCGCAGACCGAGCACCGCACCCTTCTCGTCGGCGGCGCCGTCGTCGAGCAGCCGGCGGATCTGCCCGGCCGCCTGCTCCAGCCGACCGGCCGGCGAGGCGACCTCCCAGCCGTAGGGACTGTAGTTGGCGTGCTCCCCCGCGCCCAGGCCGAGCACGACGCGGCCGGGAGCAAGGTGGTCGAGGCTCATGACGGTCTGCGCCAGCGTCGCCGGCATGCGGCGGACGGCGTCGGTCACGCAGACGCCTACCAGCGCGTCCCCTGCGCTCGGGGCGCATGCCGCCATGCACACGAACGGGTCGGCGTAGGCGTGCGGGTCCGGCTGGATGGCAGCCAGGGCGCCGGTCGCCCACAGAGAATGGGAGTGGAACGCGACCAGGTGGTCGGGCCACCAGAACGAGTCGACCGCGCCTCCGGCACTGCGCTCCACCCGCCGCCGCATCGACTCGAACGGCGGCACTGCCCCCATGGCGATCCCAACGTCCACCGGTCCTGGTCCTTTCTCCTGGCGCCGGCCACCGCCCGTCCCCCCGGATGGCCCAGGAAGCCGATGCCGACACCTGCCGTCGCCCTGATATCTCCATCTTCCGAGAAACGGAAGATAGCACCGGCATCCGACCCGGACGGCGTCGAGAGCGGTCCCGGGCCCCTCCTGAGCGTGCGGGATGCGGATCATTATTTAACGTGTTACGTTAGGAACTCGCGGGCGGCCGGTGTGCCGCCATTAGCTGCAGGAGCATGGTTGCGATGACCGACGCATACGACTACGAGTGTGACGCGCTGATCGTCGGGAGCGGGGCAGCGGGCCTGGCGGCCGCGGTGACCAGCTCCTCGCTCGGACTGAACACGCTCGTCATCGAGAAGACCAAGTACTACGGCGGCACCACGGCCTACTCCGGCGGGGGAATGTGGATCCCCAACAATCCGGTGCTGCAGGGCCAGGGGATGCGCGACACGCCCGAGGCAGCACGGCGTTACCTCGACGCGGTGCTGGCCCTGAACGACGACGACGTCAGCGATGCGCGGCGCACCGCCTTCCTGTCCGAGGGCCCGAAGGCCGTGGCCCTTCTCGAGAAGCAGTGCCGCTACCTCCGCTTCGACTGGGTGAAGGACTACCCGGACTACCACCCTGAGCTCCCCGGTGGGACGACCGACGGCCGCCAAATCCAGCCGCGGGCCGTCGACACCCGAGTCCTCGGCAGCGCCGCTGCCCAGATGCGCCGGGCGACACCCATGGTTCCCCAGCCGTTCGGCATGTGGATCCGCATCGACGAAGCCCGCGACCTCGGAACGTTCGGGACCTCGTGGAAGGCCCGTGTGCTGGCCGTACGCCTAGCACTGCGCGGCCTGGTGGCCAAGCTGCAGGGCAAGAAGATGGCCATGTCGGGCGGGCAGATGCTCATCGCCGGGATGCGTGCCGGGCTAGTGGAGCACGACGTTCCCCTCTGGCTGCAGACGTCGATGCAGTCCCTCATCACCGGTGACGACGGCGAGGTTGTGGGTGCGGTCATCGACCGGGAGGGCACACCCGTCCGCGTACGGGCCCGGCTCGGGGTCGTCCTCGCCAGCGGTGGCTTCGAGCGCGATGCCGACATGCGCAGCACATACCAGCAGCCGCCCACCAGCACGCGTTGGACGCTCGGTGCGCCGGGAAACGCCGGCGATGGCATCCGTGCCGGCATGGAACTGGGCGCCGCCGTCGCACTGATGGACGACTCCTGGTGGGGACCCGGACTCCTCAACCCGGAAGGGCGGTCCGACTTCCTGCTGACCGAGCGCCAGGCCCCCGGCGGGATGATGGTCAACTCCGCCGGGAAGCGCTTCACCAACGAGTCCGCTCCCTACGTGAACGTCTGTCACGCCATCTACGAGGGCGAGGCCACGGGTGTGACGCACGTCCCCAGCTGGTTCATCGTCGACAAGACGTACCGGAACCGGTACAAGCTCGGACGCTTCCTCCCGCGCCAACGGATCGCCGCGTCGTGGTTCGAGGCCGGCGTGGTGAAGCGGGCCGACACGATCCGGGACCTCGCCGCCCAGATGGGGGTCCCCGCCGACAACCTGGTGCAGACGGTCGAGCGCTTCAACAGCTTCGCCCGCACCGGGCGCGACCTGGACTTCGGCCGGGGTGACAGTGCCTACGACCGCTACTACGGCGATCCGTCACGGCGACCCAACCCGTGCCTCGGCCCCATCGAGACGGGCCCGTTCTTCGCCCTCAAGGTGGTCCCTGGCGACCTCGGGACCAAGGGCGGCCTCCTGACCGACGAGCACGCCCGCGTGCTACGCGAAGGCGGCAGCGTCATCGCCGGCCTGTACGCGGCGGGCAACACGTCGGCGGCGGTGATGGGGCACGAGTATGCCGGCCCTGGTGCCACCATCGGGCCAGCCGTCACCTTCGCCTACATTGCCAGCCAGCACCTGGCAGCTCGCCGGGACCACGACATCGACACGCCGGCCACTGATGCCGGACAGGACTAGACCGCGACAGCGGACGACCGGCGCCACGGAGCTGAGGCCGTGACGGCGAGCCGCTGACTTCGGACAGGCCGGGGCCACGATGCCGGCCACCAGTGCCGGCCATCAATGCGGTATCCGGCCCAGGGACCAGTACAACCTTCGGAGCAACTCGACAGAAAAGGAAACGACACCATGCCCGACGCCTACATCGTCGCTGCCAACCGTTCGCCCGTCGGCCGCCGTGGCGGCGGTCTCAGCCACGTGCACCCCGCCGACCTCGGAGCCCACGCGATCCGGGCCGTCATCGATGCGGCCGGGGTCGACCCCGGGGCCGTCGACGACGTCATCTTCGGCTGCGTCGACGCGATGGGGGCCCAGTTCGGCAACATCGGCCGCACCGCCTGGCTGTCTGCCGGCTACCCCGAGCACGTGCCAGGGACGACTATCGACCGTCAGTGCGGCTCGTCGCAGCAGGCGGTCCACTTCGCCGCCCAGGGAATCATGGCCGGTGTGTACGACCTGGTGGTCGCCGGTGGCGTCGAGGTCATGAGCATGGTGCCCATCTCGAGCCCAGGCCTGCTGGGCGAGGCCAATGGCATGGGGACGCCGTTCGGCGGCGATGGCTGGCGCGCCCGCTACGGCGACCAGGAGATCTCGCAGTTCCGCGGCGCGGAGCTGATCTCCGAGAAGTGGGACATCACCCGGGAGGACATGGAGCGCTTCGCCTACGACAGCCACCAGCGGGCACTCGCCGCCTGGCGCGACGGCCTGTTCGAGGAGGAGGTCGCCCCCTACGGCGATGTGCGACGCGACGAGGGACCCCGTGAGGACACCAGCCTGGAGAAGATGGCGGGCCTCTCCACCCTGGTCGACGGCGGACGCCTCACCGCTGCCGCAGCCAGCCAGATCTCCGACGGTGCCGCCGCCCTCCTAGTGGCGTCAGCCGACGCCGTCGAACGCTACGGGTTGCACCCGCTCGCCCGGGTCCACACCATGACGGTGGTCGGATCCGACCCCGTCTTCATGCTGACCGGGCCCATCCCCGCCACGCAGGCGGCCCTGGAAAAGGCAGGAATGTCCATCGACGACATCGACCTCTTCGAGATCAACGAGGCGTTCGCGCCCGTGGTGCTGGCCTGGTCGAAGGAGACGGGCGCGAGCCTCGAACGAACCAACGTCCTCGGCGGCGCCATCGCACTCGGCCATCCGCTCGGCGCAACGGGCGCCCGGCTCATGACCACGCTCATCCACCACCTCCGCCGCACCGGTGGCCGCTACGGCCTGCAGACGATGTGCGAAGGCGGCGGGATGGCCAACGCCACAATCGTCGAGGCCCTGTCCTGAGCCCCGGCCAGGAGCGGGCAACCATCGGAGGCTCCCAGATGCCGACTTCTACAACCAACGTGAACGTGGAGCGCCTCGACGGCGGTGTCGCCGTCGTGACGCTCAACCGCCCCGACGCCATGAACGCGCTGAGCGTCGACCTCGTACGGGAGCTCGGTACCGCTTTCGGCGATCTGGAGCAGGCGGGTGCCCACGCCGCTGTCCTGACCGGCGAGGGCCGGTGCTTCTGCGCGGGCGCCGACCTGGCTCTCGTCCGTTCGGCGCTGGAGGGTGATCCGGCTGCGGTGCTTGCGCCGCTGGTGGACAACCTCCACCAGACGCTGCGAGTCGTCCGACGCCTCCCCTTCCCCATCGTGGCCGCGGTGGAGGGGCCCGCCGTCGGTGCCGGGATGGGGCTGGCCCTTGCAGCCGACCTACGCGTGGCCAGCGAATCGGCCCAGCTCGTGCCCGGGTACCTCGCCATCGGCGCTTCGCCGGACGGCGGGGTCTCCTACGCACTGACCCGGGCGCTCGGAGGGGCCCGCGCGCTCTCGCTCATCCTCCGCAACCGGGCACTGTTCGCCGACGAACTGGTGGCACTAGGCCTGGCCGAGGAGGTCGTGCCGAAGGGACAGGCGACCGAGCGCGCCATCGAGTTGGCCCATTCGGTAGCCGGGACCCCCCCGATGGCGCTCCTGCGGACCCGCGCCCTCGTCGACCGGGCTACGGTCAACGACCTCGACCAGCAGCTCGACCTCGAGCGCGAGCTCGTCTCCCAGCTGTGGGAGACCCACGACTTCCCCGAGGGCGTCCGCGCGTTCCTGGAGAAGCGCACGCCCACGTTCGAAGGCAAGTAGCCGTGGCCGTCGGGTCCGGCGCTGGGCCCCAGGGAGGCGGGTCGACCGACGCTGACCCGATGGCGAGACCGATGGGGACCACTGTCCCGACCGGACCGTTCGACAAGACCATGTCGAGCTTCAACCCGCTGTGGTCGCTCAGCATCGACGAGTGTGAACGCCACTATTCAGACGTGCACACCCGCTGGGCCCGCCACCTGCTTCGAGACCGGCCCCACATGGTGAGCTATCACATCGACAGGGCCACTGCCGCTTACGACGTACGCGGCGGCTTCGGCCAGCGCCCGGACGCCTGGCGCTGGGTGATCCTTCGCCTGGCCCCTGGTCAGCGCCTCGGCCTGTCGGCCGCCGAACAGGAGCAGGTGGTCCAGGACCACCGGAACTGTCTGCGCGATCTTCGCAGCTTCACCGTGGACGAGCGGGTCGTCATCGACGAGCTGCGCGGCCAGACCACCCTGGTCAAGTACCTGTTCGACCTCGAACGGGCGAGCGGTGCGCCGGTGGGTGACGGCGGTGGCAGCGGAGTCAGCGGGCCCACCGACGGCGTCGACCTGGACCGCCGCCGCTTCGACGCTCTGGCCGACGCACTCGCGGCCCACGC
Organism: Actinomycetes bacterium; assembly: GCA_021851885.1. GTDB lineage: Bacteria > Actinomycetota > Acidimicrobiia > Acidimicrobiales > JAMCQF01 > JAJZBS01. The sequence goes on along the minus strand of JAJZBS010000002.1, from coordinate 5,498 downwards.
GCGCGAGCGCGACTTCGGCCTACGGCTGCTCGTCCAGGACACGGTGACCCGAGAGCAGGCCACCGAGCCCGTCGACGAGCCAGGCCAGCGACCGGTCGGGCGGGTGCTGGAGAAGAGCACCAAGATCGGGTTCCTGGAGCTGTACTTCGACCAGCAGGAGTGGGCCGAGGACTTCCTTGGAGAGCCGGCAGTCCGGGAATTGCTGCGCCCAGCGTTCGCCCGCGTGCGGGGCTACCGCGTCGACGAGGGCTGCGGCTTCGACAACCGCTGAGGTGGTCCGGCGGAGCAGCCCGTCTCCTGCCCGTACCCACCAGGGCCTCACCTCGTGTCCCGTGGGGGACGGCTCAGTCCTCGCCGGGGTCCACCGTCGCCCTACCCGCCACCGGAGCCTCCGTGGCGGGCAGGGAGCGACGCAGACGCGTGGCGGCGGCCGCACCGACAACGAAGGCGCCGGCCGCCACCGCAAACGTCGCCCGGAACCCTCCGGTGGCGTCGACGAGGTAGCCGCCGAAGGCGGGCCCGACGAACTGGCCGGCACCGAGGGCCAACGTGAGCACGCCGAACGCACCGGGGACGTGGTGCGGCTCGACGTTGTCGCTCAGGTGTGCCACCACCGTCGCGCCCACGCCGGACATCAGGACGCCGAACACGGCTGCCGATGCCAGGGCGAGGACGAGAGAGGGCGTCGGCAGCACGATCGAGCACAGTGCCAGTGTCAGTTGGCCTGCCACCAGCATCGGGCGGCGGCCGACGCGGTCCGAGAGCCGGCCCAGCGCGGGGCCACCCAGAGCGCTCGTCACACCCACCAGAGCGAACACGGCACCGGCGCTGCTCGCCGCCAGCCGCCCGCTCCGCTCGAGTCCCGCCACCAGGAAGGTCGTGTAGATGACGTAGCCGAGACCGTAGGCGCCGTAGGCGAGCAGCACGGCCCGGCGGTCGATGAGACGGCGCAGTGAGCGCCAACTCCGCTCTGCCGCACGGGCGGTGCCGTGCACGGCCGGGATCACCGTAACCGTCACCGCCAACGCCATCACACCGCCGACCGCTTCGAGTCCCCAATCGGCCCGCCAGCTCTGCGGTCCGAAGTGACTGCCCACGAGGGTGACAATGACGTCGGAGGCGACGAGCCCGATACCGACACCCGCCACCGTGATGCCGAGGGCGACCCCCTGCCGGTTGGGGGGTGCCACTTCGGCGACGACGCCGGTCACCGGGACCCACACGCCTCCCGACGAGATGCCGGCGACGGCCATTGCCAACGCCAGCGGGACGAACGACGGGCTGATCGCCAGCAGGACGAGGCCCAGGATCGTGCCCGCCAGTCCGGCCCGCAGCAGTACCGTGGCCGGTACGCGGCCCGCGAGCGCCGTGACCAGGATCACCCCGATGAGGTACCCGCCCAGATTGATGCTGCTGAGCCAACTCGCCCGCCCGAACGACCCGAGCGTGCTCTTCTCCATCGCCGGCAGGACCAACCCGTAGCTGAACCGGCCGAACCCTACCGAGATGGCCAGGGCGGCCGCGGCAGCGGCGGCCGCAGCCAACCAGGTCCGGCCGTCCCTAGCGTTCGCGCTCCGGTCAGCCACAGCTGTCAGGTCTCAGGCCCGGCGACGGCCGACCGAGCACCCATCACGGTACGCTCACCATAGCGACGACCTTGAGCCGGCCCGGTGCCGGCTTGGCGGCGGTCACGCAGGCGCGCTGGACGTCGGTACGGTCGAAGCGATCGGTGACCGAGTGCTCGACGAGCTCGGGACGGACGTCCAGGTAGTCCGCCGCCTCTGCCGGCATCCGGGTTTGCCAGGGTGACCCCGGACATCAGGGTGAGGTTCTTGCGAAGCAGCAGCGCCCTTTTGAATGGGTACACGGCGTTGTCCTTCACTCCGAAGGAGAAGATCTTCCCCGACGGCGCCACTGCGGCAGGTGCATCCTGGGGCGTAGAGACCTGATGCCCCACAGCTTCGATCACGACGTCCGGCCGCTCCACGCCGAGCTTGCCCGCCCACTGGGCCGACGTCGCCCACTGCTCGTCATCGATGCCGAAGTCCGCAGCCACGTCTGACCGGCCGATGCGGTCGACACCCGTGACCCGGGCAGCGCCGCGTTGCTTCAGCACGTGGCAGAACAACAGCCCGATCGGTCCCAGGCCGAGGACCGCGCACCGTCGGCCGGCGCTCATGCCTGCACCCCTCCAACCGCGTCAATGCCCACCCGTCACCACCTTGTCAGGATCGATCTTGACGTCGACCAGCACGGGCCTGGTGCGGTCCGGGAGGGCGCCGAGCACCTCGTCGAGATCGGACGGGTTGCGCACCGTGTAGCCCTCCCCACCGAGGGCGGTGGCGACAGGCCCGAAATCGGGCCAGGCGAAGGTGGAGATGGAAGGATCCATCCCCCTGTCCCGGAACTGGACATGCTCTGCGCCGTACGCGCCGTCGTTCATCACGACGACGACGAGGTCGACACCGTGGCGGACGGCGGTGTTGAACTCGGCGATCCCGCCCATCATGAACCCACCGTCACCGGTCACCATCAGCACCGGCCGATCCGGTGCACCGAACCAGGCTCCGATCGCATTGCCCATGCCCAGGCCGATGGAGCCGTAATTGACCGTGTGCACATAGGCGCTCGGGTGCTGCACCGTCAGCATGGTGAAGCTGTCGAAGATCCATCGGCCGCCATCGAACACCAGCGTGCGCTCAGCTGGGAAGGCACGCTCGAGCCGGGACAGGACGGTCCGCAGGTCGACCGTGGTGTCAGTGCTGTGATCGACGACGTCAGTGTCGACGGAGCGTCGCAATTGCTCGGCCATATCGTCCGAGGCGAACCCCGTCGCCGTGCTCCCTGCCGCGTCCAGCCATTCCACGATGGTGTCGGCAACCACACTGGCATCGCCGACGACGGCCAGGTCGGCGATCGAGAACCGGTTGATCGCTTCGAGGTCGACGTCGACCTGCACGACGTGCTTCTTCGTCAGGATCGACCCTTCCGCCGTCGTCCACATGTTCAGACTGGCACCGAAGGCGAGGATGCAGTCGCTGCTGCCGATGACGTCGAGCGCCGCCGGGTGGGACAACGTCCCGCAGATCCCCAGGTTGTGCGGATGCCCCCGGAACAGGTCCTTGGCCCGCAACGTGGTGGCCATCGGCGCGCCGATCCGGCCAGCCAGCCGCAGGAGCGCGTCACGGGCCTGCGCGCTCGTCGCGCCGCGCCCTGCCAACACCAGCGGTCGCCGGGCCGAGGTAACCAGGCCGACGACGTCATCGAGGACCTTCGGGTCGGGACCGGGGCGTTGGGGAGGAAGTGCCCGCGGGGCAGGGGCGTGTACTCGACCTCGTGCCACTGGAACTCGACGGGGACGTTCAGGACGATGGGGCGCTTCTCGACCGTGGCCCGGCGGACGGCGACGGACACGTCCTCGACGACGGTATGCGGTGCGCGCACCTGCTCGAAGCCGGCACCAGTGGTCAGGATCACTTCGCGTTGGGCGATGTTCTGGAGGTTGTCCCGGTCGACGGCTGCCGTGTCCCCGGCGACGAGCAGCACCGGTGTGTGGTCCTTGACGCTCTCAACCAGCGCGGTGACGGTATTGGTGAGGGCTGGGCCGTGCGTCACCGTTGCGACACCGAGGCGGCCTGAGGTGCGGGCGAAGCCATTGGCAGCCAGCACTCCCCCGGCCTCGTTCGACACGGACACGAAGTGCCCCCCAGCCACCCGCTCGAAGCTGTCCATCATGAAGAGGTTGGCGTCGCCGATGACGCCGAAGACGTGCGTGATGCCGTGGTCGGCGAGGGCGCGGGCTGCCGCCTCGTGGAGCAGCATGTGGGACCCCCAAGCTCCTCAAGTTCTCAACATAATCTTACTATGAACGTCAAGCGCTCAACGTTCGAGATAGGCGGATCGGGCCGGTGCACGTATCCCGAGCCAGGCCTCACGTCGCCTCCCCCCGAGGAGAGTGCGTCGGACCGGCGGCACCCATCGACCACGAGCAGTTCCCGGCTCAGCCGCTATGCCAGCAGGGCGAGGTTGCCCAGACCGGGCGGCACGGGGAGCCCGCTGTCAGCGACATGCCGGAGATCGACCTGTCCGCCCGACCCCATCGGCGGTGTTCTTCGCGGGGCACGATGCGACGCTCCCCGCCGGAGACGTCACCGTTGATGGTGGCCGCCACCAACCGCGGCCCGACACGTGTCACGAAGCCCGCACCGGGGCGACGTCGCCGAGCTCACCGACGGAGCCGTCCTGTCCAATCGCGTCCTCAAAAAGCGTGGCCGGGACCGAGGTCTACGCCACCGTGAAGAGTTGCCGCCAACGGCCGCCCCCGCTGTCGACAGCCAGTTCAGGGCGCCGGTCCGCCCTATGCCAGTGGCACGTCAGGGCCGGTCGGATGCAACGGTCACCGGCCTTGACGGTACGTACGGGAGTCGTTGCCCCTGGGCCCGCCACCGGCAGTGAGGCCTCCGTCGACGGCGAAGTCCCCGCCGGATAGGTAGCTGCTGTCGTCGGAGGCGAGGTAGCAGACGAGATCGGCCACTTCGTCGGTGGTCGCGGCTCGGCCCAGGGGTACGAAGTCGTAATAGTCGTCGGGGCGGCCTGCCGCCACCTGGGCGAGCATCGGGGTATCGATGTAGCCGGGATGGATGGCGTTCACCCGGATCCCGCGTGGCCCCAGTTCGATGGCGGCACTCTTGGTGAGCCCGCGCAGCGCCCACTTCGACGCCGTGTACGCGCCGGATCCGCGCCCTCCGAGCAGGCCGAGGACGGAGCACACGTTGATGATGGACCCGTTGCCGGCAGCAGACATGGCCGGTGCGACAGCCTGCATACCGAGCATCGCGCCCACCACGTTGACGCTGAGCATCTTGGTCATGTCGGCTTGACGCTCGTCGAGGAGGTCACGGTTCCAGTGGATGCCGGCGTTGTTCACCAGCGCCTGGACCGCCGGCCAGTCGCCGGCGGCATCGAGCGCTGCCGCCCAGTCCGGCTCCTGGGTGACGTCCAGGTGGACGTACCGAGCACGTGGGCCGAGATCCTCGGCGACGGCCGCGCCTTCGTCGTCGAGCACGTCGCCCAGCAGCACATGGGCACCGGCTCGCACCAGTGCCGCAGCCTCTGCCGCACCCTGGCCACGGGCGGCGCCGGTCACAACCGCTGTTCTGCCTGTCAGATCAACCACGAGCACTCCTCCTGGGTTTGCATGCGGCCCCCCGATGCGATCGGGAAACGTGCATCCGGCACCAGCTTCTTGCTGGCGTGCCCGCAGGAGCACATCGCCCCCACGCCGGCCCGGACGGCCGTCGGCCCGGACACGCCGGCGTCCCCAGACGCACCGGCGGAACCTCAGTAGCGTGACGGCTTGGGTCGGGGTTCGCCACCTTCGCGGACGTGCTCATCGAGCAGCTCCGCCGACGGCTCCCAGTCGGTCAACGGCGTCGACATCCCGTACGGCCACTCGCCGTACATCTCCATGACCCGATCCGGCGGGCGCCGGTCGAGCC
>JAJZBS010000202.1 GCA_021851885.1 Actinomycetes bacterium | reverse complement strand
GCGCGGAGAAACTTTCCGCCGATGCGAACGATGCGGGCAAGAGGACTGCGGGGGATATGTGCCCTGCGGCACATCGGGAGAGTTCTTGGATCTCTCGGATGTGCCTTCGCAGTCCTCGCCGCCTGCTCACACCCCTCCTGGTGGGCCTCGGGCTAACCGCGGGGCCTGCCGGGGCAAGTTCAGGCACGCTGAGCTGGCATGCACCCCTCAATGTTCTCTTTCCCGCGCCGGGGCTCGGAAGCGTTTCCTGCGCAGGCGGTTCGGCTGCACCCTTCTGCCTCATGACCAACGGGGGCACAACCGGTTCAGCAACCCACCACTGGTGGTGGGCGAGGGTCATTGGCAGTACGTGGATAACGCGTGCAGACAGCGGGGGCCTGGAGAACAACGCTATTGGGAGTACCAACTAGATCGTAACCATTCACGTGCGCGACGACATAGCCGATGAACAGGGATGATACGACACCGGGAACCCTGCTGGAAGGCGGCGTGGTGTCAGGTGCGTATCGGCGCCGGAGGCATCCACGGCTCTCCAGCGAACAGTGCGGTCAGCGCGTCAAGAGCGTCGACGCCGTGCTTGGCAGCCGTCGAGATGTAGGAGCGGACCGCGGCAAGGCGCTCGGCGCCTTGGGCTGCGCGAAACGATCCGGAGATCTTCTGCTGGAGCTTGACCATGCGCAGATCGGATTCCGCTTGGTTGTTCGAAAACGGAACGCGCAGGTCCCTGGCGAACAGCGTGACCTCGCTCTTGAGATCACGCAGTGCGCAGACGAGGTTGTAGGACTCCTTCTCGACGTAGTCGCGCTTGCGCCCGTCTGGCTCCGGGTTGACGGCGAGCCCCGCCTCGACGATCGTGTCGTAGCGCTTGAGGAAGCTGGCGAGCACCTTGGAACCGAGGCGCAACTTGGCGGCCGCTCGGGCCTCTTCGCCAGAGCTCTTCATCTCGATGAGCAAGTCGGTCATAGCGCTTGCCCACTCGGTCTGGTTCCACACGACGGCGACCGAGGCCAGGTTCCGGATCAGATGCGCCCCGCACACTCCGTGCCTCGCAGCGGTGTAGTTGAAATACATGCCGAGCCGGTCGTGGATGGCGGTGCCCTTGTAGTCGGCAAGCACCCCGAGTCTCTCGACGGCGTCGAGCCCACGGGTGACATCCGCGTGGAGCAAGGTGAGCAACTCGGTGCAGGCGACGTGGAAGTAGTGCTTGACCTTGCCGACGCGCGTCGGCGTCTCGTCGAAGTGCACCACCGGGGAAGCACGGAGCTGACGATGAACCTCTTCCAAGAAGGCGTCCAGGCCTTCGGCACCCTCGCTGTAGAGGTCGTCGAGGAACCCGGTGGAGCAGTGGACTCCGAGCAGGTCCGCCATCGCCTCGGCCGCTCTCTCGAAGGGAAGATGCTGGCGGGCGAGCAGGTAGAGCCCGAAGGCACGGACCCTGGGCCCGTAGTTCGCCGGTGCTCTGGCCTCAGGAGGAAACGCGGCCTCGTTGTGCTGCCCGCACGAGCAGACGAGCTTGTAGACGCGGTGCTCGGTGACGACGATCGTCGGCTCGGGGATGTCGACGACTTGGCGCACCTCTTCGCCGATGAGCTGCGCTCCGCCGAGGTCGGCACCGCAGCCCGTGCAGGTCTCTGGCGCGTGGACGACGACGTCGTCGGGATCGACCCTCTGGGCGAGGTGTGCTCCGGGAGCACCCGGCTGCTTGCCGGGCTTGCGCCCCATGGCACGACGAGCCTTGCGGTTCGGGCTCTCCGGCTTGGCGGGGCTCCCGAGGGTGTCCGACGACGGCGGCATCGACGAGTTCGACGAGTTGCGCCCCAGCTTCTTCTCCAGTTCGGCGATCTTGCGGCCCAGTGCAGTGTTCTCAGCCCACAAAGCTTGAAGCTGCTCGGTGAGCGACGCGTTCTCCGCGCGCAACCCGGTGTTCTCGCGTGCAAGGTCTGCGGCGCTCTCCGACCCCTTCTCTGCCACGCACACCAGCCCAGCACGTCCCCACCGAAATCGCGAGCATCGCGGCACGACACACGCGCTGGTCACACGCATTTTTGGAAATCTCCTGCTGGAACTCGCCGATCAGGTGGTGACCGACCACCTGCGAGACGGCCGATCAGAGGCCGGAGACACCTGAATGGTTACGATCGAATGACACGCGTGTGGTCCTGGTCGGGTAGGCACGAGGCTCCAGCGAACCTGTGAGATCAGGAGGAGCTCCGTGCCGAAGATCGAACTTACACGCGGCGTGAGAATCGAGCTCCACGACGATCCCGAAAAGGCTGTATGCGTCGCGAGCCCGCGTGCGATGTTCTTCGACAACGGAACGAAGCTCCGCGCGGCGGTAGAGGGTGGCCTTGGAGATGCCGGCGTTCACACTCGCTCCAGGTACTCGCGCCCGACACGATCGACGAAGTCTCGCCAGCGCTGCTCGATACCTTCGACCCCAGGGCGGTCGCCGGGACCTGGAGGCATGAACCTGACGAGGCTTCGAATCTCCTCGGGGTAGTCGAAATCGGCGTACAACATCTCGATGACTTCAAGGACGTCGTCGTAATCCGACCGGTGGTCGAGCAGCCACGCCAAGGCCAGATACAGCCACAACCGTGCACGGCGCTCGGTCGGCTCATCCGATATCTCAAGATTCCTTACGAGCTCGTCCACTCGATCGACGTCGTCGGAAAGCAGCAGCGCCAGTTCCTCTTCGGCAGACGAGAGACTCAGTCCTGCCTCGTATTTGGCCAGCTCGATGGCGATGACGGCGTTGCGGGACAGCCACCCCTCCTGAAAGCCGTAGGCGACCTCGGCTCCAGTTGGCAGCACCCGCTGGACGATGAATGAGGCAGGCAGTTCGATGTCGACGAGCCTTGTCATGGCGTAAGGGTCCGCGCGCGTATTAGGCGCGCGATGCAGCATGGCGGTGTGATCCCGGTAGGGACCGCCCTTGCGGGCGGCCCCCCGGACAGATCCCATCGTGCGGGACTACCGCAATGGGCTCCTCCCTCGGGTTCTGGCGTCGAAGCGCACGTTCGGGAATGGATGCTGCACACGAGCAGGCGGGAGCCACCGGGTTGCGATGCGGTTCATCCGTACCCAGTTGAGACGGTTTCTCTGGCTGCGACGCCGTAGCGCCTTGAACCAGAGCCGGGTCACTTGGGTGCG
>JAJZBS010000201.1 GCA_021851885.1 Actinomycetes bacterium | reverse complement strand
CACGTAGGTGATGGGCCCGAACACCCCGATCTCGGTGGAGACGCCGGGCAACGAGCCGTCGGAGTTCCACCAGGTGCCCTGGCCCGGGGGGGTGGGCGACTGCGCCCGCGGTATCGGCCTGGTCCTCATTACCCACGACCTGGCCAGTGCCCGCTATGTCACGTCGCGTACGTACGTCATGTACGCGGGGTACGTGGTCGAGCACGGTCCGACGCAGCAGTTGATAGACGACCCCAGGCACCCCTACACCCAGTTGCTGGTGAGCTGCGTGCCCAACCGGGGTGGCCCGGGGGGGCTGCCCGCCGGGGCCCTCGGCGGGGCGACCAGGGCACTCCCCCAGCGGCAGGGCTGCCCCTTCGCGCCCCGCTGCGCTCACCGGCGCAGCATTTGCGAGGAGCAGATGCCGCCGGTGACGGCGCTCGGCGAAGGCCGCTCTGTCCGTTGCCATCTCTACGGCGGGCCCGGCACTACCGGCGGCACCCGGCTCTCGCCACCGCCTACGAGCGGGCCGCGTGCCGCAGCAGCCGAGACCGCTGCAGGAGGGCCCGCTACAGCAGGCACGACCGAAGGGAAGCAACGACAATGAGCGACAACAACGGCAGTAGCGTGAGGGCCGAACCGGCACCGACCTTCTCACGGTTCGCGGACGGCTCCCCGGTCGGCGACGTAATACCTTTCTACGACGACGGCACGTACCACTTGTTCGTGCTGACGCCGCCTCCCGGCTCGCTCTACTTCCCTGAGCGCCTTTGCACGACGTGGCGCCACCTGCAGTCGCGCGACCTCCTCCACTGGGAGCAGCTACCCGACGCCCTGGCCCCCGGCGAGCCGGGGGCGCCCGACGACGGCGGCATCTGGACCGGTTGCGTCATCAGGGCAGGGGGCCGCTACCACATCTTCTACACCGGGTACTCGCTCGGGCGCTCCGTGCCCCAGACGGTGTGCCGTGCCACTAGTGCGCCCGCGCGTAAATCATTGTGACTTACGCGGCCCGAAGGGGGCGACCGTCGTAGGTCCAGCGGAACGGCGCCGCCCTGCGGTTGTAGTCCTTGATGAAGGCGATGACCCGCTCGGCGAGATGGTCGACCGAGTCGAACTCCCCCCGACGAAGCAGCCGGCGCTCCAAGATGGAAAAGAACAGCTCGACCTGATTGAGCCAGCTGGCGTGGGTCGGGGTGAAGTGCAGGTGCACGTGGCGGTGTTCGACCAGAAAGTCGTGGACCAACTCGGTGTCGTGGGTCTTCAGGTTGTCGACGATGCAGTGCAGGTCGAGCCCCTCGGGGGTCTGGGCGACGAGGTCGGAGAGGAACTCGACGAAGTTCTCCGAGCGGGTCGAGTCGGTGACCCATCCGGCCACTCCACCGTCGTGGACGTCCAAGGCGGCGAAGAGCACGGCGGTGCCGTGGCGCTTGTACTCGAACTCTCGAAGGGCCGGGGTGCCGGGGACGGCGGGCTTGGTCGGGTTGATGCGGGACTTGGCCTGCATGCCCGACTTCTCGTCGACGCTCCAGACCACGGCGTTTTGGGGCGGGTTGAGGTACAGCCCGCACACGTCGCCCGCCTTTGCCCAGAACTCGGGGTCGTGGCTCGTCATCCACGAGCGCACCTGCCAGGGCTTGAGGTCCAACGCCGCGCAGATGCGCCAGCACTGGGACGCCGAGATCGGCACCCCGTGGTTGGCCATCTCTTCTGCCAGCGCCTCCATCGTCCAGCGCGAGGACCCCTCGGGCGGATCGGTGGTCACCAGCTTCACGAGCAAGAGCACGTCGTCGTGGTCATAGACGCACGGCCGTCCGCTGCGCTCTTGGTCGTCGAGACCCGCCAGGCCGTACTCGCTGTAGCGCTTCCTCCACAGACCGACCTGGTTGTAGTGGAGGTCGACGATCTCGCCGATCTCCCGGTTGGTCGAGCCGTCGGCCGCCATCAACACGATGCGCGCCCTCTTGGCCACTCGTGCTTCCATTGTTCCCGAACGCGTCCAGGACTCGAGGACCGAACGATCACCACGTCGCAGCTTCAGCGGAGCAAGTCGCATGTCCACAGCTAATCACATCAGCGTAATTTACGCGGGGATGCACTAGCGACGACGGGATCGTCTGGGAGAAGGACCCAGGCAACCCCGTGTCGGTGCCCCGGCTGGAGCACTTCGAAGGCAAGGACTGGCGTGATCCGTACGTCTTCTGGAACGAGGAGGAAGGCTGCTACTGGATGCTGCTGTCCACGCGGTCGCTGCGCTACCCGGCAGTGGCGCGTGGCGTAATAGCCCTGCAGACGTCACCGGACCTACAATCGTGGAGTGAGCCCGAGGACCTCTACGAGACGTTCTTGACGCACTGTCCGGAATGCTCGGAGATGTACGAGCTGGGGAACAGGTGGGTGCTCGCCTACTCGCGCTTCACCGACCGGCGGGGCACTGTCTACCGGGCGGCGGACAGCCCGAGGGGCCCCTGGCACCACCTCGACAGCGACGGGCCCGACGGGGCCCACTGGTACGCTGCGAAATCACTGGCGGACGACCGGGGCCGCAGGTTGGCTTTCGGCTGGGTGCCGGACCGCAACCCCAAGCCCTCGACCACGACTGGTGCCTGGTTGTGGGCAGGGGACCTTGCCATGCCGAGGGAGTTGTCCGTTGGGGACGACGGCCAGTTGCGGGCCCGGTTGCCAGCCGAGATCGTGAGCGCGGCCTCGCCCTCGTCGTTCGCCCGGGTGGAGCTCGGGCGTGGTGCCTGGAGCGGGCCCGACGGCGCGCAGGCCTTGACTCTGTCGGCCCGGTGCAAGGGCGAGTTCGGTTACTGCCTGTTGCACCCGAGCGGCACTCCAGATGGCTACATGGTGTCCACCACCGTCCGCGGCGCAGACGCCGCGGTAGTAGGCCTTGCGGTCGAGACCGGCGAGCAGCTGGACCGCGGTTTCGCAGTGCTCTGCCATCTGCGCGAGGGCCGGGCGCTGGCGTTCGACCTCACGGCGGCCTGGTCCGAGCTTGCGAACGAGTACGAGAAGGCCACCACGGAGTACTCGCCGGTCGTCGACTCGGCCCTGACCGGAGGCGCCTCGGACGAGCTGGCGCTACAGGTCGTGGTGCGCGGTGACGTGGTGGAGGCGTTCGTGGCCGATCGGGTGGTCCTGACCTACCGCCTGTCCTCCAGCGGCGGCC
>JAJZBS010000056.1 GCA_021851885.1 Actinomycetes bacterium | reverse complement strand
ATCCTGTGCGCCGGTGACCTGGGAAAACGGTGGCCGCCCGGCGGAAACTGGCGGAATAGCCACTATCGCGCACGGCGGGTCCCACTGTCCACTACCTGGGAGGATTCGCGCACAGCACGCCTTCAACACGTCGGCCGCGAGCAGCCGGGGGCCGGGCGAGCTGCCAGCCCGGACCGTCGCGCCGGACGGCGACCGTCGGGCCCGGATCAGTGGCGATGGAACGTCCGCGACGCCACCGTGCGGCCGCCTTCGGTGACCAGCACCCGGGCGCGGCTGCCCGCGTAGGTGATGTAGACGACCGTCGCCGGCGTCACCGGGGGGGACGCCAGCGTCGCGGACGCATACGCCGCCTGCTGGGGGACGAGGTGCACGGGGCGACCGTCGACGTGCAGCTGCCAGGCCACCCCGAAGATGACCTCGTAGTCGGCGATGGTCCCGTTCCCCTGGGTGCGGATCAGGACGGGCTTGTCCGGAAGGACCTGTTCGAGGTACCCGGAGATGGACGACACGCTGGACACCGCCTGCCACCCTCCGAGGGTCGGGGGCGCCGGCCACGCACGCGTCACCAGCGGTCCGGCCGACGAGATGGCGACCACTCCCGACACGGCCAGGCCGACCGCCCCGGCGGCACGGGCCCACCGCTGGCGCAGCGGCGCCCACATGGTCCGCGCGTCCCGGCGACGCATGGCGGCGTCGATCCACTCCCCCGCCCGTGGCGCCACCAGGATGGCGAGCCGAGCGACGGCGATCACCGTCAGAACGACGGCGGCGATCCCGGCCGGCCATTCGACGGGGAACAGGTACACCACGTTGAGCAACCCCGACATGGGGATGGCGGCGACCGTGGCCGCGTCGGCCAGCAGCGCCACCAGGACGACGAGGGCAGCCGAGGCGTGAACGGGGCCGAAGAAGCGCCGGAGGGCGGCGATGGCGGCGACAGGGAGGAGCGCCACCAACGACATCGCAAGTCCCGGCCGGTCGATGGCGGCGAGGGCGCCCAAGAAGGACGTCGCCTGGTGGCCGTCGAACCACACGGGCCAGGGGACGATGGTGCTCCCCATCGCCTCGATGCCGCGCACGAGCCCGAACGACGGTCCGCCCCCGACCCCCCTGAGGAGGAGCGTGATGTTGCCGGGGGTGGTCGTCACCTCTTGGATGAGTGGTGCGATCCAGCAGGCGAGAGCCACCACACCCGCTACCACCACCGGCCGCACCCAGGCCCGCGGGGTCGGCATCGCCGAGCGGTCGTCGCCCGCGTGCGTGTCCGATGCCGGGCTCGCCGCCACCTGCCGTCTGCCCCCCGGAACCTTCTGCCCGGAGGCCGGGCCCTCGTCCGACCCGAGCGCCCGCACGCCGGCCAGGAACGACGAGACGACCCCCGCGAGGTCAGCGATGCCGGTCCGGACGGCGGCGACCGTGACTGCGGGTAACTGCGCCGTCTCGGACAGCAACCCGCGCACCCAAGGGCTCCACCCGCCGGCGCTGGCTGGCCCGTCTGGTCCATCAGGCCCGCCTCGGACATCTGGTCCACCCGAAGCGATCCGCCAGGGAGCGAACGATCGCCACCCGCCCTCGGCCCGCTGGCGGATGGCAGCGACAGCGGATGGTCCCATCCCCACGACGAACGCCAGCACCACCAGGGCGGCGCACGGGATGACGGCGGCAAGATGCGCCTGGCTGGCCAGCGATGCGGCGAACACCAGCACGGGCAGCCAGCGGGCGCGACCGTTGATCACCGCCCAGGCACACGCGGCCGCCACCATCGTCCAGATGGTCGCCACATACGGGTTCCACACGGGGTCGGCCACCATGCGCGGTTCGGCGATGAGCACCACCGCCACCAGGCTGGTCGCCGCCACGGCAGCCGGTCGCCGCCCGATGGCCCATGCCGCCTCGACGATCAGTGCCAGGGCGAGCGACAGGAGCAGGGCCGATCCCCACAGCGCCCCCTGCTGCGCGTCGATGCGTACGGGGATGGCGAGCACCCAGTAGAGGAGCGGACCCAGGTCGTAGGTGGTGTGGTGGCCGAGCTGGGTGGCCTGCGTGAACTGCCCGACCAGGGGCGAATGCGACGAGAACACCATCGACGCCCGCAGGGCGATGTTGGCGTCGTCGCTCGTCGGCCGCCACCCCCGGGCCAACTCCCCCACCGTCACCACGGCCAGGGGTAGCTGGAGCGCACCGTGGCACAGGGCCCTGGTGAAGCGGTACTCCCACGTGGGCCTCGAGGCGGCCGGCGGCACGGTGCAACAGTAGTTGTGTGGGCGTCGATGCGCCGCTGAACGAAGGCGGTCGGCGACGGCGCTCTGTGGAGGACGTTCGGTGAGCACGGTCGGCGGTCGGCGGTCGGTCGGCGACCTCGCCGTCCGGTACCACCCCGGTGCAGCCATCCCCTTGCTAGCGTCCTCGTCGAGGACCCCACCGGGCCGGGCGCACGGGCGCTCACACGTGGCGTGCACCGGCTGCATCGCCACCACCAGCGGGAAGGCCGGGAGGCTACGGACCGCACCGGGCGGATCCACGCGGCACGGTCGGCCGCCGGCATGCCGGCCGGCACACGTTCGAGGGGGAGCGATGGGAACGCAGGTGGGCGACGCGAATGGGGCACTGCGCCCGGGTGATCATCGTCGGCGGAGAGCGCGCCGGTTCGTTCTGGCCGCCGCCATCGGGCTCTGCCTGGCCACGACAGCGGCGGCATGCGGCTCATCCGCCCCCTCGTCCACTCCCTCGTCCACTCCCTCGTCCACCGGCGGTTCGGGAGGTGGGGCGGGCACCGCGGCAGGGGGCGCGGCCCTCACCGCACCTCCGGTGACGGGCTTCGCCGTGCCCCCCGTGACGGGCCACGTGGGCAGATGGCTGGTCGACGCCCACGGGCGGGTCATCCTCCTCGACGGCGTGAACATGGTCGCCAAGGGGGCGGCCACCCCCGCCCAGGAGGGCTTCGGAGCCGCCGACGCCGCCTGGCTCCAGCAGAACGGCATCGACGTCGTGCGCCTGGGTCTCACTGCCGCGTCCCTCATGCCGACACCGGGCCACATCGACCAGGCGTGGCTGCATTCCTACCTGCAGACGCTCGACCAGCTGACCTCGCACGGCATCCTCGTCCTCGTCGACCTCCACCAGGACGGGTGGGGGCCGACCACCGGTTCGGACGGGTTCCCGGGGTGGATGACCATCACGAACGGTGCGACCAACACCCACGCGCCGTTCCCCAACTACTACGTCAGCAACCCGGCGGTGCAGGCGGCGTTCCAGAGCTTCTGGGAGAACGTGCCCGGACCGGGGGGCGTGCCGCTCCAGCAGCGGGTGGCCTCCATGTTCGGCACCCTCTCCTCGGCGGTCACCTCCAACGCCCGGGTGCTCGGCTACGACCTCCTCAACGAGCCGTGGCCGGGGACGACGTGGCAGCCGTGCCTCTCCGACCCGAACGGCTGCCCGGCGCTCGACCAGTCCGGGCTCGATCCGTACTACGCGACGGTGGACAGGGCCATCAGGGCCCACGACACCCACCACCTGGTGTTCCCCGAGCCCTACGTGCTGTTCGACTTCGGGTTGTCCACCACCCACGTGGCCATGCCCACTGGCGAGGCGAACAGCGGCCTCAGCTTCCACATGTACGCCACCAGCCCAGCGAAGGAGCCGGCCGTGCTGCAGAACGCCATCGGCTGGTCACAGTCCACCGGCGACGCCCTCCTCGAGACGGAGTTCGGCGCCACCACCGACACCACCACCATCGACCGGATGATCGGCGAGGCCGACCAGGCCCTCGTGCCGTGGATCTTCTGGGCGTTCAACGAGGACGTCGTCCACTCCCTGGCCAAGCCACCCGCCGGGTCGAACCTGATCACGTCGACGGTGGCGGCCATCGTGCGGCCCCACCCGGTGGCGGTGGCGGGCACACCGACGGCGTCGACCTACGACCCCACCACCCGGACGATGACGTTCACCTGGTCGACCACCGGACCGGACGGGAAGACCTACCCGCCCACCGTCCCCACCCTCTTCAACGTGCCGATGTCGCTGTACCCGTCGAGCTACTCGGTGCACGTGACGGGCGGGCACGTCGTGTCGGCCCGGGGTCAGACGCTGACGGTGGACCCGGTATCGGGTGCGTCGTCGGTGACGGTGACGGTGTCGCCCGCGTAGGGAACGGGGGCCGGCCGCCGGCCGGTGGGGCGGTAGTGCGCGACGCGGCGGGCGACGCCGCGGGCGAGGTCAGGCCGCCGCCCGTCGTCAGGGCTCCGGCCAGCCCTCCGCGGTCACCGGGTCCGAGATGGTCCGGGGGTCGACCGGCATCCGGGTTGCGGAGGCCTGGTAGACGGCGAAGCACAGCTGCAGCACCCGGACCGCCTCGTCGGCCGTCATGTCCGGCTCCGTGCCGTCGAGCAGGGAGTCGACGAAGTGAGCGGACGAACGCCTGAATCCCTCCGCCCAGTCCGACGGGACACCTTCTTCGGCGACGGTCCGGCAGATGTTGTCGCGGCCCTGGTAGAGGACGACCGGGGGCACGTCGAGCATCTCGCCCGTGGCCCGGGTCACCCAGACCACGCCCTCCTCCCCCTGCAGCTCGAAGAGCTCGTCGGCGCCGTAGTACTTCGAGTGCAGCCACATCCCCGGCGCGAAGTGCACGTCCATGACACCGAGGACGTCCGGGTCCTCGTACTCGAAGAGGGACACGCATGGCTCGAAGTAGAGGTCGCGGCGCCGGACGACCGCCTGCACCGACACGATGTCGAGCCCGGGGAGCCACAGCGCCATGGCGTACTTGTGCGCCATGTCATCGAACAGATGCCCGCCGGGGCTGCGACCGTCGAGGCGCCAGCCGTAGCCCTCGAGCCGCAGCCCGGCCTGGAAGCTCGAGTCGGTCTGCCCCACGACCGTCTTCACCCGCACACCGATCACCCGTCCGATGGCCCCGCTCTCGACCAGCTCCCGTGCCCGCACGAGCGGCGGGTAGTGGCGGAAGCACTCGCTCACCCGCAGGACGAGCCCCGTCTCGACCGCCACCCGGGCCAGCTCGCGTGCCTCGGGAACCGAGTTGGCGAGGGGCTTCTGGACCGAGACGTGCTTGCCGGCCCGCAGTGCGGCGAGCACGTGGGCGTGGTGGAGGTACGTGGGGGTGAGGATCTCCACGGCGTCCACCTCGTCGTCGGCGAGGAGCTCGTCCAAGTCGGCGTAGACCTTGGCGACGCCCCACCGCCGGGCGGCGGCGCCCGCCAGGTCGGCATCGACGTCGCAGACGCCGACCACGTCACATCGGGGGTGGTCGAGGTAGCCGGCCACGTTCAGGTCGGCCACGTTGCCCGCACCGACCACGCCGAGACGCACGCGGTCGGTGGGCAGCGGCCGGCGCGCAGTCGCGACCCCCTGGATTGCGGTCGACGTGACCGACTGGGGTGCCGTCGACGTGGGCGGTTGGTGCACAGGCGACTCCCGGGTCCGGGGCGTACGAGCGCCAGTGGCGGGTCAGCCTAGCGAGCGGGCGAACCCGTGCCGAGTGCACTCGGGCTGCCGCCGGCCGGCACGGTGCGCCCGGCGCCACGGTCGTGAGCAGCTCGGCATGGCCCACCTGGTCGGCGAGCTGCTCGGGGATCCGCCCGGCGCCGAGCTCGCGTGCGACATCGGCCGATCACGCGGACAGCGCCTGCGACACCAGACGCGAGGAGCGAGGACGCACGGCAGGCCCAAGGGTGGGTGGACCGATCATCGCACTGCGAGGGTTCGGCGCCTGGACAACGAGCGGTACAGGTCGAGTGTCTCAGGATGGACGGAGTCGAACGGCTCGACGTCATCGGCCACCAACCTGACGAGCTCCGTCATCACCGCTTCGACGCCCGCAGGGTTCCCTGCGGCATCAGCCGCCCGCATGAGGACCCGGTACAGCCGCTCATCATACGGCGAGGCGAGCAGGCCCCGGCGCGCCGACCATGCCGCACCCGCCGGATCTCCGGCGTCGAGGCACGATTCCGCGAAGCGGGTGGCCACATCGACAACCCGAGCTTCGACAGCGGGACCCACACCTTCGAGGATGAGCCAATCCGTCGCCTTCAGCCCGTCGAACGGGCGACCTCGCACCAGCTCGAGCGCTTCCCGCAACCGGGTCGGGTCGTCGCTTCCGGCGAGGGTGTCGAATCGCATCCAATCCGTGGTGACGTACGGCCCCATCTGGAGTCGCCCGTGCCCTCTCGGCAAGTGGTCGTTGCCGTCGACATCGGTGCCGAGTGCTCTTCGTGCGACCGATGCCGTGGAGTGGAGGCTCGACGGGGCCATCAGTCGATCAGGCCACAGCGCAGTCGACCAGATCTCGTTCGCCACACCGGTGGGATGCATCGCCAGATAGACCACCAATTCACGGGCCCACGCACGCGAGAACGGTCGAGCTGATCCTGCGACCTCGACGGGTCCCAGAATTCGCACCTCAACCTGAGCGTCGTTCAGATCGACCGTTCGGGCGCCGATGCCTGTTCCCTTCGGTGCCGGTGAACTTGACCTCCATCCCAATCCCAGAACCACGTGAGGTCCTGGGTCGACTCGCTGGTGTCCCTCGGTTGGATCGACGAACGCGTGATCCGATGCCCCGTCGATCATGCCTTCGATGGCATCGAGAACGGCACGATTCCGAACGGGCAGACTGAGCTGTGCGTGGGAGAGGTCCATTTGCAACTGGCGGTGCTCGACGCCCGTGCCGGCTGTCACGACTGCGAGGCCTGAACAGTGATCCGAGGCGAGCTCGCACAGTTCTGCCTCCACGTCGGCCGCCACCGCCGGGCCGCACAGGACAACCGTCGTGTTCCACAGTGGGTCGGCGCTCGCCCGGCGCGCGCTGTGGAGCGTGCGCCACCCGTTCTCATCCACAAGACGGCGGAGGTGGAGCCGACGGAGATGAGCGGCTGCGATCAGCTCCTCGGGATCGGTGCCGACGGAGACGGGGAGAGCGGGCGGGAACGACCCCTCGTGCCCGATGAGGCTGACCTCGAGTTGACGTCCCCACGGGGACATGCACAGCTCGAGAGCGACGAAGGAGATCGACTCCGAGCGTTCCTCCCACGTTCCGGTCACGCGGTAGGGACCACTTGACTCGAGGTTGACGAGCTGCGTCGTGAACCCGGCACGTTCGACCTGTGCGGTCACCAGGGCAGGACATGGAATCCGGCCCGGGCGGAGGTCCCCATCTTGCACGCCGCGCTTCGCATGAGCCTGGCGGCGCACCCTGAGCCTTCCGGCCGAGCCTGGCACCACGTCGACGACCTCGCCCACCACATCGAGGGATGCGGGATCTATCTCGCCCACCAGCTCCACTTCGATGACATCGTCCGACACCAGGACGGACGAGATGTCAGGGATCCATCCAACGGCGCTCGCAGTGCCGATCCGGCGGAGGACGTCCTCCACGTCGGACACGAACCACCGGTCCATTCCGGCCCGGAACCGGCGTTCGATGCCAGACCACCGAAGGTCCGGGAGCCGCAAGGTCGCATGGAGCGGACGATGCCGCTGCTGCGCCCTCCGCAGCCGGTCGATCGTACCGACAAACCCGATGCCGAGGAGGTCGTGAACGCCGTGCTCCGGCGCCCACTGCACCGGCGTTGGTCCCCGGACAGGTGATGGAGCATCGGCCGAAGCGACCATGGCCGCGGGGTGCAACGAACGAGCCGAGACCTGCAGGCGCGTCCGGTGGCTGTCGGGTTGCTCGACCACTGATCCGGGATCGTGCAATTGTTGGTCCGGCGCCCGGGGCCTTCTCGAAGGCTCCTTCTGACCCATCGCCGGCAACTGGAGGACCCAACCGGGTCGGAGGAAGTGGTCTTGCTCGAGCCGCCCACCACCAGCTTGAACCCGGCCGTAATTGTGCTCCGCAAGCTCGCGCCACCGTCGAGGTGAACCCAACTCCTGGGCGGCGATGGACCACAGCGTCTCACGAGGGCCGACGATGTGAGTCGTCACCTCGTCTCCGGGCCCGGCGGCCGTGATTGTCGGCGCTGACG
This sequence comes from Actinomycetes bacterium, assembly GCA_021851885.1. GTDB lineage: Bacteria > Actinomycetota > Acidimicrobiia > Acidimicrobiales > JAMCQF01 > JAJZBS01. The sequence continues at coordinate 10,185 of JAJZBS010000056.1, read as the reverse complement.
TCGAACCCGTGCCGCCGAGCGGGAAAGGCTCGACGAGCTCTCGCAGCACCGGATCCCGGGCAGTCATCCCACCAGGCGCAATTCCGTCGTCGATGTCGATTCCGGATTCCCACACCGCCTCTGGCGCGATACGCAACCGTCCCGCACCGTCCTCCGGCATGCGGGAGATCTCGCCTGTCCCGTCGGTGAGCCGCGTCCCGCGCGTCTGCCCCACCAAGCCACGTGACAAGGCGCCAGTTCCCGCTCCGGCGACAGGTGTCGCGCCCAGCAAGACATCACCAGGATCATCGATGACGGGTGCCGAGGATGCCAGGCGCTCGCCGAGCACCGCATGGTGCACCGGGATACGCACATGGGACGCCCCGTGACTCCGACCAGTGGTGAAGAGGGCGAGGGACGCCCCGACAAGGCATGCGGCGAGGGCCTGCATCGTGCGGCTGGCCGGAAGGTGCGCTGCATTGATGCCCCGCCGCCTCGCCCAGATATCGAGCACCAGGCAGACCAGCATCCATCCCCACGCCATCCATGCGAACGACGTTGCCACGAACTCGGCACACGCAGCCGCGAACGACGTAGGCGACGCACTCGCGGACATACCGCCGGTGGCTACGTGGGAGCCCCACGGGGGCCATCGGAGATAACGGACCGCTTGGATCAGGAACGCCCCGTGAGGAAGGGCTCCGACAGAGATCAGGCCGACCGGGACGGCGCAGACGATGCCAAGGAGCACGAGGAGCGCTCCGAAACCCGCCACCCCGCGCAGCCTCGGGCGCACCGTCTGGCGCTCCTGCTCGCTCGACGTCATGACGCACCTCCCGTGGCCACACCCATCAGATCGGTTGCTGCACCTCGCCCTGAGACCATGAGCGATCGGATCCCGACGATGCCCAGCACGTCGGTCGGCAGTCGGTAGTCGACCGTGACGACAACGGTCGAGCCGACCACGGCCGCTGAACCGGGATGACCGGATGCGTCGGTGAATGCTTCGGCCGCGGTGATCGCAGCCGGCACATTCAGCGCGAGGCCACCCTCCCGCAGTCCACTGATCGACAACGCTGCCGCTCCTGCTCGCGCTGCCTGCTCCGCCTCGGCGTTGGCAGCCTGTCGAGCTTCCATGACCCTTCCGCCATCGATCGCCAAACCGGCGAGCGCCATCAGGGCCACGGCCAGGAGCGCGACAAACGCCGAGATCGATCCGCCTTCGCACGGCGCCCTGCCATCAGCTGGCGAGTCCGTGCGGGTCATCCGATCGACCGGTAGGGATCGAGAGGTGCCGACTGCGCAGCCGTGACTGAGATCGATCCCGGCATGCCAGGGATGAAGACGTCCGAGAGGTCGACGACGCAGGTGACGGTCACCGTAACCTCGCCGCCAGGTGCGAAGTGAGCCGTACCAGTCCGCACCGATTCATCCGTACAGCTATGGATGCTCCCGTAGGGCCCGATCACCGCGGAAGCAGAGGCAGCCCTGCTAGCCGAAGCTTGCGTCTGCATGATGGCCGCGGCTTCCGCGCCGGCCCGAGCGGCTTCGACGGCTTGCTGGCGGGCCTGCACCATGCGACCGCAGCCGATGATGACGAGGGTGAAGACCATGAAGACCGGGATCAGGATGACGAGCTCGACGATCAATGAGCCGTGGTCGTCCCGCGATCTTGGCCATCCGCCACCGTCCTTGTACTTGTCGTCGTACCCACGCATCTCTAGTTCTCCCGCTGACGCATTACGCAGGCCGAAAGGCCTGTACATGACCGGCGACAGTCGCTGATACATGCAGGCTGAACCCCGGCACGATCGACACGGCCGCGGCAGTGACCGTCATCTTGTCGATCCCTCCCGGAAGATCGACGAGGCTCACATGCCCAGCAGCGACAGCTCCCTGCTCGCTAGCGAGGACATTCCATGCCTGCTGGGTGGCCAATGCCGTAGATCCACCGAGTACACGGGCAGCGCGGTCACCGGTCGACGCAGCCAATTGCGCGACATGGGCAGCGACAACCCAGAGCACGGCCTGGACGATCACGAGGAGCAAGAACATCAGCACCGGAACGACAAGGACTGCCTCGATCGTCGTGGAGCCGCCGTCGAACCGTCCCTGGTCGGCGCTGAACTTTCGCTCGCCTGCGATACGAGCACGACATCCGATCTCCCGATGTACGCCGACACGACATCGCCGGCTCAATCGCGGATAGGGCTTCAGCGCCCGGGCTCCACGTGGGTCATGACCCCCGGATGCCAGCGCCATCGAATCGAGGTCGGCCGAAGGGTGCCGCATCCTGACTCCAGATCAATTCAGGTTGATCGAGTTGGCCTTGTTGGTCACCTTCGCCACGATGATGGCACCGACGGTAATGGCCAACGCAGCGAAGACGGCGGTCAGGATTACTTTCTCCACGACCGACCCCTCGTCCAGCCACGCGGCCTGGTCGACGAATCGTGCTCGCAGATATGTCCACATGACGATGAATTCGGTTCCCATTCTGATTCCTTTCTCTGGGTGATCAATTTCTTGCTGGCATTTCGGGTATTGCTGGTATTGCTGGTGCTTCTGGCGGCCCACTACCGGTCTTTCTCGAGCAAGCCGCCATGTCCGCGATTCGGTGCTTGGACGAAGGTCCGGTGCGACGAGAGTGAGCGCACCAGCCACTGGGAGCGCTCTCCGGACCATTAGGTTTCGGGAGCGCCCGTCGGCGCCGTCCGGGTCGGGTCCCGCCCAGATGCGCTGATCGGCAAGCGTCGGGTCGTCATATCCCGGTGACGATGCGTGCGAACGCCGGGTAGCCGATGAACAGGAGGAAGCCGAGGAGCAGAAGCGCCCCTGGAACGAACATCCGCTCGGTCGCTGCGTTCGCATCCATCTCCGCGTCGGCCAGTTGATGGCGTCGCATCGATTCCGATCGTGCTGCAAGGGAATTGCGCACCTTCGATCCCTCCGTCCCGGCGAGATGCAACGCTGCGGCCAATTCGCGCAGCTCCCCGACCGCGATCTCGGCACCCAGCTGGTCAAGTGCAACCCACGGGGCCACGCCGCCGGCGCGAGCTGCCGCCAAGGCGTACCTGATCCGCTGCGTACCCCAGTCCCCGCCCGATTCGGCGGCGGCGACGAGTGCGCCCTCTACGCCCGTACCCCCCGCCAGGGCGAGCACCACCAGGTCGACGAAGGTCGACAACGACACTCGGAACTCCCGGCGGAGCTCCGATGCCCGGCGACGATGCCAGACCATCGGTGCGTACGCCCCGATCGACCCGCAGGCGGCACCGATCATCAGGACAGCGGCCACGTCGACGCCGGCCACCTGTACGCCTACGACGAACGTCCCGACAGTGGCAACGAATGCCCAGAGCGACACAGGGAGCAAGAGACCAGCCGCCGCTCCGTACGCGCACATCACTGCCAACTCAGTGGCAGGAATGCCCGTGACAGCTCGATCCTCCGGCGCTCCTGCCATCGAGCGGCCGACGAAGGAGCTCCGGGTATTGACCACATCCTGCAACGCATGCGCCACACGGTCAGCACCCGGAAGCCGTCGCGACACCGCGCCATCCCGGATCAGCCCGAGGTCGGGTACCCGTTCGCCGTTGACGCCAGTCCGGCCATCACCACGTGGGCGTTCAACCAAGCGGCCCAACGCGTCAAGCGGCACCTGTCGGTGCCAGAAGCCCGCCACAACGATCCAGAGACCGAGCCCGAACGATGCGCCCGCCACTACCGCCGCCATCACCCGACTCCTCCTGGTGATGCACCGAGCAGGCGCACGCTCCTCTTGGGCGCGGCGATGGACACCATGAGGGCCAACCCAGACGCGTACAACAGGCCGACGATGACGAGAATGGCTTGCCCGGTTCCCGTGCCGAACGGGGCGAGGTAGGAGTGCGCCAGAACCACCAGCCCGGTGGCGAAAGCAATCGAGAACATCACCACCGTTCTCGCGCCACTGACCACCGACGTCCTGCTCGCCTCGATCCGGAGGCGCATCGCCACGTCGTCCCGGGTCGCCGCAGCGAGTGCACCGAGCAGGTCTCCCAATCGCTGGGCACGCGTGCCGCTGGCCATCAGGAGGGCGCAGATGACCCGATCGGCGGCCGGATCATCGATTTCATTGGCGAACTCCAGCAGCGCGGTCCGAGTGCTAGCGCCGGCCTCCAACCGGGCGGCGAGATGAGTCGCCGCTGGCCGGATTGCGTCAGGTGCGAGCGGTGCGGTGGCGACGAGTGCCTGCATGAGGCCCGCCGATGCCGCCATGGTGCCTTCCAGCAATTCCGTCCACGTGGCGACTGCTTCGATCCGATCCGACCGGGTCGACATGGCGAGCTGCCGGAGGAGCAGTGGTACGCCAAAGGACGCTGCCAATCCCAGCGCAACCGCTACTGGCCATCGCGTCACAAGGAACACGATGATGGTGAGCACCAAACCTCCGGCGACGGGGACTCGATCGCGAGCGACCAAGCGCCCGTCCCACCGCCCAGGTTCGCCTCCCACTCCTGCGGCTGACCTTCTCCGGGCAATGGCCATCGGCCTGAACGGGTTCCCACCGGACGCAGGCTGTCGTCGACCCCTCGTCTCATCGACCCCACCGACGTCTGGCTCATCTGCGGTCCGACCGGTCGGCTCTGCCAGGGTCCCGAGGATGGCGGCGAGTCCCGCACTGAAGGCGACCGCCAACAGCATCACTAGGCTGATCACTTGCGCCCGCCCCCCATCGATGCGCCGACCGGCCACCCACCATCGGTTCGCACCCCAGCGGAGAACGAACCTCCAACACGACCCGGTTCGTAACCATGTTCGACGAGATCGGCGAGCGTCTCCGCTCGAAGAGGAGCCGATCGGACCGCCCTCCGATCCGGCCCTGGACGGTAGATCTCGTTCGAGACGACGTTCACGCCGTCACAATCGATGACCTCACGGATGGAAGACACGAACCGATGTCGACGAACCCGATAGGAGTCCCCATCGGATCGCGGATCGACTCGGGCATCGCCGTCGCCAGCTGACGCCATGTCGACGAAGACGACGAAGTGGATCGAACCGGCGATCAGGAGGTTCGTCGCTTCGATCGGGAGCCTCTCCTGTGCCTGGATCGCATACGACGCGATCCTCCGAAAGGCACCCGCCGACGAGTCGGCATGGATCGTGCACATCGAGCCCGACCTTCCTTGGCTCATCGCGTTGAGCATGGGGAGCACCTCGCCTCCGAGGACCTCCCCGACGATCACCCGATCTGCGTTCATGCGCAGCGCCCGCCGAACGAGGTCGGCAACCGTGATTTCCCCTTCTCCCTCGAGATTCGGTGGACGCGCCTCGACGGCCACGATGTCGGGATGTCGATCGGGTGCCGCATCGAGCGCCAGTTCGAAGGCCTGCTCGATCGTCACGATGCGTTCGCGCGGGGGTATCGCCGATGCGAGAGCGCGCAGGAGTGTCGTCTTCCCCGAGTTCATCGCCCCCGCAACGATGATGTTTCGACGCGATCGGACGGCCGCATTCAACAGAGAGGCGATGTCGGCGTCGAACATCCCCAGCCGTACGAGATCGTCGATCGAAAGGTCGACAAGGCGGTGCCGTCGGATCGAGACGGAAGGACGGACGGATACGGACATCAATGCCGACAGCCGGCTTCCATCGGGAAGGCGGAGGTCCAGTTCGGGCCTGGCGGTATCGAACCGTCGTTCGGAGAGCGAAAAGCGGGCAGCAACCGACCTGATCAGGTCGATCAGTTCCTCGTCGCTCTCGGCAACCGGATCCGCTTCGAGCTTGGTGCCGTCCGCGTAGGTCACCCATACTCGGTCACAGCCGTTCACATCGATGTTCTCGACCCGTGGATCATCGATCAGCGCCTGCAGCCGACCCAGTCCGAAGAGGGAATCGAGGACGTGACGTACGACGTCTTCTTCATCGTCGGGTCCGAGACCGGCGGCGGCATCAAGCGAGTTGGCGGCCGAGAGGCGATCAAGGTGGGCGTAGATGCGTTGCCTCGCGAACTCACGCCGATCGTCAGGACCCAAGTCCGGAAGGAGCTGGTCGGGGGCCGCGAGGTCCTCTGCCACGGAACTCCGGATCTCGGACACCAGTCCATGGGCGACCTTCACCTGTCCACCCCATGCGTTGTCCCTATCACCTGTGGCCGGCACGCATCCTCTTCCGCGAAATTGTCATGGCGTTCGGCGATCTCCGCCTGGCCGTCAACGCAGTTCGGCTTCGTTGTCCATGGGGAGGCGGGATCCTCAAGGAAGCGGCCGTCGCTACCTCCCGAACGAGAGACGACGTGCGAGCGCTCGGCGTCATTCACATGTCCGCTGCGGAGCAGGGAGGCGACGATGGACCGGAGTTGATCCTGTTCAGAGATCTGCCCTCGCGGGCCCCGCCGGCGCTGGCGGCGGCCGGTGCCTTCACCGTCATCCCCGATCCGTGCAAGGACATCCACCTCTGCGAACAACGCGAGCTCGTCGGCACGGTATGGACCGTCGCCAACGACGACCACGCCGAGAGAGCCGGTCCAACGTCTCCCCAGCTCGCGCGCCCACCACTTCAATTGGAATGCCTGCGCGGGCTCGGGGCGCACCACGATGACGATCTGATCCGCCAGCTCCAGCGCTGCCTCGCCAGCCGCGCCAATCGCAGCAAGGCGACCGACGTCGACGACGAAGTCGTCACATCCCGTCGACGTGACGAGGATCCGGACGGCAGCAGCCCCGATCGGTGCCCATCCCGATTCATCGAATGAGCTGGGGGCGGGAGGCGCCACCATCACGGCGAGGTTCGGAGCGAACCGGTGGACGTGGTCTTCGAGGATGATCCCGTCCGGATCGCGCCTCGCTCCCGTCGCGAACGACGCGAGGCCATGTCGCCAGCTCACACCCAGACGCGCTGCGAGATCACCGCCGGCCGGATCCAATTCGACCACGGTCACGGTCCGGTCCAACGGCCATGCGTCGGCGATCCTGCACGCCAGGGACGTGACCCCGGGGGCGCCTTTCACCGAGGCAATGACACTGACCGTCACCGTGCTGTACCTTGCGGAAGAACCACCACCGACACGTCACCAGCGGCAGCACAGACGGCAACGGCTGACGCCATCACTTGGGGGACGGCGAGCGACACGAGCGAAGATGCGGCTCCGCTGTTGTTCTGAGGCGGCTGAGCGATCGCGTAGACCTCGGCCTCGGGGACGAGGACGCTGGACCCACCCGATGGCGACACGGCTCCGTTCCCCCCGCCGGACCCTCCCGACGACTGCACACCGGGGTCCTCGATAGCTGGACTACCGCTGGCACCTGAGAACAGCGCGCTCGGTTGGCCGCTGGCGCATGATGCACCCGTCCCTACCACCATGACGTGCTGACCTGGCACGACCCCAGCCGCTGGGAGCTGACCGATCTTGGGCGCGACACCGACGATGGCTGTTCCTGCGGGGAGTGGCTGGCTGCGTGCATAGTCGGCGCCGGTCAACAGCGTTCCCGGCTCGATCGAGACAGTTGCCGTCGAACCGACGACCGAGCTCTCCGAGCCCGCTGAAATGACAGGAAGGCTCCCGACGCTCGACAATTCATAGGTTCCGAGGTCCGATGCCTGGATGACAGCTCCGGCATGAACTGGCCGGACGATGACCAGCACTGGAACGTGCTGGGCCGCGTGCGCGTAGATCGACACAAACGCAGCCACACTTCCGAACACGAGACAAGCCGATGCCACGATGCGCCCACGAGCTGGCACCCGACTTCTCCCTGCCAACCCGCCTTGGGCCAGCGTGGCGAAGGCCGGCACCTGCCGGCCAGCGATCGCGCCATCGCCTCGTTCAGCTCGAGCCCCGATCCTCATGGCACACCACCTAGGAGAATTCTTGGGCGGAGGTGACCTCCCGCCCTGACGCTCCGATCCGGCGTCATCGCACGTTCACGCTCTCGATCTGCTGAACCGGAAGTGCGAACGTCTCGGACGTCGTGAGGCCGGGAAGGGAACCGCCCCCCGAAGCTCCCACCGCCTGCCACGTCACATTCCACGAAATGGTCGCTGTCACCTGGAACGCGGCGTCGTTGGGATTTCCGTCCGGTGCGGGCTGGCCAAACGACGACTGCCTGTACGTGTACGAGCATGCGGTCGCCTGCGATCCAACCGGCTGCTGTGCGAGAAAGGGCGTACCGGGACCATCGCACACCACGGTGGAGCCATCCCCCATCGCCCACGTGACTGATGAGGGGACCGCTGTCGCTGTCGCTGAGACGCTGCCGGTCGTCGCCGTGACGCTGACGTCATGCCAGATGGCCGGATCGATCCACAGCCACTCCGGAAGATTCACCACCGCTCGGGGCGACGGGTTGACGGACGTTCGCGGCGCTGGAAGGTTCATCGAGCGTTCCGCCTCCAGCGCAACATCCTCTGGAGGCGCTGGTGCCGTTCCTCCCGACGAGGCCTGGTTCGGGATCCAGACGACAACACTTCCGATCGAGTTCGCCGATTCGCCGGGGCACTCCTTCACGTACCAACTTCCCGGTTGCTGACCGCCGATACCCAGCAACGCCTGATCGGCAGGTGACAGGAGGACGTAGGTGCATACCGACCCGCCCCCGCCCCCGCCCCCTGAGGCAACCACCGGCGTGCCATCGGATCCGGCTGTGGAAGTGCCCGTCGAAACCCCGACCGAGATCGTTCCGCCGCCATCACCGGCGAATACGGCCGCAGAAGCTCTCACGGGCCGGACCAAGATGGCCCCGACCCCGATTGATAGGGCTGATGCAGAGACCGCGCCGACGCGAACAATTCCCTTCATCTCCCGCATGCACCCACCGCCACAGATTGATCGGCAAGACGCCACCCGACGGGCTTCATGACCTCCTGGGACGTCACCTGATCATCCGATACCTGGCCAAGAACGCCAGCGACGGGACGACCTGTCAACCGACTCCGTTCGATTGCCTCGTCATGGATGCAGGACACCACCACGGCACGCGCACCGACGATGCTGACAACGGTCGGATCTCCCAGATCCGTCCGACCCACCGCCACGTTCCCTGACTGTCGCATCTCGGCCAGAAACGCCCTGGCCCGCGCCAGTTGGGGATCGACCATCGTTGACGACAGCGCCGGAAAGTCCGGGTTCGAGGACTCCGCCGCGTCATGGAAAGCCACCTCGGCGGCCCGCCACGCCCGTAAGACCGCAGTGTCCGTCAGAGTCTCCGTCAGTTGGGTTGTCGAAGAAGCCGTCGGCACTCCAGGTTTCAGTTCGTGCCGTGCCACCACCGCATTGCCGCAGGCGCAAACAAGGGCACCACACAGAATCGTTCCGCCCGCGATGCGAATCGCACTCCGCCAAGACACGGCGGCGCAACGTAGTGCAGGCCCTCCGCACGCGTCAATACCCCGATGTATACGTGCATTCTGGCCAGCAGTTGGGCACCTGTGTGCCCTTCGTTTCTCCGGTTGCGTGCTCTTATCGTCCCGAGGCGACGGCATCCATCAGAGAGTGACCGCTCCACCTTGCCTGAGACCTATCCAGGAACCTTGCACGCATCGTCATGCCCCATGAACAGGTTATTCGCTACTCCACTCCGTGGACCGCTGCCTGCGCTCTTCACGTCTCCCGACGAATTGAGCACCTGGTCTATACCTTCTTCGTACACACCACTGGAACCCGTTATCCTCTTTATTGATTGCACCTCTAATGCAATCCTTACCACCGGCCTCTCACTCTCGGTGATATCTCTTTCACTTTTCTCGTTCGTCTCGGGCACTGCCCACTTGGGACCTCCAGATCCCACCATGCCACCATCCGCACACGCATTCGCCTCAGCACCATCAGATCGGTAGCTGCCGCCCCACGACTCCATCAAGCCGCAGCGTTCCATCGAGCCGATCCAACGGTCGACTGTTCGCCCGTCCCTCCGACCGGCTACCGCGAGCCCCAAACCTGGCCATCCGTGCTCTGATCAGGAACCATTCCCACCACCACCACCCCTGTCACACCGATCTGTTTCGATGCTTCCCATGATCGACGGACCGGCATCGGACGATGCACGCAGCACCGGAGAGGGTGCTTCGGGGGATGGGGACCGGCTCCCGGTTGACCTGGCTCCCCGGGGACCCGAGGTGCCCCCGGACCTGAGCGCGGACGAGCTCGGTGAGGCCATCGTCCAGCTCCACGTGGCCGAGATGGCCGTCCATGCCCGCCTGCTCGCCCTGGTGGGCCGCTTCGGC
>JAJZBS010000055.1 GCA_021851885.1 Actinomycetes bacterium | reverse complement strand
CGAGCGTGACACCGGACAGCGGCAGCACGTGCGGGCGCTCGTAGGTCAGGTGAGGCAGGCACAGGTCACCGATCCCGTTGCGGCCTTACCCCCACGCGCGCCCGCGCTGATCGATGGCGATCGCGGCGTCGAAAGGCATTGGATTTGCGAGTGAGGCGACGGTGGCCCCTGCGGGAAAGGCGACCTTGACGGCGCGGGTCGCGAATGGCGTTCGTTTCCGGGCGCCAAGCTCGCCGTAGCTGTTCACGCCCCATCCGTAGACCTGACCGGAATCCGCAAGGGCGTACCCGTCGGAGTTCGAGGTGGCGATCTTGACGACATTGCCGCTGATCTCCGCAACCGCCGTTGGCCTTTGCAACTGGAGAGAAGCGATCTTCCCCCTGTTGCCAACGACCCCCCAGCGATAGACGGTCGATGATCCCGTGGTCGTGGTCGTGGCCGTGGTCGAGGTCGAGGTGTGGTTGTTGACGTTCGTGCCACGCGCGGCGACGACCATGGCGGCTGTGCCCGTCAGGACCACGACACGAAACCACCAACGGCGGGGCTTCCACACGCGCCGCCGACGCCCGATCGCCGCCGGTCCTGCCCACAGGAAAGCACGGTCGCTCATGTCCGGCTCCCATTTTCGTGCCCGCACGGTTCGTCGGCTCGTCCACCCTCGAGTGCACGGTCCACGCTGCGTCCAACGGCTAGGAGCGCCGTCAGCTCCGGCCTGCGCGGCGCCTCCGGCGTGGAGCAGTGCGGTTCGGCTGCGCAGGCCGCCCGCCGGGTGTGACATGCACCCCGTGGGCCCCGCCGCCCGTCTGGCCGGCCTTTGCTCGACCCCCACCTGGCCGGGTCCGTGCGCGGCCGGTGAGGGCCAGAGAGGCAATGTCGGGCGCGCTCACCCCCGCCGGCAATCCCAGCCTTCGTTGAATTGCCTTTGCCGCACCGAGGTGCTCTCTCCCGATCCAGGACACGACCGTTCCGTCGGAACCGGCTCGCCCCGTCCGCCCCGACCGGTGGATGTAGTCGGTCGCGTCGGCGGGCGGATCGAAGTGGACAACCAGAGGCACCGAATCAACGTGGATGCCCCGTGCCGCGATGTCGGTGGCCACAAGCACGTCGAGCCGGCCGGCGCGAAAGGCGCCCAGGGCCCGTTCGCGCTGGCTTTGGGTCCGGTTCCCATGAATGGCGGCCGACGCGAGGCCGGAGCCGGAAAGGCGTTGCGCGAGGCGATCCGCGCCCCGCTTGGTGCGGCAGAACACCAAAGCCGGACCGCCGACCGTCACCGCCTCGGTCGTCAATTCCACCCGATCGACCGTCTCGGCGCGCCAGAAATGATGGGCGACGGACCCCCGGTCGTCGCCGAGCTCGACATCGTGGCGGACCGGATCGCGCTGGTAGTCGCGGATGAGCTTGTCGACCGGCCCGTCCAGGGTCGCCGAGAAAAGCAGGGTCTGGCGGGGCGACCTCGTCCTGTCGAGAAGCCGGCGCACGGCGGGCAGGAACCCCATGTCGGCCATCCGGTCAGCCTCGTCCAGAACCACGATCCCCACATGGGACAGGTCGACCGCGCCACGCTCGATGAGGTCGGTGAGCCGGCCGGGGCATGCGATGAGCACGTCGACGCCGGCTCGCAGCGCAGCCAACTGCTTGCCGTACCCGACGCCGCCGTAGATCGACGCCACGCGGATCCCAACTGTCGCGGCCAGCGGGGTGACAACCTCTTCGATTTGGGCAGCGAGTTCACGGGTCGGGACGAGGACGAGAGCCGATGCATGACGGCGACCTCGCCGCCCGTCACGGGTCGGGGCGGCCATCCTTGACACGACGGCGAGCCCGAAGGCAAGGGTCTTGCCGGAGCCCGTGGGGGCCCGGCCACAGACGTCGCGCCCGGCAAGGGAGTCGGGCAGGGTCGCCACTTGGATCGGGAAGGCCGTTTCAATCCCTCTCTGTTCCAGCGCGGCGACGAGAGGTGGGGGAATTCCCAGGTCCGCGAATCGGCTAGGCGCGAGGGTAGGGGCAGGCATGCTCATGAGACTCCAGTCGGTCCAGGGGAAGATGGCCGACTCGATGCGATGTCTCGTGGGCCCAGCAGGCACTGTTTCGCCCGCTGCCACCGCAGGCGGACGCCCGCGGCATGGGGACAACATAGCGGAAGAACGGCCGCCCGCGTGACAGGGACCCTCTTGTCCGCAGGCCCACGGTGCGCCCCGTGAGGATCAGTTTGGTCTCCACACGGGATACACCGCCGGCACGATGCCGGCGACTGCCCGCAAAGAGCCGGCCAGGCATTGCCTTTGTACTATCCTTCTAGTACATTCAGATGGACGAGGAAATGGCTGTGATCCGATTCCGCCTCGACGCGCGCTCCGGCATGCCGATCTACCGCCAGATCGTGGACCAGGTCCGCCACGCGGTCCGCCTCGGCCTACTCGAGCCCGGCGACCGCCTCCCCACCGTGCGCGAGGTCGTCACGCACATTCCTGTCAACCCCAACACGGTCCACCGCGCGTATCGCGACCTGGAAGCTCAAGGGATCGTCGAAGGCCGGGCAGGCCAAGGCACCTTCGTCTTGCGATCGCTCCCACGGGTGCCCCCGGGCGTCTCTGCCGCCATTCGCCACCAGATGGCCTCCGCCGTCACCGTCGGCCTGGATGCAGGCCTCGACGCCGAGAGCATTGACGCCCTGTACGCGGTCGCCCGGGGCGACGCCCTGGGGAACCCGGGGAAGTCGACGACCGGTCCGCGAGCCCGCAAAGGCTCGCCACGACGCCACGACGCCGAACCGGCCCCACACATCCCGCAACCGACGAGGGGGACACCGTGACAGACGTGCTCACAGCAGATGCGCTCGGGAAGCGCTTTCGGTTCACCTGGGCCCTCCGGGACTGCTCGCTGTCCCTCCCGGCGGGACGCGTCATCGCCCTTGTCGGGCCGAACGGAGCAGGCAAGTCGACGTTCCTGCGCATGGCGGCAGGCCTCGTGCGACCAACGACGGGAACCATCGACGTCTTGGGCCACAACCCCTTCAACCAGTCGGGCTCCGAAGCCGCACGCGTGGGCTACTTAGACCAAGAGCGTCCCCTGTTGCGTAACTTCACCGCCGAGGCGATGGTCACCCTCGCCGCCCAGATGAACCCCCGCTTCGATATGGCGGCCGCGCTTCGCTATCTCTGCGACGTCCGGATCCCTCTCGCAAACAGCATCGGCAAGCTCTCGGTGGGCCAGCGCGCTCAGGTCGCCCTCGCCCTGGTGGTGGGCAAGCGGCCCGAGCTGCTCATCCTCGACGAGCCCCTGGATGGGCTCGACCCTCTCGCGCGCCACGACCTCATGACGCACTTGATGGGCCACGTTGCCGGATCCTCGGCAACGGTCTTGTTCTCGTCTCATCTCGTCTCCGAGCTCGAGCCGGTGTGTGACTACCTCGTCGTCCTCTCCGCGTCGCGCGTGCAGCTGGTCGGCGATATCGACGTGCTGGCCGCCACCCATCGCAACCTCATCGGCCCCCGTTGGAGTGGAGAGCCCCTCGCGGGGGTGGCAGCTGTCATCCACGAAGACACGACGGAGCGGCAGTCGACTCTCGTCGTCCGCACCGACGGCGAGCTCGACACCCGCGGCTGGCAGGTTGTCGAACCCACCCTCGACGACATCGTCCTCGCATACTTGCGCGAACAGCGCCCCGGGACGTCTGGAACCCGCCGGAGGAGTCGGCACGACGCGATCGACAACCCGCCATCGAGGAGCGCCCATGTCTGACCTCGCGAACACCCCCCTATCCGACACACCAGCTCTCGATCGAACCGGATCGGTCGGATCGGCTCCTCGCGTCAGGTTCCCGGTCTTGCGTGCGGCGTTGCGCGTCCAACGTGCAGAGGTTGTCGCGCTGGTTGTCCTTGCCGTTGGGATCACCGTCTACGTCGGGTTGGCGATGGCGTTCTTGCACAGATCCCTATCGCCAGGTGAGACCCTTGCCGCGGCCATAGCCAGCGCCATCTTCTTCCTGGTGCCGGTCCTCGTTGGCATCTCCATCTTTGGGCCGTCCTGCACGAGCGAGTATCGCACACCGACGGTCCGCCTCTTGTGGACGCAGGGAGTCTCTCGCACGAGATGGATCTTGGCCAAGCTGGCCGTCGCAGGGATCGCCGTCGCCGCCGTCACATCAGGGCTGGTCTTCCTGAGCAACTGGTGGCTCGGCGACCTCGCCAGGACACACGCGCCACGCCCCCTGGGCGTCGGGATCGCGAACGCACCAACCGGGCTCGAAGAAGCTCATTTTGCGCTAGCGGGCCCCGTCTTCGTCGCGTACGCGCTCTTTTCCCTGGCACTCGCAACATTCCTCGGCACCCTCATCCGAAGAAAAGCCTGGCCGGCAATTGCCGCCGCTGTTGTCTACATCGGCGTCCTCAGCTTCGTCGGTGCCGGCCTGCGTCCCCACTACATGGCCCCCGCGCGTGAGACCGGAGTATCGGCATACACGGGGATGCTGCCCACCGGCTCGATGGGAGTGGCTTCCGGTTGGGCACCCCGCGGCTCGACGCGGATGCTGCCCTATACGCACCACCTTGCATCCCTGGAATGGAACTGCAGCCAGAGCGCTGCTGGCCCCTCCACCCCACCCAATTCGATCCGCACGTACTTCGGTGTCATTCCGGCAGGGTCCCAGGTGTGGCAGCAATTACTGCAAGGGTCCGGCATCTCGACGCATGCCCTGATCGCATGCATGCGGAATCACGGCTTCACCTACATCGCCACATACCAGCCACCAAGCCGATACTGGGCTTTCGAGGGGATCGAGAGCGGGATCTTGCTTGCCCTTGCCGCCGTGCTCGTACTCGCGGCAGTGTTCCGCGTCCGGCGCATGAACGCTTGAGCCGGGCTGCCCACGGAATGCCGGGCTCACCTCCCGCCCGGTCATCTCCATTCCACCTGGGGGACGTCCTCTGGCGTGGTGTACGTCGGTGAGGGTCCACCACTGAGTGGGCCACCGGGGTGCACCTCGACGTGCGCGGCGCTCCGGCCCGGAATTTCAGGGACACCAATAGATTCCTCGTGCCATTTCTGGACTGCAGGCGTACGATATGAGCGATGGAGGGGGGCGCGCGTTCCGCCGGTCATGCCGGCCGCTGCTCCTGGGTCAAGCAAGATCGGATCAGCGGTCGCAGGGGAATCCTGTCGCGCCTCGCCATGGTCGTGTCCGCGGCCGGCCTGTGCGTGGGTGTGGCGACGGTCGGAGCTGGCCCAGCATCAGGGGCACGCGCGCTCCTGGCTTCGCATGTCGCGACGATGCCCGGGAGCGTGCTCACCCCGCTCACGCCGACGCGGATCTGTGACACGCGGCCAGGCAATCCGTCCGGCTTGAGCGGGGCCGCGGCCCAGTGCAACAGCCACGGACCGATCGGCTCAGCAGGAAACCTTGCGGTCGCGACCGCCAACTGGGTGCCAACCGGCGCAACGGCGGCCGTCCTCAACGTGACCGTCATCACTCCTTCGGCCAACGGGTTCGTGTCGGTCCTGCCGACCGCCCCGACCGCGACACCCACCGTCTCGAGCCTGGACTTCTCGGCGGGGTTGAACGCTGTCGCCAATGCAGTGATCGTGCCGCTGAGCTCCGCGGGCTTCGACGTCTACAACAGCGCCGGGACCACCGACGTCGCGATCGACCTCACGGGTTGGTTCGCATCACCGACCGCGCAGACCGAGGCCGGCGAGGAGTTCCCGCTCTCGCCATTCCGGATCGCGGACACTCGCTGCGGAACGTCCCCTCCCCCGGCGTTCTGTTCCTCTTACACGACGATCCCGCCGGCGAACATCAAGCTCGCGACGATCCCTCCGGGGGGCTCGATCGACGTCCAAGTCTCGGGCACGGGAAGCGGCAGTGACTCCGTGCCGTCTTTCGGGGTCGCCGCGGTGACAATGAACCTGACAGCCGTTTCGCCAAGTGCCGCGGGGTACCTCTCGGTTTGGGCAACCGGGGCCAAGCCTGCGGCGCCGACCTCCGTCGTGAACTTCGCCGCTGGTCAAACGCTCCCAAACAGGGTCGTTGTGCCCATCTCGCCCTCGGGTGATCTCACCGTCTACAACGGCTCGACCGGCCACACCGATGCCCTGGTCGACGTCGACGGTTGGTTCGCAGACGCGACCTCGGCCGCAGCCGGGGGTTCCCTGTTCTATCCCGTGAGCCCGACGCGAATCTGCGACACCCGTCCTGGCAACCCTTCGGGTCTCACCGGAGGCGCCGCACAGTGCAACACCAACGGTCCCGTGTCCGGGGGGATGTCGTTGCCGGTCCAGGTCGGGGGAAACGCCTCCGTGCCGACCGGTGTCGACGTCCTCGTCGGCAACGTGACTGCCCTGGACGCGACGCAACCAACCTTTGCGACGGTCACCCCGGTCGCCACGTCGCGGCCCACGGTCTCCGACTTGAACCCCGTTCCCAAGCAAGTCGAGGCCAACATGGTCATCGGCAGCCTGTCCAGCACGACCGGGATCGACGTCTACGACAGCGTCGGGTCGATAGACGTCCTGGTCGACGTGTTCGGCTATCTCTGCCCGAAAGGTTCGCTGCTGCTGGCTGGCTACGAGACCACGCTCGATACCGCGGCGACGGCGATCGAGGTCATCCCGCGCGTCAGCTGTGCGAGCCCGACGCCGGCCACCATCCTCGTTGGCGTATCTCTTTGGGATCGAGGCGGGAACGACATTGGCGCCGTTGTCAAGATCACATGCACTCCCACATCGGCACCGCCGACCTATACCGCCGAGGGCTTCTTCTTCAGTCAGCCCACGGGCGCCGTCTCGATCTCCCCACTCGCCGTCTCAATTGCTCCAGGTGACACGGTCGCGACAACCGCGACGGCGGCCAGCCCGGCGACGGCCACGGTCAAGGACCTGACGACGGGAACCTCTGCGTCGGCGACGTACACCGCGGTCGGAGCGGGCCCTGCCTTCGTCGGCATGTTCTGCAGCACGAACTGGAATGTGCCGACGCTCTGCGGAGCGCCGCCGTCGTCCAGTTCGGTCGCCTTTTCCAAAGTGTTCCTCGACGCCTCGACGGCGCTCGGCAAGGTGAGCCCGCCTCCCACCGCGCAAGCCCTTGTCGATCCGGCATGTGCCTGGAGCATCACGCCGACGGCCGTCGACCCGACCGGAACCGCCTTCGACGAGGTCTACCGCTGACCGTCACTCTTCCATCCCTCGCTCCCCCACCTTGAGCCGTGGGCGCCCTTTGGGCGACCGACCGTTGCGGCCGGATCGACTTCATGCCCGCCGACCGCCGCGGTGGCTCGCACCCGGAAGGGTGATCGTCCCAGCGACTGCGCCGGTTGCCGGGTCGACCGCAAAGATCATCGGCAAGTCCCCGTCGACGACGTAAGGCCGGGCACCGTCCTGGGACCACGCACCACGCTTGCCAGGGTCACCTGAAGGGTCCAGAAACTCCCAGCCACCGTCTGGACCTGCCAGGATGGAGTCGGCGAGGGCTGCTACTCCGTGGTGCTCTCGTTGCTGTATCGGCTCGTCCATCGTACCTTCGAGTCCTTGGATTGGCGAGGAGGGACACGTTCGCGAAGGACGCCGAGATCCTGGTCTTACGCCACCAGCCGGCAGTCCTTGGACGCCAGGTCGGCCGAGCCCGCTTCACCTGGTCGGACCGGGCGCTCTTCGGCTCGCCGGCCTCATCGCCGGGAGCGGTGGACGGCATTGGTGGCCACGCCGAAGACGATCCTCGACTGGCATCGCCGCCTCGTCCGCCGAGACTGGACCTGCCCGCACCGGCGACCCGGGCGACCACCGCTTGGGCGAGAGACCGAGCTCATCGTGCGCCTCGCCCGGGAGAACCCCCGGTGGGGCTACTTGCCCATCGTGGGAGAGCGACGCAAGCTCGGCATCACGGTTTCCAAGACGAGCGTCGCCACCGTGCTCGCTCGACACGGTCTGCCCCCGGCACCACGCCGCGAAGGGCCGACCTGGGCACGGTTCCTCTCCGCCCAGGCCAAGGGCATCTTGGCGACCGACTTCTTCCACGTCGACTCGGTGACGCTGCGGCGCTACTACGTCTTGTTCGTCATCGAAGTAGACAGCCGCGTCGTTCACCTGCCCGGGGTGACGGCCAACCCGGCCATGGCCTGGGTCATCCAGGTGGCGCGCAACTTCACCTCGGATCTCGAAGACGCCGGACGTCGGTTCCGCTTCCTCATCCGCGACCGGGACACGAAGTTCACGGCGTCTTCGACGAGGCGTACAGGGCCAGCGGGATCGAGGCAATTCGCACGCCGGTCCGATCACCGCAGGCGAACGCGTTCGCCGAGCGCTGGGTCCGCACCGTCCGGCAAAAGTGTCTCGACTGCCTGCTCATTTCCTCGAGACGTCACCTCGAAGCGGTGCTCGACGCCTACGTGCGCCACTACAACGAGGCTCGCCCGCACCGGGGCCGTCAGCTCGCGACCCCACTGCCCCGCCATGACCAACCACGCATCGGCGAGACCCGCCGCCGCGACATACTCGGCGAGTGCGATTCGGCTGGCTGAGGGCCAGCTCCCCGTCCCCGGCCGGCGCGTTCGACGCGTTCGCCGTCGATGACGATCCACGGATCCGCCAGCCTCCGTCGCGTCCTACGGGGAAGCGATCTGCAAGGCGCTCGTGCCATTGGCCGTCTCGAAGGATCTCGGTCGCGACAAAGCGCCAACAGTCCACTGCATCGAGTACCTGGACCCTTCAGGGTCCAACAGCTACCGTTCCCGAGCCTTCAAGGTCGATCTCGCAAAGCTGGCGGCGGCGATCGGCATGGTCATCACCGTGTGCCACATGCCACCGGGAACCTCGAAGTAGAACAAGATCGAGCATCGGCTCTTTTCGTTCATCTCAATGAACTGGAGCGGAAAGCCCCTCACGACCTATTGCACCGTCGTCGAGCTGATCGCGACAATCACCACGCGAACCGGTCTTCGGGTCCAATCCGACCTCGACACCTGCTACTACCCGACCAGCGTGAAGATCACCGACGCACAGCTCCGAGCGGTATCGATCACACGTCACGACTGGCATCCCGACTGGAACTGCTCGATCCTGCCCCATGACCGCTCACCTTATTGTGCCACGGGCCCTAGTGCCTCCATGAATTAGGCAACCTCACATAATATACAAACGCCCGCACTCCGCTAGCCGACATGAATAGGAACGAACTGGAAGCGAACAATGTGAGAGGACCGGATATTGGCACAATACTCGGGTGAAAGTACATCTCCACTACGTTCCATCCGAGAATGCCAGTTCCAACTATTCCGGCCAATGCCGTGGCAACTAGGGCACGCGCAACACCCATCCGTGTATTGCCGCTCGAATAGGGCGGCCCATCAAAACGCAAGACTTCTTGTTGTACATCCTTCTCTTTCGCAATGCGAAGTCGGATACCTGGGCGTTCTCTCTTCGGATTCGCGGCCATCTCACATACGATCACCTCATCTGGTAATAGCAGATAGGACGTAGCAACACTCGAGTATGGACCAACGGAGACATAAAGACGATGCGTATTGCCCGGCATCTCAAGCATCTCCCCGTCGTGGAGCCTGTAGTGCTTGTGGCCATCAATCTCCACTTTGTATGCCCGCCAGGCATCGAAGTTGCCACGATGAAGCCGCAGAATACGCATAGGGAAGGCTGATGCAGTTCTCGTCACGAGATTACCACGACCTTTTTATAGTCGACTCTCCAGGCCGTTGACCTGCGCGGTTGGTTGCTGATTGGCGCGGTCCGATGTGGCGATGCCATCTGTAGCGGATGCGAGATGCGTGGTTGGCGGGCCTTCGGGTAGCCCCGATGTTGGCTGGTGAGGCTGGTCGCTTCGACGCGGAACTGGACGAGCGCCACTGGCTCGGTCACCGGATGGTCGGCGAGACGATGCGCTACGTACGTTCTCCCGGGAACCCCGGACCCGGTGAGCAGGAATGTAGCCAACCGAGTACCGCGGCACCCGCTGCCATTGTCATGGCCCTACAACGAGGCCCGGCCCCACCGGGGCCTCCAACTCGCCCCGCCTGTCCCGTCATGACCAACCACGCAGCGGTGAGACCTGCCGCCGCGACATACTTGGCGGCATCGTCCACGAGTGCGATTGGGCTGCCTGAGGGTCAGCTCCCCGTCCCCGGCCGGCGCGTTCGACGCGTTGGCCGTCGATGACGATCCACGGATCCGCCAGCCTCCGTCGCGTCCTACGGGGAAGCGATCTGCAAGGCGCTCGTGCCATTGGCCGTCTCGAAGGATCTGGGTCGCGCCAAAGCGCCAACAGTCCACTGCATCGAGTACCTGGACCCTTCAGGCACGGGAGACCTCGAAGAGCTCACAGCAGTGCTTGGCGCTGTGACCTGCAGTTTCCTCCGGCTCGATGAAGGGGTCCGTCTTCACCGGGTCTCCTTGAAATGCGAAGAAAGCCGTCGCTCGCTTGAGCAGGTCGACATCGGCCTGCAGGCGCTTGTTCTCCCGCCGAAGCCGGGAGAGCTCCTCGCGCTCCTCGGTGGTCAGGCCCGGCCGCTCGCCGACGTCGATCTGGGCCTGGGCCACCCACCTGCGTACTGCCGACTCCGTGAGGTCGAAATCCCGGGCCACCTCGGGGATCGACCGGTCACCGGCCCGACACCGGTCCACGATCTCCGACTTGAACTCCGGGGTGTACGACCGACGGTCACGGCGCTTGCTCCGTTCCATGGTCTCCATGATGGGCATCCTTCCTGACGCTGCGCGCCTCTCGGTGGATGTCCGTCAGACCGTGCCAACTCCAGTGTCCCCCTGGCCGCCCAGGGTCCAGGGGGGCCAGGAGGAGCCGGGCAGTGGGTAAGCTGATGTGGTGACCCAGCTCCATGTCGACCTGCCGTCCGAGGTGTCCGAGCGCGTCGCTGACGAGGCGGCACGACGTGGAGTCGCGCCCGAGGAGCTCGTCGTTGAGGCCGTCGTCCAGCGCTTCGCGCCCCCTCGCCCCCTCGGCATCGTCGGGCTCGGGGCAAGCGGTCGCTCGGACATCTCCGAGCACGTCGACGAGGAGATCTCTTCCATCCTCGTCCGGTGATCGTCTGCGACACCGGACCGCTCTACGCGGCAGCAGACTCCTCGGACGCCCACCATGACGAGTGCTCGGACCTGGTCAACGGGCTTCCCCGCCCGCTCGTCGTACCGATCAGTGTCGTGGTCGAGACGAGCTACCTGATCGAGCACCGCCTTGGGCCCGCGGCCGAAGCCCGGTTCCTGGCCCAGCTCGTCGGTGGCGACTTCCAGGTCGAACAGCTCTCCCCCGACGATCTCAGGCGGGCGGCGGTGCTGGTCGACCAGTACGCCGACCTGCCGCTCGGAGCGGTCGATGCATCGGTCGTCGCCGTTGCGGAGCGTCTCGGCGCCACCGAGATCGCCACGCTCGACCGTCGGCACTTCTCGATCGTCCGGGCCGCGCATGTCGGCGCATTCCGCCTACTTCCGTAGCGGCGCAGCAGCAGCCCTGGCGCCAGAGCGACACCGTCCACTCGGCGAGTAGCCGGGGCGGCCAGCCTGAAGGGTCCAACTATGCGATCGCTGGGTTGACCAGCGGCGATGGGGACAGCGAGGCTCCTCGACCATGGCGCTCAGCTTCCTCTACTGCCTGGTCCGCCGTGTTGGCGAACTGCTTCGGATCCATCGGATGGAGGCGGCCGCCAAGGACGCCGAGATCCTCGTGCTCCGTCACCAACTGGCCGTCCTGCGCCGGAAGGTCGCCCGGCCCCGCTTCTCCTGGTCGGACCGGGCGCTCATCGCGACGTTGGCCAAGCTGGTGCCACGCGAACGGTGGGCAGCGTTCCTCGTTACCCCCGAGACGATTCTCCGCTGGCATCGCGCGCTGGTCCGTCGTCGCTGGACCTTTCCCCACCGCGGACCCGGTCGGCCACCTCTTGGGAACAAGACCATCGAGCTGATCGTTCGCCTGGCCCGAGAGAACCCGCGCTGGGGCTACCTGCGCATCGTCGGTGAGTGCAAGAAGCTCGGGAAGGGCTCGCGAGATAACTACGCGGACACAAGATGTTGTGGTCGGTGGATTCAGGTAGAGGTCTCCGGTTCAGCGGGAGCCTTGCGGCGATACGGTCGCACAGTGCGCCCCCGCCCCTCGGCCTCCTTGCGACGGCGCTCTCGTCGCCATTTGGCGCTCAGAGCGTTCTGCCGTTCCTGGACCCTGGCTGCGTGCGCTTGATCGGCCACCTGCTGGCCAGCCCGTCGCTGTCTCAGGTCCTTCTCGGCGACGGGTGCCCGAGTGTCCGTCAGGCTGCACACGAGCCGCCAGAACAGCAGGCCGCGATTGCGAGTGCGTCGGCGGTTATAGCGGAAGACGAACTCGTCGAGGTACGCGTCGAGGTGCTGGTCTGCGACTGCGCCCTGATGGGTGCCGAGCAGCCAGCGCTTGAGAAGCGAGGCCACCCTGTGCACGTGTGGGTGGACGACGTGAGCTCGTGTCTCGGTCTTCGACAGCGTCGTGATCTTGGCTTCGTAGTGCAGCCCACGAGCATCGAGCTCGGCGAGCGCTGGGCCGTAGGAGGGCCAGTCGTCGGAGAGCAGCACGGATCCTGGCTCCACATTGCGCTCCAAGAAGTCGGCGATGGCCAGGGCTGATGCGTCAGGCAGCCGAGCGAGCCGGATTCGCCCCATGGCGGTGGGTGAGACCACCTCGCAGGCCACGGCGACCGGGGACTTCTTCCCGCGTGACCGGCCAGGGGCCCCGGGGTCCACGCCACCCACGTAGGTCTCGTCGAACTCGATGTCACCGCTGAGCTTGTCGCGTTCGCCTTGGTCCATCGCCGCTCTCAGCTTCTGGAGCATCAGCCACGCCGTCGCGTAGTTGACGCCGGTGATGCGCTGGACACTGAGCGCGGAGACCCCGATCTTGGTCTGCAGGACGTGCCACGCGACGACGAGCCACGTTCCGACCGGCACCTTCGTTCGCTCGAGCAGCGTCCCCGTCGTTGCCGTGAACCACCGTCGGCAATGAGCGCACCACCAGCGGGGTCCGCCGGGCAGCGTGATCAGCACCTCGCACCGTGGGCATGTAACGCCGTGTCGGAACCGCACCGCGCTGAGATACCTCGTGGCGTTCGCCTCGCTCCCGAACCACCGGTTGAACTCGGCCAAGTCCCTCGGATAGTGCCGTCCCGCCCGAGGCTCGGCGTCGTCGAAGTCCCAGGTCAGCATCTGTCAATCGTAACCACAACATCTTGTGCTCGCGTAGTTATCTCGCGAGCCCTTGTGTCTCAAATCGCTTGACAGATTCCGATGTCCTGGGACATGGTGTCCACTAAGTCATGGAACCGGACACTCTAGCGCCCACGATGGCGGCCGTGCCGAACCTGCTCGGTCTCATCGACGTACCCACGCCCAGACGACCGTCGGTAAGCCGTATGCGGGAAAACCGCACGTACGGATTGAAAGGGGATGCGGAAACGGGCTCGCGATGCGGGCACCGCGTCGCTGACTACCAATGAGGTGTGTTCGGGAGGAGAGATGATGCGAAACGCTGATGCCGGACGCCGCACGAGGTTCCGGCGGCCCAAAGTCTTTGGCATATGGGCTGCCGTGGCTGTGGTGGCAATAGGAATTCTCTTCCTGGTTGCGGGAGTGCCGAATCTGTCGGGAAGTCCGCGCACCGCCGTCACCCTTGAGGTGCCCCCGACCACTGTCCCGCCTTCCACAACAACATTTCCCGCCGTTGTCGGTACTGTGCCCACGCCGGTGATCCCCTATCCAAAGAGTGTGCTAAGCCCGATGCCCGCCCACGCCGGCCCGTACGCCGCACACGTCGCAAGCATCCCAAGTGAGCCGTGTGCGACAGACCAGCTACAGGCATACTTGACTGGAAATGGTTACGTTACTACCAGTATCACGCAATATGTCGTGACTGTATTGTCGTCTTCGCCATGCTGGATGGAGGGATATCCGACGATCAGTTTTCCCGACGATCTACGGGTCACGGCATCTAACGGCATCCAATTAATGAACCAGGCGGCACAATCTGTGTCGAAAGTTGCCGTGTTACCGACGGAGGCCGCATCCTTCCTCATATCCTTTGGCATAGCTTCGGGGAATGCAGCGATCTGTAAACAAACCTATGTCATGGATATGGGTCTTGCTGGCCAGGCAACACAGGTGACAGTGTCAGTGGCGCCCTTCGCACAAGAGAAGGTGCTTGCATACTATATGCTCTGTGGCAGTTCTGTAAGTGTGTCCCCCTTCAATCAGGGCAACAGCTCACAGCTATATACGACTTCAACTTGGTCGCGATAACTTTGCACAAGTCGCACCGTTCTCGAAGTAATCGCATCGGACGTTTAGATTTCGGGCTTGCGGAATCTGTCAAGCGATTTGAGACACAAGGGCTCGCGAGATAACTACGCGGACACAAGATGTTGTGGTCGGTGGATTCAGGTAGAGGTCTCCGGTTCAGCGGGAGCCTTGCGGCGATACGGTCGCACAGTGCGCCCCCGCCCCTCGGCCTCCTTGCGACGGCGCTCTCGTCGCCATTTGGCGCTCAGAGCGTTCTGCCGTTCCTGGACCCTGGCTGCGTGCGCTTGATCGGCCACCTGCTGGCCAGCCCGTCGCTGTCTCAGGTCCTTCTCGGCGACGGGTGCCCGAGTGTCCGTCAGGCTGCACACGAGCCGGCTGGGCCTCCCCCCAAAACGTGGAGGCGCTTGGATAGTTGATTGAGCTTGCCACCAGCCGCGATGGGTGTGCCATTCGAAGGGTCAGCGCGTTCGGCCCCGGCTTCATTGGACATGTTCACGCCGCCTCTGCCGGATCCGTGGAGGCGGACGCCTGGGCCCGCTGGGCGAGGATCTCCTCGAACGCCATGGGGGATGTGCCCCCACACGAGTAGTGGCGGCGTGTCCGGTTGTACCAGTCGATGTAGGCGGCCACCTCCCGACGAGCCTCGGCCTTCGTGGCGAAGTGCGTACGACAGAGGAGCCCGAACTCGAGAGTGGAGTTGAAGCTCTCCACCGCAGCGTTATCGTAAGCCGATCCGACGCGTCCCATGGACTGGGTCACTCCGAGTCGGTGACAAGCGGCCCGGAACAGATCGGCGGTGTACTCGGATCCCTTGTCGCTGTGGTAAATCACGCCGACGATGTCTCCCCCTCTCGTTGCGGCCGCCATCTGCAGCGCGGCGATGGCCACCTCGGCGTCGTGGTGCTCGGAGAGGGAGAACCCTGCCAGGCGCCTCGATGCCAGGTCTTCCACGGTCGCCAGGTAGAGCTTGCCCTCGTCTGTGGGGATCTCGGTCAGGTCCCCGCACCACTTGGCGTTCACCTCCTGGGCAGAGAAGTCCCGTTTCACCAGGTCGGGAATCGGTTGTGCCGCCTTGTCGGGTCGGGTCAGGTTGCGGCCTTTCTTCTTCGGGCGGGCGACGAGTCCCAGGCGGGCCATGGAGCCGGCCACGGTCTTCTCGGAGACCTTCCAGCCCTCCTCGAGGAGATCGAGATGGATCTTCGGGGAGCCGTAGCGGCCCCTCGATTCGTCGAAGAGCTTCTTGACCTTCGCGTCCAGCTTGTCCCGTCGGGCCTGCCGGGGAGTCGGCGGGCGGTCCTTCCACTTGTAGAACCACGACTCCGAGACATCGAGGGCTTGGCAGGAGGTCACGTGGGGCACTCCATGGTGGGCCCTCTGGGAGACGATGAACGATGCCACGGTCATCGCGTCGCCTCTTTCACCCAGAGGACCACGGATCGCTTGAGGACATCACGCTCCATGCGCAGCTCGGCGTTCTCCCGTTCGAGCTGCTTGACCCTCTCGGGGTCCGCCCACTTCGGGTCGAGTTTCTCGCCCCGGGCGATCGCGTCCCTGGCCACCCAGCTGGCCAGTGTGCCCGGGTTGATCCCGAGGTCTCTGGCCACCTGGGCGACCGACTTTCCGGTCTCTCGGACGATCCCGACGGCTCCCTCACGGAAGTCCGGGTCGTACCGTCGTCGTGTCTCTGGCATCGCATCTCCTTACGCGATGCCTCCACGGAAAGGGGGGATACCCAAAGGGAGGTGCCGTCGAGTAGAAATGACCGCAGGAGCCCGGTGGTGGATAACTTGAACTTCGGGGTGCGGGATAACGTGAACGTCGACATCCAAGCCAAGGTTGACACAGAGGGATCCGGGTCCGGTCAAACATCGCAGCGGCGACCCGCCAGCTCGCACGCCAACCGGACATCACCCTCGACCTGCTCGGGGTCCCGCCCCTACTTTGCAAATGACCGTGGCCGCATGGTGCAGGCGACGTCACGAGCATGCATAGTCGCACTGCTCATAGCACTATCTCCTCATGTCCCAGGTACATCTCTTGTTGTACATGGAGAGACTGGTGATATGAGCTGGAATGTTAGCATTTCGTATTCTCCAGCAATGACAGGGGTTGGTAGTCTTTCCTGCGCGTCAACGACGACCTGCGAAGCAGTCGGGCAAAGTAGTAATAGTGGCTCTGTAGCCATGGGCACGCGCAATGGCGGTGACACATGGACGAGCCAGACCCTGCCGACGACGGTAACTCAACTCGGTTCGATCTCCTGCGCGTCAACGACGACCTGCGAAGCGGTGGGAGCGAATATCCCTTCTCCCGTGGCGATTGCCACCACCGACGGCGGAACTACTTGGACGATCCAGAACATTCCTGCCGGCGTTACGGCACTTTCGTCGATCTCCTGTGCGTCAACGACTACCTGCGAAGCGGTGGGAGGCACTCCATCTGATGCCGCGGTCGCTGTGGCCACCACCGACGGCGGAACTACCTGGACGATCCAGAACATTCCTGCCGGCGTTCCGGGTCTTTCGTCGATCTCCTGTGCGTCAACGACAATATGTGAAGCGGTTGGTACGAACTCCTCGAACACGACGGCGTACGGCGTCGGAACCACCGACGGCGGAACTACTTGGACGATCCAGAACATTCCTGCCGGCGCTCCGGGTCTTTCGTCGATCTCCTGTGCGTCAACGACGACCTGCGAAGCGGTGGGAAGCACTCCATCTGATGCCGCGGTCGCTGTGGCCACCACCGACGGCGGAACTACTTGGACGATCCAGAACATTCCGTCTGAGGTAGGGGGACTGTATCGAGTCGCGTGTGCATCAACGACAATATGTGAGGCTGCGGGGTGGAGGAGCGACGGCTCAGGCCTGTCTGCTATCACCGGCACAACGGATGGGGGGTCAACTTGGACGCAACAGAGTATTCCTTTCGGAGTGGGTACTCTCTACGGTGTCTCGTGCGCTTCGGCTAGTGCTTGCGACGCTGTGGGATCAAGCGTCCTTGTCGGAACGGACGGTGGTGCCAAGTGGAGCAACCAGGCTATGGCGGCTGGCGCGGCCAGTCTCGCTGACATCTCCTGTGCGTCAACGACGACCTGCGAAGCGGTGGGAAGCACTCCATCTGGTGCAGCGGTCGCTGTGGCCACCACTGACGGCGGAACTACCTGGACGATCCAGGACATTCCTGCCGGCGTTCCGGCACTTTCGTCGATCTCCTGTGCGTCAACGACCACCTGCGAAGCGGTGGGAAGCACTCCATCTGGTGCAGCGGTCGCTGTGGCCACCACCGACGGCGGGAGGATTTGGGTGAAGCAGGTACTTGCCGCCGGTGTAGCCACTCTCTCTGGGGTCTCGTGTGCCTCGACGACCACCTGTGTGGCGGTGGGATCGAATCTTTGGGGGGCAGGCTCGATCATACGAACGGCCGATGGAGGAGCTACTTGGAGGCACGACTACGTCCCTTCTGGGGTGGTCAGCCTTTCTGGCGTCTCGTGTGCGTCGACAACGACTTGCGTGGCGGTCGGTCTGAATGGCAATGGCGCGGGTATTCCCATCGGGACCACGAACGCAGGAATCGGGTGGAGTATCCAGGTATTGCCCGTATTTGTTGCGCTCCTGCCCGCAATCTCCTGCGCGTCGACGACGACCTGCGAAGCGGTAGGAACCGCATATACGTCGACCGGGGGCGCCGCCGGACACATCTTCGGCACCACGGACGGCGGTACTACCTGGACCGATCAGACCATCCCTCCTGGGGTGCTCACGCTTGACGGCATATCGTGCCCATCGACGGCATCGTGTTTCGCGGCAGGCTCTGGAACTGGTTCGACAGGCGGCCTTGTTCTCACGTATGGACCGACGACACCACCGCAGGGAGGCTCTTACTCGGCGCTGTCGCCCGTGCGAATCTGTGACACGCGAACCGGGAACCCCT
>JAJZBS010000054.1 GCA_021851885.1 Actinomycetes bacterium | reverse complement strand
CTCAACGCCGACGCCGGACAGAATCTCCACTGCGAGCATCTCGTCGAGATCGTCCCCGGAGCCACCCATCTCTTCGAGGAGCCCGGCGCACTCGAGACCGTCGCCGATATGGCCGCACGGTGGTTCGTGACGCACTTCGTCCCGGCCGAACCATCCGCCGAACTTTGACGGCAGCCCATTCACCCTCATCGCCACGGCTTGCCTGCGGCCACCGCCGCGGCACGGCGCCACACGCCCGGCCAGCGGTCGAGCGCCGCAGTGGCCGCCGCCCTTTCGGTGTCCACAATGGTCAGGATCTCCTTCCCAACCGGCTCCCCCGCGACCACACCGACCTCCTCGGCCCACGCAGCTGCGACCAGGGCGTCGTGCGCTTCCCCCAGCACGTCCTGGAGCGCGGCCAGCCGCCGGGCCATCGTGGCCACCGCAGGGCCCAGCACTGGGGCGGTCGCGTCGCAGACGTAGCGTCCGCGTCGCGCATCGATGCGCACCCGGTGCAGTGCCGCTTCGTCGCCGGTCTGCTCCCACCTCCGGACAGATCTCTCGAGGCGCATCCATCGCCGCTCAACCACCCGGGAAAGCCGATCCCTGGCCGCACGTCTCGACAGCGGGGCCCTTGGGCGCAAAGGCGGGGCGATGACGGCCTTGTCGAGCGAGCGGCGCAACCGCCGGTAGCGCGCGCTGCCCAATGCATCGAGGAGGTCCGTGACGAGAGCACGGCGTCGCTCACCCATCGCCGCGAGGACGACCGCCGCGGCCGGGCTCGGCCGGCGGCGCAAACGCTCGGCGACGACGTCGACGTCGCGCACTGGCGCAAGGCGGCCATCGAGCCAGGCCAGCTCCCGGCGCAGACGCCCCGCCCAACGGGCATCGACGGGAGGCGCGAACACCTTGAGCTGGGTGCGCAGGCGGCGAGCGGCGACTCGCTGCTGGTGCACTCCTTCGGTGTCGCGGTCGGCCAGGACGACCGCTTCGTGACGTTCCAAGCGCAGGACCGCTTCGCGCAGGGCACGGGCAAAGGCACTCGCGGCATCGGGGGGACGGCCCGATGCCTTGGCGCGCCCGGCCGTGCGGCGGTCCTTCGACGTCCCGTCGCTCCCAGCGGCCGAGCTCCCCTTCT
The DNA here is from genome assembly GCA_021851885.1 of Actinomycetes bacterium. Classification (GTDB taxonomy): domain Bacteria; phylum Actinomycetota; class Acidimicrobiia; order Acidimicrobiales; family JAMCQF01; genus JAJZBS01. The sequence goes on along the minus strand of JAJZBS010000054.1, from coordinate 17,500 downwards.
TCTGCACGGCCATCATCGCCCAGGTTACCGACGTCTCGCCGGCAACGGCCCCGGCGGCGCCTCCAAGGTCGGCCGGAGCACAAAGACGATCCGCGTGGTAGGCAGACCGCAGGGAGCGCCGTGGTGAAGGGAGGGGCGCCGTGACCTTTTTCGGGCTGATCGTGCGCAACGTCATGGCCAAGAGAGCACGTTCGGTCGGCCTGGCGCTCGCCGTGGCGCTCGCCGTCATGACCGTCGTCGCGCTCACGGTGGTCGGCGACGGCCTCCAGAGCTCGGCGGCGGCCATCTTGAAGGTCGGCAAAGCAGATTTTACCGTCGCGCAGAAGGGCGTTTCCGACATCTTGTTCTCGAGCATCGACGAGACCCAGGTGAAGCGCATCCGCCGCACGGACGGGGTCGCCGGCACCGTCGGCGTCCTGATCGAGACCGAGAAGATCGACGCCGCAAACCCGCTCTTCCTCGAGATCGGGATCCCGCCCGGCGACCTTGCCGCTTTCGGGGTGACCGTGGTCGCCGGTCGTCCCTTCACGGCGGACGCGGCACACGAGATGATGATCGGATGGCGTGCGGCGCAGAACCTCGGCATCCATGTCGGGAGCCGGTTCCACGCGAATGGGACCTGGAACTCCGTCGTCGGCATCTACTCCACGGGCGTCTCCTTCGGCGACCTTGGTGCGATGTTCCCGCTTCCGGCGGTGCAGGCCTACAACCGTGTCCCCGGCTCGGTCACACTCGTCTTCGTCAAGACTGCCAAGGGCGTGTCGATCAGCTCGGTCGAGAAGCGCCTGAACTACGACAACCCTGAGCTCACCACGATCCGTACCGCCGCCCAGTTCGGCCGCGCCGATCGCAATCTCGTCTTCATCCGGGCTGCCGCTCTCGGCAGCACAATCCTCGCGATCATCGTCGGTGCCGTCGTGGTCGGGAACACGATGCTGTTGTCGCTGTTCGAAAGGACCCGTGAGTTCGGCCTGCTGCGCGCCGTCGGTTGGGCGCGCACCCGCGTCGTCACCCTGGTTCTCGGCGAGGGGCTCATCCTTGCCGTCGTCGGTGCCGCCCTCGGCGTGGGGTTCTCCTACGGGGTGACATCGCTGCTCGAGGCCCTCCCCCAGCTGCGCGGCATTCTCCACTCCGAGTACACGCTGACGGCCTTCTGGCGGGGGCTGTACACGGGACTGGGGATGACTGTCCTCGGGACTCTGTACCCCGCCCTGCGCGCCGCCTTCCTCGCCCCCCTCCAGGCACTCAGCCATGAGTGACCACGTCGTCATCGGCCACAGGCTCGTCGCTCCGCAAGGACATCGGCGGTGGTGGAAGTGACCGGTCCGCCCCCGGTGCCGGCGATCGAGACCGTCTCCCTCACCAAGTTCTACGACGGCACGACCGTTCGCGCCCTCGACGGTGTCGAGTTGTCCGTTGCCCGCGGCGAGTACGTCGCCATCACCGGGCCGTCCGGCTGTGGCAAGTCCACACTGCTCCACCTGATAGCGGCCCTCGACAACCCGACCTCGGGGACCGTGCGCGTCAACGGCCGCGACCTGCGCACCATTGCGTCCGGGACCCGATTCCGCCGCGAAGAGATCGGGCTCGTCTTCCAGCTGCACAACCTCCTGCCGCGCCTCTCGGCTCAAGCAAACGTCGAGATCGCCATGATCGGCGCGCACACCTCCCGGCGCCAACGCGTCACCCGCGCGCGGGAGCTTCTCGCCGCCGTCGAGCTCCAAGGCATGGAGAGCCGTCGCCCGCCGCAGCTCTCCGGTGGCGAGCGTCAACGTGTCGCTATCGCGCGCGCACTCGCGAACGAGCCTCAGATACTCCTCGCCGACGAGCCGACCGGCAATCTCGACAGCGCTTCGGTGACGACCGTCATCGCGCTGTTCGAACGCCTACGGGCAGAAGCCGGGATGACGATCCTTCTCGTCACCCACGACCCCGTCGTCGCCAGGGCAGCGCACCGCATCGTCCACATGCGCGACGGCAAGGTCACCGATCCCGACGCGGGCACCGTCGTCTTCGATACGCGCGGCGCCGCGCCCGGCCCATAGGACGCCCCGGCGCGGCGCCCGCCCTCACTCTTTCGTGACCGGCACGCGCATCACCGTCGGCTTCTCCTCCTTCCTCAAAGGAGCCGGGATCCGGACCTCGAGAATCCCGTCGCGGTAGGAGGCCTTGATATCCTCGCCTGTGACGCCCTCGGGAAGGGGAACATCGCGCTCGATCTCCCCGTAGCGGAACTCGGAGCGAAAGTCTTCCTGGCCCTTCTGCTCGGCTCGCTGTTCCCGGCGCGCCCGGATCCGAACGGACCCGTCCGAGATCGTCACCTCGACATCTTTGTCCGGGTCGATGCCCGGCAGCTCGGCACGCACCACCAACACGTCACCGTCCCGGAACTCCTCGACCCGGAGCCAGTCGCCCTGCTCGCCGATCATGTCGAGCATCCTCCGCCACCGGCCCGGCAAGCCGAGGCCCGGCCAGCCAAGGTGCGACCAACCCATCTCGGGCCACGTCGGCTCGGGCCAGGTAGGCAGCCCCCGTTCTCTGCGGATGAGCACCATCACATCCTCCTCTTGCGTGCCGACATCGAATACGCCCCGCAAGGAGCGCTTCGTGGCGCGCTCTGTCTTGACTTTCCCTGACGCAGCAACTGTACGGCTGGCGGCCCTGTCCCGGCAGGGCCGTTAGCCCCGACTCCGCGCCTCGGCCCGCCGAGCGTTCCCGCAGGACCGTCAGGAGCCGAACCCGCCACCGGTGCGCCGGCTGCGCTCGTACACCTCGTCGCAGAGCCTCTCGAGGCCCGGGCTCACCGCTGGTGCCAGCACCAAGGGATCGTCGAGGCGGCGTGCCGCGGGGCTGACGCGGCGGATATCGGAGGCGAACCGGACCCCTGCGGCGGCCACCGCGCCGGCTGGATCGAGCAGCTCTGCGCCGCCGCATCGCCGGCCGCCTTCCATGACCTTCACCAACAGCCCTTCGCTGCCGGCAGGGGGCTGTTCGTCGCGCAATGCGAGGATGTCCGGCCCGTCGGCCGAGCGGAAAACCTGCTTCGCCCCTGGATAGGTCACCTTGCCCGGCGAAAGCTTCGCGACGGGCCTCCCTGCGTACTCCACCAGCTTGTATGCCGTATCGAGGTACGGAGCGTCCGCAGAGGTGTCCAGGCGAGTACCGACGCCGGCGGCGTTGATGGGTGCGCGGGCCGCCACCATGGCGGCGAGGGCGTCCTCGTCGATATTCCCGGAGACGAATATGCGGACGGAGTCGAGCCCGGCCTCGTCGAGGACCGCCCGGGTCGCAAAGGAGAGCTGGATCAGGTCACCGCTGTCGAGGCGGACGCCTGCACTGCGCTCGAGACCGAGATCCTTGATGGTCTCGATCGCGCGCCGCACGCCGCGCATGGTGTCGTAGGTGTCGACGAGCAGCGTAACGCGAGACGGCAGGTCGGCGGCAAACGCGTGGAATGCATCCTGTTCAGAGCTGAACGCCTGGACGTAGCTGTGCGCCATCGTCCCGGCGGCGTTCAAACCGTAGTGCCGGGAAGCCGCGACATTGGACGTCGCCACGAACCCGGTGATCGCCGCGGCCCGCGCTGCGGCCATCGCCGCCTCGACGCCGTGGGCACGCCGGAGACCGAACTCGACGAGATCGATTCGCCCCTGTGCGGCGATGCGACACCGCGCCGCCTTCGACGCGACGGCGGTCTGGAAGGTGATCTGGTTGAGCAGGATGGTCTCGACGAGCTGTGCCTCGGCGATGGGAGCCGTGACCTCGACAAGCGGCTCCGATGCGTAGGCGATCCGTCCTTCCGGGATGGCGCGAACCTCCCCGGTGAAGCGCACCCGGGAGAAGCGCCGGACGGTCTCTTCGCTGAACCCGATCGCCCCGAGGTGCGCGAGGTCGTCGTCGGTGAAGTGAAAGTTCTCGAGATACGACAGGCAGTCATCGAGACCCGCCGCCACGAGGAAAGCTCGGCGCGGGGGGAGGCGCCGTACGAACAGGCTAAAGGTGGCCGGCGCCGTCATCTCGCGCGCGAGATAGCTTGCCGCCATGTTGAGCTCGTAGAGATCGGTCGCGAGCGCACCAGGAGGGCCCCCTGCGCCAACGGGGCCCAACCCCTTGGCGGCCGCGAGATCGCCAGCATGGCTCGGCTCCCCGGAAGCCGGCCGTGGCGGACGCCCGGTTGTGCCCGTCGGGTCCACTGATCCTCCCCTCCCCCCACGCACCCGGGCGCAAGCCCGACCTCGACAGACGGTAGCGCCTGGCCAACCCCGGTGCCCGGGCCATCTGTCTGGCCGGCCGACGACGCCCTGGATCAGGGAGACGGGGCCGGGGTGGGCCCGGAGCGCAAGAGCGGGAGGAAGGTCGCCAAGGCGAGAGCTTCCACGACGACCACGAAGACCTGCACCGATCCAACCGACACTCCGTAGAGGGCACCGATCGCCGCTCCCCCGATCATCCAGGTCAGCCCGTAGGCGGCACCAAAGACGCCGTAGGCGCGTCCCCGGCGCTCAGCCGGGACCATGTCGGCGATCGCCGCACGCATCGTCGACTCGTGCAGCCCCATCGCCGCTCCCCAGACGATCGCACCCGTCCAGATGCCCCACATGCCAGTCGAGAAGGACAGGAACGGGACGGCTGCGGCCAGAACGGGCAGGGCCACCAATGCCCGCAGGCCCGATCGCGTATAGGCATTCCCGCCGGCGATGGCGACAACCGCCGCAGTTGCCATCGCGGCGGCGTAGACGAGCGGGATGACCGCGGTGCTCACGACGTGGTGGATCGCCAGGTGGTAGGAGAGCACGCCGAAGGTCGCGTACCCGCTCATGGTGAGCGCAGAGAATCCCAGATACCACCGGAACCGGGTGGGCAGACCGGGGAGAGCCTGCGCTGCGGGTGCGTCGGCGTCGTCACCGGTCGGCTTGGCGGATGCACGTGCGTAGTCGCTCGTATCCGGCGAGCGCGCACGCAACACGGCAAGGGCGATGACGACGCCGACGGCGGGGACTGCCAGAACGGCGAAGCTCCCTTGGTAGCCGGCGCCGACGGCCAGCATCAAAGCCACAATGAGAGGGCCGATAAGGGCGCCGGTCTGGTCCATCGCCTCGTGCAGCCCGAAGGCGCGTCCGTGCCCGACGGCGGTTCCCGCGTCGGCAAGCATGCTGTCGCGTGCCGGGGCCTTCACGGCTTTCCCGACGCGTTCTGCCAAGACGATGACTGTCGCCGACCACATCGACGTCGCAAGGGCGAGGAGGGGAACGACGACGACGTTCAGGATGTAGCCGCCGCCGGCGAGCTTCCACCGCCGGCTCCGCCTGTCGGCAGCCGGTCCGGTCACTAGCCGCAAGATGTAGCTCACCGCCTCGGCTGCCCCCGTGATCAGCCCGACGACCGCAGCGCCGGCCCCAAGACTCGCCAAATAGGGGCCGATGACCGCACGTGCCCCCTCGTAGGTCGCGTCGCCGAGGAGGCTGACAACGCCGAAGCCGACGACGAATCCGAGCGGGCCGACCTTCTTGCTCAGAGTGCCCTCTCCTGCGTCGCCACCGCCCGCACGCGCAGGGCGGACAGGATCGCCGCTATGACCATGAGCGAGGTCGATCCGTAGAAAGCGGCGTGGATGGCCCCTGTGAAGGCCGCCGCCGACGTATGGTTCAGCGCCTTCGTGCCGACAAAGATCTCAAATGCCAGGTGCTTGGAGATGTCATGCGATGCGATAAGGATGGCCACGGCGAAGGAGAACACCATCCCGACATTGGAGAATGTCCGCAGCATCCCCGAAGCGATGCCGAAGCTCCCCTCGGGCGCCGCCTTCATCACAGCGGAGTTGTTGGACGGGAAGAACCCACCCGCGCCGATCGCCCCCACCGCATAGGCGGCCGTCACCATCCACAGCGGCGTGGCAAGGCCGAGCTGCGCATAGAAGAGCAAGGCGACGACCTGGATGGCAAGGCCGGCCGTCGCCGGAAGCACCGCCCCCCTCTTGTCGGCGATGCGGCCGGCAAAGGGACCAACGGCGCCGCCGACGACGTAGCCGGGGACGAGGAGAAGGGCGGCGTGCAAAGGAGACAGGCCGCGCACACCCTGTAGGTACATGAGCAACAGGAACAGAACCGCGAAGTTGGCGAGGCTCTGCAACAGAGCGGCGAGCAACGACGGTGTCATCGTGGGAACCGAGAACAGGCCGAGGTCGAGCATCGGAGCCCTTTGGCGCTTCTCGATGAGGACGAAGAGGGCGAGCAGGACGATGCCCCCGCCGAAGAATGCCAGCAGCGGGAGGTCGAGGGACTCCGAGGTGAGCTTGACCATCGCCCAGAGGATCCCGAACAGACCGAGGCTGAGCACCACCATGCCGGGGACGTCAATGCCCCGTCGCACGCGCTCACTGCGATCGTGGAGGACTCGGGTCGCCACGCCGAGTGCGGCGAGGCCGATCGGGACGTTGATCCAGAAGATCCAGCGCCACGAGATGTAGGTGACGATCACGCCTCCGAGGACGACCCCGAGGACGGCACCGACATTCCAGCCGACGGCGTTATAGCCATAGGCACGCCCCCGCGAGGCGGCCGGGACAGTGTCTGCGATGACGGCACCCGAGTTGGCGGCGACCAGCGCGCCCCCCAGCCCCTGGAGGACGCGGAAGGCGATGATGGAAATCTCGTCCCAGGCGACCGCACACAGAAACGAGCCGATGACGAAGATGAGAAAGCCGGCTTCGTACATCCGGACGCGGCCGAACATGTCACCGAGGCGCCCGACCTGGGTCGACAGGACCGTGATGACGAGGAGGTAGCTAATGATGACCCAGATCACCGCTGAGATCCCCACGTGCAGAGCCCGCTCGATCTCGGGCAGGGCGAGGACGACGATCGTCGTGTCGACCGCAGTGATGAGCACGCCCGTCACGATGACGAGCAGGACGAGCCCGGTCCGGGCTTCTGTGGTGGGCCCCGGCGCTACCTGGCCCACCGGCGCTGCGCGTGACCGGTCACGCGCGAGCATCGGCACGCGCCGACGTGAACCCGGGCGGGCCCGCGTCCAGGTTCACGTCCACGGCCTAACCGTAGTATCCGGCGATGTCGACGACCACGTCTGCCGATCCGCTTGCGTTGGTCACGGTGATCTCACCGCCGGTGCCCAGGGCGGTGACGGTGTAGTTGGCCACGGTCGTCCCCGGCGCAGACCAGCTGAGGTCCGACGTCGTCGGTGCCGGCGAGCCCGCGGCCGAAAGAGTCAGGTACCCCCCTGACGTCGTCCCGGTCACCGTCACGTTCAGTGCAACGGCGGTTGCGCCCGAGGGCACTCCGGCCAGCCCGGCAACAGGGAAGGTGAGTGACGCATGCGCCCCGAGCGTGTGCCCTGTGCAGGCGTCGTTCGTGCCGGACACCGACGCCGGGCGCGTGTCGCAGATGCGCGCCGGGCTCACCGGCGTGAAGGTCTGGCCGGTTGCCGCCTCGTATCCGGTGACGTCCACGACGATCTGTGCCGGCCCGCCCGAGGACGCGAACGTCACGGTGCCGTTGGTGCCGACGGGCACGATCACCCGGTTCACGGTCGTCTGGCCTGCGCCGAAGTTGAGATTCGAGGTCTCCGACGGCGTGCTGCCGGCCGGGTAGACGGAGATGTACCCCGGCGTTGCCGGTTTCACCGCCGTCACGTTGAGGACGACCGCCGTCGCGTCTGCGGGAACATTCCCCCCGGTCACCTGCACGTCGAAGCTCTGGCCTGCCCCGAGGGGCTTCAACGACGCGTTGGCGGCCGGGATCTTCTCGGCGGCGCAGTACGACGGGGCCGGTGCCGTGGTGCAACGCGTGTCGACGATGCGCGCGGGAGCCACCGCATTGAACAGGGAGCCCGAGGTGTCCGACGGCAGGTAACCCTCCACATCGACCGCGGCATCAGCTGCTTGCGAGGAACCGTTGTAGATGGTCACGGCACCTGTCGACGAAAGCGGCACGTTCACGAGGTTCGGCGTCGCCGCATTGGCGCGGAAGTTGACGCTCGACGCGAGAGGCAGCGACGTGCCCGCGGGGAAGACAGTCAGGTACCCCGGAGCGGCGCCCCCGATCGCCGTCACGTTGAGCGTTGCCGCCTCGGCCCCATACGGCACGGTGTCGGCACCCGTGCCCGCCACCTGGACCGTCACCTCGCTGTGCGCCGGGATCTGCTCCAAGCCGGCGTTCGCGGCAGGAAGCTGCTCGTTGGCGCACGCGACGGGCTGGGGCACGAGCGAGCAACGTGTGTCGGCGACGCGGTACGGAGTGACCGGGACGAAGGTCGCCGCCGCCGTATAGACGAAGCCATCGGTGCTGTCGGCCGTCGACGTGCCCGTCGGAGTCGTGACCGATACGTCGACTTCTCCCGGCGGGCTGGACGGTGGGCTCGTCGCGGTTATCTCGGTGTCCGACACGACTTTGACGTTGGTTGCGGGCGCCGCACCGAAGTCAACCGTGGTCGCCCCGGTGAACCCACAACCAGTGATGGTGACATTGGTGCCCCCCGCCGTGGGGCCGGAGCTCACCGACAGCCCGGAGACCGTCGGCGCAACGGTGGCCTGAGGAGCGCCGGTCATGTTGAGGTTGTTCGTATTCCACAGATCGTGGCGCGCCTGCGGCCACGGTCCGCTCTGCGTGCAGGCACTCGTCGGCAGGGACCAAACGAGCAAAGTCCCTTCACGCGTACCGGCAGCCAGGACTTTCGTTGCCAGATTGCCGAGGTTGCCGACCGCCGCACTGTTGGCGACCCATCCACCCGTGAACTTCGGGAAGCCGGGGGCCGACACTCCTTCGGCATTCACGGCCCGCAAGTCGTAGAGGCCGGAGCCCTCGACGACGTAGGGACCCCCGCTTGCCACGTTCGCCACGATCGGCTGGCTGAAGAACTGCATGTCGTTCACATTCGACGGGAACCCGTTGAGGAACGAACCCGTGCCGGTGGACCAGGCGTCGATCTCGTTGTTGTTCGGCGTCTGCTGGCCGGCCAGCGCCATGTCGAGGCCCTTGCCCAGGGTGACCGCAGACGCCACCATGCTGACTCCGGCCCCGGAGCTGCCTCCGAGGGGGGCGAATGCCGGCTCCCCCAGCCCCGGCAGGCTCACTTGCATGATGGCGGTAATCGACTGGAGGGTGTCGCCGGGCGGGATCAACGAGAGCACGTTGTACTTCCCGCTCGTCATCCCCAGGTACGACGATCCGTCGGGGTTGAGCAGGTATGCGGGACCGACGTCGGCCATGACGCCCACCGTCGGGGTCGACGACGACCCGAGATCGGCGACGGCGGGCGCGTTGGAGGTCCCGTCGCCCACGTCGGGAAGCACCCCGGGGAGGATGTCGGTCAGAGCCACCGGCCAACCCGGCAGGAAGGCCCCGGAGCTCGGGTCACCGCTGGGCGTTGGCGCGCCCGGCGCGCTGGCGTGCAGGTTCCCGTTCGGGTACACGGCATAGATGCGCGAGTTCTCGACCTTGCCGCCGAAACCGGATGCGGCCAAGATGCTCCCGATCGCACCGAGATTGGCGTTCTCGGGCTGGACGAACTGCTCGTTCGAGCCGAGGACGAGGTCCGGCGGCCCGGACCCCCCCGTGAGGTTGGCCACAGCCGGGCCGTCCATGAGCTTGCTCCCGCGGTCGAAGCCCGAGCTCGCCGCGTAACTGATCTGGTTCGTCGTCGGGTCCACGCTCGCGATCGCCGAGGTGTCCGCGACGAGCACGGGGAACCCGGGAGCGGCCGTGCCGTCCGGCTGGAAGGCGTAGAGATGATGGTCCATCGCGGCGGCGACGATGTCGAGGGTGTTATTGCCTTGAAGGTCGGCAAGGACCGGCTCGGCGAATATGCCCGGCTGGACCCTGTTCTGCGGGTTCTCGACCGACAGCGCGGAGTACGCGGGATTCGTGTGAACCGGGAAGCCGGCCAGCAACTGGCCCGCAGCGTTCCAGGCATAGACCTCTCCCGCCCAGTCCGTCGCCACGACGTCGAGACAACTCCCATTTGGATCGGGTCCCGATAGACACGGCGCAGATGCGTCGGCCAGGTCGCCGACGGCCACCCCGCCACCGCCGCTGAGGATCTCCCCCCGCGGCGGCGTCACCGCTCCCGACGCATACGCCGGCTCCGCCAGATGCGACGTTGCCGAGGCGAGCACGTTTGTCTCGACCGGCCATCCGGGAAGCTCCTGTCCGTTCGCCTGCAGTGCCCGCACGGTGCCCCCCGCCGTTGCGACGAGGAGGACGTTTGTGCCATTGGGGCCGATCGGGGCGAACGTCGGCGCCGCGGCGATCGTGCTGTTGTACTGGATCGGCCCACCGAAGAGCAGGCTCGGGTCGTTGTGGAGGAACTCGGTGCGCCGCGCCATCCCGACGAGCGGGATCGGGCCCTGGTCCTGGACGACGATCCGCACCGTGTAGGTGTACTTGTCGACCTGGGCTGCCCCCGACGACGTCGTGGGCCCGCCCTGGAAGTCCGCGCTCTGGACCGAGGGCGGGAAGAGGCGGGCAACCTCGGCGAGGGGGACCTGGGCGATGAGTCCCTGCTTGATGCCGGAGCCCGTTCCCGAGGCGACCGACACCCACTGGTCGGGCTCGGGCTGGGAGCCCACCCCGACCTGCACCTCGTAGTTCCACGAGCACGGGCTCGTGCTGGAGGACTGGCCAGGACACGCCCGCGAGGTCCCGATGACGCCGTTGACATTGAGCAGGCCGCTCGGGCTCTGGATCTGGAACCACTGCTGCCCGGTGATTTCTGCCTCCGGTGGGATCCAACCCTTCTGCACCCAGTCGACGGCCTGCGCACCGTCGATCCGCCCGTAGCCGGTGTAGATGTCGAAGCCCGGCTGTGTGTGATAGCGGGTCGTCGGGATGAAGGCCTGGACGCCGTAGTTGTTGGCGGGGCCGTTCGGTGGAGCGGCGGTCTGGAAGTTGACGTCGCTCGCCGTCATCGTCACGAGCTGGCGGACTTCGTTCGCCGAGAGGGCGACGGGCTGGCCGGCAACGGTCTGCTCGCCCGGGTAGGCGCTGATTGTCCCTGCCGCCAGGGCGTTCCGCCCCGCCGTCTCGATGAGGCCGACGAGCCCCGAGGAGCGCCCCGTCGCCTCTGACGAGCACGAGACGGACTCGACGGAGACGGCGATGTTGGCGCCGTAGTTGGTGCAGCCGTTCAGGTAGAGGTAGCTGTTCGGCGAGTACGGGAACGCCCGCGGGTTCGTGATGCTGTTGACGACAATCGTGTGCTCGAGGCCGGCGGGCAGGTTGGCATGCTGGGACTCCTCGTCGGCCGCCGACGCGATGACAGGGACCCCGTGGACCGTCGCGTAGTCGATCGCCTGCTGGGTGCTCTGGGTCGTGTCGAGCGCACCGAGAGCCTCCTGGATCACCGCGGCCCCCGAGTCGACGGCGAAGACGACGCCCTGGGCGAAGTTGTTCCCTGCAGCCATGAAGCTGTCCCCGACGCGCACGGGCAGCACCATGCAGTTCGGGCAGCCGCCCGGCTCCGCCGTCGAGTTGGCCGCCCCGGTCGAGTCGCTCGCCTCCCCTGTCCCGTGGTCGTAGTGGACAGCGTCAAAGGGATTGTTGTTGTTGTTGACGAAGTTCCAGCCGGAGATGGCCTCGGTGAAACCAGCGGGTCCCTGTTTGCCGTAGAAGTAGGGATTGGGCGATCCGTCCGGCAGCGTCGCGGTCCCGAAAGTGCGGATCAGGTCCATGGGCGAGATGTCGGTGTAGCCATGGGAGGCTCCACTCGGGTCGGTCGCACAGAACAGCCCGCCGTAGTCCTTGGCGATCGCGGCAACGCGCGGGTCCTGCGCGTACTGGGCGATGTTGAACACGCCACTGTCAAGCAGATCGTAGGGATCGGCGTCGGTGAAGGTCTGGCCCTTGGCCTCGAGCTGCAGCTTGGTCAGGCCGGCCGCGTTCTCCGGATAGGGCACCGCCGCCGGGTTGACGTAGATCTTGTCGACGAGGGAGGGATCGCACCACTCGATGCCGGAGTCGGTCACCGCGATGATCGTCGTCGGCGACCCGGTGGTCACCTGCCAGGCCGTGTCAGCGGCGTTGCCCATCACCCCACAGAGCTCCTGGGGATTCAGGTTGACCTTGCTGTCGGTGGTCCGCGAGCTCGCCATCTTCCAGTTCGTCCCAGAGGAGTTCCAGTTCGACGGCCGGACCGGAGGCGACTGGACCGGGGTGTGGTCTGTCTGGACCGCCGTTTCGGGGTTCACGCCCGAGGCAAGCGAAGGCCACGGCACGGTCCCGGTCGCGCTGGACGGCTCACCCGGGGTCGGATTGTCGGACGTCTGGTTCGCGGTCGGCGGCGAGCACGACGACGGGCGGTGGTCCGTGTACGAAGACGCTGCCGGCGTCGGCAGCAGGGCTGCTTGGGAATGCGCCGCAGGCGTCCCGCCCGCGGCCGCCGGAAGGGCCGGCAGGACGGCGACGGCAAGTGACACGACGAGCGCGGCGGGAAGAACACCCGTCAAGGTGCGCCTCACGGCCTTCGCCACGATCGCCGAACGTGGCGGAACAGATCGCTCGCGAGGCCGCCGTCCACCCAACTCTCTGATCCGACTGGCACCCATCGTGCGCTCCCTCTGTAACGCTGACACCTCGGGTCCCTCCGCGCATCACCAGGGCTCGTGCTCGAGCTCGTGGCCGCGAGCAGCGGCGTTGCCTGCACGCTTCGAGGTGCCGCTCCAGTGCCGGCACGCGTGTCAGGACCCCCGGGATGAGGCTTCAGGACCCCTCAGCACAGGACCGAGATCCGGAAGTCGATTGCTCGCCGTCCGCGTCGCCCCTGCGCGGGCGCCGAGCTTAGGAGGGTGGTGCCGGAGTGTCCAGGCGGGCAACCGCCGTCACGTCAGGCCGTCGCGGCGGGTTCGTAGGCGCACCAGGGCTCCTCGGCGAACAGGTTCCCGGTGACCCCGTACGCCCGTGCCCGCGACCCTCCGCAGACCGCCTTCAACTCGCAGCGCCCGCACTTGCCTTCGAGCCTCTCGGGGTCCCGCAGCGCCCGCAACACCGGTGAGCTCGTGTAGATGTCGGCCAGCTCCTGGGCCCGGACGTTCCCGCAGGGGATCGGGAGAAAGCCACTCGGGAAAACGTCGCCTGTGTGGGAGACGAAGACGAAGCCGTTCCCCGACGACACCGCCATCGGCGAGCGCCGCACAAGCCGGTCGGGAGCCGGGGCAGTCTCGGGGCGTGCCCGACGGCGATCGCTCGGCGCCCCTGCGCCGTCCCGTGGCAGGGGCCGGTGGCCACCAGGCCGCTGGGCAACCTCCCGCCGTCGAGCCGAGAGGCTGCGGTAGACGGGGCCCATCGCCGGCGGGACGCCACCGGAGGACGCCGGCGAGATGCTCGCCTCCTGGTGCTGGATGACGACCCGGCGGTAGTGCTGGGCCTCCGTCACCTTGACCGGGACATCCCTGGCGACGTCGTAGAGGAAGGCCAGGACGTCCTCGCACTCGGCCGCCGTCAAGTGCCCGAGGGCGCTCCCCCGCCCCGTCGGCACGAGGAAGAAGACGCTCCAGGTGACCGGGTCGACACCTTGGACGAGTGCCGCCAGATCGGCGAGGTCCGCCAGGTTGTGACGCCCGACTGTCGAGTTGACCTGCAGGCGGATACCGAGCGAGCGGACCGTCTCCATGGCGGCGATCGTCTGCTCGAAGGACCCGCCGACGCCCCGGAACCCGTCGTGGACGGCTGGCGTCGATCCGTCCAGGGACAGGGACACCGCACCCATCCCGGCTTGGCGCAAAGCACCCAGGTTGGCGCTCGTCAGCAGCGGCGTCACCGACGGGGCAAGCGCTGGCGGGACGCCGGCCGCGCGTGCGTGGGCGACAAGGTCGGCCAGGTCAGGGCGCTTGAGCGGATCCCCCCCGGTCATCACGAACACCGGGCGGGGCTGGCCCAGGCCCGCCACCTGATCGATCAGAGCGAAGCCCTCTTCCGTCGAGAGCTCCTGGGGGTGCCGCTCCGGCGCCGCCTCCGCACGGCAGTGGCGGCAGGCGAGATCGCATGCCCGCGTGAGCTCCCAGATGACGATGAAGGGGCGGTCGGCCAGGTCGTAGCGGGGGCGGCGGACCGAGCTCGCCACGGCCGCCGCGTGCCCCCCGGGCCCGGCCATCCCCCGACGGGGCGAGGCAGTAAGTTCACTCTCTGTGACCACGTCCGTCTTCACCTTTCTGTCATAGCGCCTGGCTATGCTGCAACACCCTTGGATGCCAGGGCCGATAGTCCCGACATTGCCGCGGAATGTCCTATAACCGAAAATGGTTATCACTTACGTTGCCAGCGCAAGAGGCGGGCAACGGAGCAACGATCTGGTGAGGAGCATGGCCAACCCAACGAAGACGACGGGAGCAAGCGAGAGGGAACCGCGCCGGACAGGGGAGCGGCAGCCCGCCGACCTCGTGCGCCTTTTCCTCGACGACCTGGGAAACCACCCCCTCCCGTCCGCCGACGAGCAGACCGAGCTCGCCAAGCGCGTCGCCGCGGGCGATGATGGGGCCCGTCGGGAGATGATCGCCGCCAACATGCGGCTCGTCGTCCATTGGGCGCGCCGCTACCAGGACCGTGGGGTCGACCTGCTCGACCTCGTCCAAGAGGGCTCGTTCGGGCTCATGCGCGCCGTCGACAAGTTCGACTGGGAGAAGGGGTTCAAGTTCTCCACCTACGCCTCGTGGTGGATCCGCCAGTCTCTCCAACGGGCCGTGCAGCACCATGCCAACGCTATCCGGCTCCCGATGGAAGTTGCCGAGCAGGCCCAGCTTGTCGATCGGGCCGTCTGGGAGCTGTCGGGCAAGCTCGGACGGAATCCAACCCGTGACGAGGTCCTCGAGGTGACAGGCCTGACACCCGCCCAGATCGAAGCGAACGCCGGCGTCGCACGCGTTGTCGCCAGCCTCGACCAGCCGGTCGGAGACGACGGTGAGGCAAACCTCGGCGAGCTCACCGCCGCGGACGAAGGCTTCGAGGCGCGCCTGCACGATCAGCTGGCACGAGCCCAGGTCCACGCCGCTCTCGACAGGCTCGACGAGCTCGAACGATCGGTCGTCCGGCTGCGCTTCGGCCTCGCCGACGGCGTGCCCGTCTCCCTCGAGGAGACGGCCAAGCGGCTCGGGATCGGCGTCCGGCGTGTCCGGCGTGCCGAAGCCGCCGCGCTCCACAACCTGGCCGAAGTGCCCGGGTTGGAGGACGCGCTGAGCGCCGCCTGAGTCATCACGTCGCACCGTCGGGCGCTCCGAGGGCGTCGACGACGCGCACAAGGTCTTCGGGCAACGCAGAGGTGAAGCTGAGGGGCACCCCAGTCACCGGGTGGTCGAAGCCGAGCCTGTGCGCATGGAGGAAAGGCCTCCCGAGGAGGCTGCGGACCCCCCGGGCGCCGAGAGGCCGGCGCAGGCGGCCGTAGCGGTCGTCGCCGACGATGGGGTGCCCGATCGCCGCCAGGTGGACGCGGATCTGGTGGGTCCGCCCAGTCTCGAGGTGGGCCTCCAGCTCCGTGACCGCCTCCCACCCCGTTTGGGGAGCCGACCAGGTGCGCAAGACCTCGTAGCGCGTCCGTGACGGCCGGCCTGCCGCCGAGACCGCCATGCGGGTGGCGTCCCGGGCCGACCGGGCGATCGGTGCGTCGATCAGCCCCGCAGCCGTGCCGACAGCCCCGTCGACGAGGGCCAGGTAGTCACGGTCGACGCGGCGCCCGCGCACGGCTTCGCCGAGCGCCTGGAACGCCACCGGGTCGCGAGCGACGACGAGGAGCCCCGAGGTGCCCTTGTCCAGCCGGTGGACGATCCCCGGGCGTTGCAGCGGGCCCATCCCGCCCTCCGAAGCGCGCCGGCCCAGGTCCTCGAATCGCGCGAGCAGCCCGTTCACGAGCGTCCCCGTCGTGACCCCGGCTCCGGGGTGGACCACGACACCGGCCGGCTTGTCGACGACGATCACGTGCTCGTCGCACCACACGACAGCGAAGGGGACGCCGGCGTCGGCGACGGGCTCTTCGTCGGCGATGCGCGGGATCGGTCCGAAGGCAAGGTGCTCCCCAGCTGCGACGCGCCGAGATCGCGAGGTGGCCACCTGCGCGGCGACAGAGACCTTGCCGGAATCGATCAGGCGGGCGGCATCGGCACGGGAGGCGCCGGTGATCAGGCAGATCGCACGGTCCAGACGCATCCCGTCGAGAGCCCCTGGAACCTCGACGTCGACCGCTCCCCCGTCGTCAGATCCGCCGGGACGGGGCGCGTCGCCCTCCTCGTTCACCGTTGCCTGGCAAACAGCACAGTGCCGACGAACAGGAGGATGCCGATGGTGATGCAGGCATCCGCCACGTTGAACGTGGGCCAGTAGCGCAGATCGATGAAGTCGATGACGGCTCCGTGGTTCTTGCGCACGAGGCGATCTGCGAGATTGCCCAGCGCGCCGCCAAGCACCAGGCCCAGGGCGACGGCCGCCGGCTTCGAGGGAGTCGAGCGCGCGACGGAGACGACAAGGACGACGACGACTGCGACGACGACGACGACGAGGGCGCCGGTGAGCCCTCGGGCGATCCCGAAGGCTGCGCCGCTGTTGTACTCGAGACGGAGCTCGGCAGGCCCGATGAGGTGAACCGGCCCGGACGCGAGGTCGTGCTCGGCGATGGACTTGGTCACTTGATCACAGGCGACAACCGCCGCCGCGACGGCTCCGGCGGTGCCCAGCCTCCGCCGGCGGGCCCGGGCCGACCCCGGATCGCGCCCTTCCGGCGCGTCGTGACCGGGCGAGGACGGCGGGGCCGCTCCCGGCTCACCTCCCGCGTCGCCCCTCAGCGCCGTGACAAGCCCCCGCTCTTACAGTTGATGCACAAGCGCGCATAGGGCAGCGCCTTGAGGCGGGCGCGAGGGATGAGCGTCTGGCAGCTCTCGCACAGCCCGTAGGTCCCGGCCGCGATCTTCGCCAGAGCGGCGTCGATCTCCTCGACCGCCGCCAGTGCCTGGGCCGACAGAGCCAAGTCCCGCTCGCGGTCGACGGCGAAGGTCCCGCCTTCACCGGACTCGTCGTCGAACTGGATGTCACCGGGCTCCATCTCTTCGGTCATCGACACAGCCTCGGCTTTGAGATCCTCCGCCTGCCCGATGTAGGTCTCCCGCTCCCGCATCAGCGACGCCCGTTGTTCGTCCAGGAACTTCGGATCCTCGATGCGCGGCGTCGCTTTCGCGCGCCGCGCGGAGGCTGCGGTGCCCTTTGCCGGGACGAGCCTCCGGGCTCCGCCGCCGAGCCTGCCCGACGGCAGCTTCTCGGCGCGCTCCACCGTCGTCGCGGGCGCCGCGCGTGGCCGGGCCACGTCTGCTCGCGCCTGTGTGGACGGCTTCTTGGCGACCGACCCGGCTGTGGATGCCTTGGCGGCAGGAGCCTTGACTGCCGAGGTCTTCCTGGCCGGGGCGGCCTTGGCGGTCTTGTTGGCCGGGGCGGCCTGGGTGGTCTTCCTGGCCGGGGCGGCCTTGGCGGTCTTGTTGGCCGGGGCGGCCTTGGCGGTCTTGTTGACGCCGGAGTTA
>JAJZBS010000053.1 GCA_021851885.1 Actinomycetes bacterium | reverse complement strand
AGAAGGTGCTCGTCGCCGGCGTCGTCACACACCGCCAGCATCCGGCGACGGCCAAAGGGACGGTGTTCTTCAGCCTCGAAGACGAGTCAGGGCTGGTCAACGTGATCTGTTCGCCAGGTGCGTGGATCCGCTGGCGCCACGTCGCCCGCAGTGCCCCCGCCCTCGTCGTCAAAGGGCGCGTCGAGCACGCGGGCAGGGCCGCCACAGGTGGTGTCGCGGCTGGGGGCACGTCCACGGCCGGGGGCAGGTCCTCGACCGGGGGTGGGACCAACGTCGTCGCCGAACGTTTCTCCCTCCTCGACTTCGGCGATGCCGTCCCGTCGCAGTCTCGCGACTCCCGCTGAGGCGCCCCGGTGCCCGTCAGCCCGCCATCGTCAGGCCGCCGCTCACGCTCAGGACCTGCCCGGTCACGAAAGCGGCCATCGGCGAGGCGAAGAACAACACGGCAGCCGCCACCTCCTCGGGAGTCGCGATCCTCCGGAAGGGGATGGCCCGGGCCAGCGCCTCCCGCATCCGCTCGGGCTGCTGGCGGAACAGCGGGGTATCGGTCGGCCCCGGGCAGATGCAGTTGACCCGGATGCCGTGGCGCGCGACCTCCCGCGCCAGCGATTTCGAGAATGAGATCACCCCGCCTTTGGCACCTGCGTAGACGGTCTCACCCATGCTCCCCACGCGACCCGCGTCGCTCGCGATGTTGACCACCCCGCCGCCGGCACCCCCGGCGACCATCGGCCCGACGAAGGCATGGCACACCTCGACGAGACCGGCGAAGTTCACGGCGATGACCTTGGAGCGCGACGCGAGCGTGGTGTCCAAGAACGGCTCGATCCGG
Source organism: Actinomycetes bacterium (assembly GCA_021851885.1). Taxonomy (GTDB): domain Bacteria; phylum Actinomycetota; class Acidimicrobiia; order Acidimicrobiales; family JAMCQF01; genus JAJZBS01. Next base: position 17,821 of record JAJZBS010000053.1, on the reverse strand, counting down.
TCCCACCCGGCCGCGTTCACGACGATGCCGGGAACGCCCAGGGAGCCGAGGACGCGCTCACGCAGGGCGACGACCGAGCCCGGGTCCGTCACGTCCACTCTCTCCGGCACGATCCGGTCGCGGTCGAGCCCCGCCGTCTCGGTCGCCCCCTGCTCGTCGAGATCGGCTGCCACGACGCGCCCCTTCGACGCCGCGAGCAGGTGCACGACGGCACGACCGATCCCGGAGCCGCCTCCGGTGACGACGCAGACCGTGCCGTCGAGGTCGACCAGCCTGTGCGGGTCCGGCGCGTCGACGGGGGCCAGCGCGCCGTCGTCCATCAGGCGAAGGGTGCGAAGTCGGGCTGCCGCTTCTCCGCGAATGCCGCGACGCCCTCGTGCGCCTCGGGCGTGGTCGAGAACATCTCAAGTGCCGCCGTCGACATGTTGGCGATGCCGGCCTGATGCTCGGTGTCGCTGTTGAAGGAGTGCTTGAGGAACCGGATCGCCGTCGGGCTCTTCTCGGCGATCTCGCCAGCCCACCTTCTCGCCTCGTCCATCAAGTCAGCCGCAGGCACGACGGCGTTGACGAGGCCCCATCGCTCGGCCGTCTGCGCGTCGTACTGGCGGCACAAGTACCAGATCTCCCGTGCTCTCTTCTCGCCGACGATGCGCGCAAGGTACGTGGTCCCGAAGCCGGCGTCGAAGGAGCCCACGCGCGGGCCGGCTTGGCCGAACCGGGCCGTGTCGGCCGCGATGGTCACGTCGCACAGGACGTGGAGGACGTGTCCGCCTCCGACGGCCAGGCCGTTCACGGCGGCGATCACCGGTTTGGGGATGTCGCGGATCAGGTGGTGGAGGTGGTCGATCTCGAACATGCCGCTCTCACTCGGCCCGTAGTCGCCGGTCTCGGCGCGTTGTTTGACATCGCCTCCGGAACAGAAGGCCTTGGGGCCTGCACCGGTGAGGATGACGGCCCGCACGGACGAGTCGACCCAGGCGCGGCGGAATGCATGGATCATCTCCTCGACCGTCTTGGCGCGGAAGGCGTTGAAACGATCGGGCCTGTCGATGGTCACGATCGCGGCCGGCGCCTCGACCTCGTAGCGGATGTCGTCGTAGGCGAAGCCCGTCATCGTCCGCCTCCTCCTCTCCCGGGCCAAGCCCGATCCTCCTCGAGCGCCACGATCGGTCGCGTCCGTCGCGAAACGGCGCTCAGCCCAACGAGCGCACGAGCTCCACCATCATCTCGCCGGCCGCCGTCGGATTCTGGGCGACGTGCACACCGGCCTTGTCGAGCGCCGCCATCTTCCCCTGGGCCGTTCCGTGCGAACCCGAGACGATCGCACCGGCATGGCCCATCTTGCGGCCGGGCGGCGCGGTCACCCCCGCGACGTAGGCGACGACGGGCTTGTCCATTTGGGTGGCGATGTACTCTGCCGCGCGCTCTTCCTCGGAGCCACCGATCTCGCCGATCATCATCACGGCTTTGGTCTCGGGGTCCGCCTGGAACGCGGCCAGGCAGTCGATGAAGCTCGTCCCGGGCACCGGGTCGCCCCCGATGCCGACACAGGTCGTCTGGCCGATGCCTTGCTGCGAGAGCTCGTGGAGAGCCTGGTAGGTCAAGGTCCCCGAGCGGCTCACGATGCCGACCGGGCCCCCGGCGAGGGCGATATCACCGGAGGTGATCCCGATGTTGCACTTCCCCGGAGAGATGATGCCCGGGCAGTTCGGGCCGAGAAGCCGTACACCGGAGTAGTCGCGCTTGAGGACGTTGTAGAAGTTCGCCTCGTCCTGTGCGGGGATCCCCTCCGTGATGCAGACGATGAACCCCACGGACGCCGCGGCTTCGAGGATCGCCGCCTGCGCAAAGCGGGGAGGCACCGAGACGAACGACGCGTCGGCCCCGGTCGCAGCGACGGCCTCGGCCATCGTGTCGAACACCGGGATCCCGTCGACGTCTTGGCCCCCTTTGCCCGGGGTCACCCCGGCGACGACACGCGTCCCGTAGTCGCGGTTGCGCAGTCCGTGGAAGCGGCCCTGGCCACCGGTCAGGCCTTGGACGACGACTTTGGTGCTCTCGTCGACGAAGATGCTCATCGGGCTTCCCTTCCGGCGAGCTCGACGGCACGTCGCGCTGCCTCCAACATCGTCGGTTCGGAGCGCAACCGTCCGGACAAGTGCTCGGCGAGGATGGCGCGCCCTTCTTCGGCGTTCGTGCCGTCCAGGCGCAGGACGATCGGCGAGCGCAGCTCGACGCGCGCCAATGCCTCGACGATCCCGCGCGCGACTTCGTCGCAGCGGGTGATGCCGCCGAAGATGTTGACGAGGATGGCACGCACCTTTTCGTCGGTGTTTATCACCTCGAGCGCGGCGGCCATGACGTCGGCACTGGCACCGCCCCCGATGTCGAGGAAGTTCGCAGCCGCGCCTCCGACCTGGGTGACCACGTCCAGGGTGCTCATCGCGAGCCCTGCACCATTGGCGATGATGCCGACCGTCCCGTCGAGCCCGATGTAGTTGAGCCCACGTTCGCGAGCAAGCTTCTCGCGAGGGTCGAGGCCTTCGACGTCAGGGAAGTCCGCCCACTCCGGATGGCGGAAGGACGCGTTGTCGTCCAGGGTGACCTTCGCGTCGAGCGCGTGCACCTTGCCGGCCGTCGTGAGGATCAAGGGGTTGATCTCGACCAGATCGGCATCGCCTTCGACGTAGCAGCGGTAGAGGTCGACGAGGATCTGTGCAGCGCCGGAGCGCGCTTCGAAGTCGATGCCCGCAGCGGCCACGGCGTCGGCGGCCGCGTCCAGGTGGAACCCGTCGACAGGGTCGATGAGGACCTTGACGATCGCATCGGGCTCTTCGTCGGCGACCTGCTCGATATCGACACCCCCGCGAGCCGAGATCATCGCGAGATGGCGCTTCTCCGCGCGATCCAGGGTGAAGCTTGCGTAGTACTCATGGACGATGTCGGAAGCGTGCTCGACCCACAGGCGTTTGACGACGTGGCCTTTGATGTCGAGGCCGAGGATCTGCCCTGCGACCGTACGCACCTCGTCGGCGTCGGAGGCGAGCTTGACACCGCCGGCCTTTCCGCGGCCGCCGACTTTCACCTGCGCTTTCACGACGACCGGATAGCCCACCTTGTCGGCGACGTCCACGGCTTCAAAGGGCGTGTCGGCCGTCCCTCCCGACGACACCGGGATGCCGAACCGGGCGAAGTACTGCTTGCCCTGATACTCGAGCAGGTCCACCTACTTGCCTCTCCTCTCCGGCCAGTCGGCCGTTCGCGGCCCATGAGGCCTCTTGCACCCGGTCCGGACCTGCCGGATCGGCTCTGCATGCCGTCCTTTTCAGGCGGAACGCCGGTCTTCTGCTTCGTCGAGCGTCTCGGCCAGCCAGCGCGCGATCTCGCCGAGTGGAGCGCCCGGGGTGAAGACCCGAGCGACACCCATCCCCTGCAAGACCGGGATGTCGGCATCCGGGATGATCCCGCCGACAACGACGAGCGCGTCCCCGAGGCCCTCGGCCCGCAGCCCTTCGACCACCTTCGGGACCAGGGTCAGATGCGCCCCGGAGAGCAGCGACAGGCCGACGGCATCCGCATCTTCCTCGATCGCCGCCCGCACGATCTGCTCGGGCGTCTGGTGCAGGCCGGTGTAGATGACCTCGAAACCGGCGTCCCGCAGGGCGCGTGCTATCACCTTGACACCGCGGTCGTGCCCGTCGAGACCGGGCTTCGCCACGACGACACGGTAGGGACGCTTCACCGCCGAGATAGTACGCGCCGGTTGCCGGTCGAGCGCCAGCCGAGCGCCTGGGCGCCCCGGCAGCCCGCGCCCGGCAGCCGGCGCCCGCCGGGCACGAACGTCGCAGCCGCCCGGCGCCGAAGGCCGCCCGCGAAAAGCCCCGTCACGAGGTGACCTCCCGGACCAGGTCGGAGGGGATCTCGCCGAGGAACCTGCTCGGGATGGCGTGCTGGAAGGTCCCGTACTGGGCGCGTCCCCACGCATGGGTCAGATAGAGGTGGCGGCGTGCCCGCGTGATGCCCACGTAGCACAGCCGGCGCTCTTCCTCGATGGCGTCCGGATCGTCGAGGGACCGCCCGTGCGGGAAGATCCCGTCCTCCATGCCGACCATGAACACGGCCGGGAACTCGAGACCCTTGGCCGAGTGCAGGGTCATCAGGGACACCCGGGTCCCGTCGCCGTCGAAGTCGTCAGTGTCGGACACCAGGCTCACCGCCTCGAGCATCTCCTCGAGGCTGCGGTAGTCCTCTGCGACCGAGACGAGCTCCGCGACGTTCTCGAGCCGTCCTGCGGCCTCGATCGTCCCTTCGGCCCGGAGATCGTCCTCGTAGTGGGTGGCGTCGAGCACGCACCGGAGCAGGGCGGCCGGCGCCGGATCGCCTCGGAGCATTCCGGCCAGATCGTCACGCACCGCCACGAACTCCCGGATCCCCTTGAGGGCCCGGCCTGCCGCTCCCGCCTCTTCGGCCCTGTCCAGCGCGGCGCCGAACGTCGTCCCGTGGGTCGCCGCCCAGGTCCCGAGGCGCGCGATGGTCGTCTCCCCCACCCCCCGGCGCGGCACGTTGACCACTCTCTTGAGGGCCACCTCGTCCTCACGGTTGAGGGCGACGTGCAAGTAGGCGAGCAGGTCCCGGACCTCGCGCCGGTCGTAGAAGCGGGTCCCGCCGATCACCCGGTACGGCACTCCCTGGAAGACGAGCTCCTCTTCGAGCGCGCGGCTTTGAGCGTTCGTCCGGTAGAACACGGCGATGTCGCCCCAGGCAAGGCTCTCTTCGTGGCGGAGCCGCCACATCTCCCCCGCGACCCAGGCCGCCTCGTCCCGGCCGTCGACGGCCCGGTAGAGGGAGACGTCGGCCCCGCCGGCAACGTCGGTCCACAGGTCCTTCGGCTTGCGCCGGACGTTGCGGGCGATGACAGCGTTGGCTGCGTCGAGGATCACCTGAGTGGATCGGTAGTTCTGCTCGAGGTGGACGACTGTCGTGTCGGGATAGGTATGCTCGAAGTCGAGGATGTTCGCGATGTCGGCACCGCGAAAGCGGTAGATGCTCTGGTCCGAGTCCCCGACGACGCAGACGTTGCGGTGGCCCCGGGAGATCAGCATGACGAGCCGGTTCTGGACCTTGTTCGTGTCCTGGTACTCGTCGACGAGAACGTGCTCGAACCGGCTCTGGTAGGCATCGAGCACCTCGGGGAACGCCTCGAGAAGGTTGACGGTGACGAGCAGCAGGTCGTCGAAGTCCATGGCGTTGGCGGCGAGCAGACGGCCCTGGTACTCCCTGTAGCAATCGGCGATGCGCCGCTCGACGACGCCGCCGGCCGTCATGCGCGCCTGCTCGGCGAAGGCTTCGAAGTCCATCCCCTCGGACTTCGCCTGGCCGACCACGGCGAGCACCCGCCGGACCGGGAGCCGTTTCGTGTCGATGTCGAGATCCGCCATGACGTAGGTCATGAGACGCTTGGCGTCGCCGGCGTCGTAGATGGTGAAGCTCCGTGTGTAGCCGAGCCGGTCGGCATGCGAGCGCAGAATCCGCACGCAAGCGGAGTGGAAGGTCGAGACCCACATCCATCGAGCGGTGTCCCCGACGAGCTTCTCCACGCGGCGGCGCATCTCATCTGCGGCCTTGTTCGTGAAGGTGATCGCGAGGATCCCGGACGGCCGGACGCCACGGCGGGCGATCAGGTAGGCGATCCGGTTGGTCAGCACGCGGGTCTTGCCCGAACCGGCGCCCGCGACGACGAGAAGCGGGCCGTCGCCGTGTGCCACGGCGAGCCGCTGGGCGGGATTGAGGTCGGCGAGGAGCGGGTCGTCGAGGTCGGCTGCGCCGTCGGAGCCCGACGCCCCGGACGTCGGCATCACTCCCATTCGATGGTGCCGGGCGGCTTCGACGTGACGTCGAAGGCGACACGGTTGACACCGGGCACCTCGTTGATGATCCGGCTCGACATCGTCTCGAGCAAATCGTAGGGAAGGCGGGCCCAATCGGCGGTCATCGCGTCGTCACTCGTCACGGCCCGGATCACGATCGGGTACGCGTACGTCCGCTCATCGCCCATGACGCCGACGGAACGAACGGCGAGCAGCACCGCGAAGCTCTGCCACAGGTCGTGGTAGAGGCCCGCTCTCTTGATCTCTTCGACGACGATGGAGTCGGCTCCCCGGAGGATCTCGGCTCGCTCGGGTGTCACCTCGCCCACGATGCGCACGGCGAGACCGGGACCGGGAAACGGTTGCCGCCAGACGAGCTCGACGGGCAAGCCCAGCTCCTCTCCGACGGCACGGACCTCGTCTTTGAACAAGAGATGCAGGGGCTCGACGAGATCGAAGCGCATGTCGTCCGGCAGGCCTCCGACGTTGTGGTGGGACTTGATGCGCGCAGCTTCTTTGGTGCCGGACTCGATGACGTCGGGATAGAGGGTCCCCTGAACCAAAAAGCGCGCTCCTTCGATGCGCCCCGCCTCCTCCTCGAAGACGCGGATGAACGTCTCGCCGATCGCCTTGCGCTTCGCCTCGGGATCGGTCACCCCGTCGAGCACCGAGAAGAACCTGTCGGCGGCCTTGACGTGGACGAGATCGACGTGGAACTGGCGACGGAAGGCCTGTTCGACCTGCTCGCCCTCGGAGGCACGCATGAGGCCCGTGTCGACGAAAACGCACGTCAGCTGGTCCCCGACGGCCTTGTGGACAAGAGCGGCGGCGACGGCGGAGTCGACGCCGCCAGACAGAGCGCACAGGACCCTCTCATCGCCAACCTGCGCGCGTATCTCCTCGACGGCCGTCTCGATGATCGAGGTGTGCGTCCACGACGGCAGGCATCCGCAGGCGTCGTAGAGGAAGTGCTCAAGGACCTCCTGGCCCCGCACGGTGTGGGCAACCTCGGGATGGAACTGGACACCGAAGATCTTGCGATCGCGGTCCTCGAGTGCGGCGACGGGCGCGTCGGGGCTTTGCGCCGTCACCGTGAACCCGTCCGGCGCTGCGACGATCGAATCGGCGTGGCTCATCCACACGTCCGACACCGAGGGCCGATCCGCGAATAGCGGTGTCGCGGCCGTCAGCGTCAGCGGGGTACGCCCGTACTCGCCGCGCCCGGTACGCGCGACGGTGCCTCCGAGCTGAGCTGTGAGCAGCTGCGCCCCGTAACAGATCCCGAGGATCGGGATCCCCGTGGCAAAGAGCTCCTGGTCGATCCTCGGAGCGACGTCGGCGTACACCGACTTCGGCCCGCCCGACAGGATCACGCCTTTCGGCTGCATGGCGCTGATCTCGGCCGCTGTCATCGTGTGCGGGACGATCTGCGAGTAGACGTGCGCCTCGCGGATCCGGCGCGCGATCAGTTGTGCGTATTGGGCTCCGAAATCGACGACGAGGACGGTGTCGATGGCTCCGGTTGTCAGTGCCCCATCCCCACACGCTGGGACTGCTGGAGGGCTTTGCCCTCCGTCTGCAGGGCAGGGGCAACCATGACCTCTGCCTTCTGGAACTCTTTGACCGACGCGTAGCCGCACGTCGACATCGCCGTGCGCAGCGCTCCGAAGAGGTTGAGGCGACCGTCGTTCTCGTGCGCGGGACCGACGAGGATCTCCCGGAGCGTGCCCCGCGTCTCGGTGCGCACCCGCGTCCCGCGCGGCAGCGTCGGGTGGAAGGTCGCCATTCCCCAGTGATAGCCACGGCAGGGAGCCTCGACGGCAGACGTCAGCGGCGAACCGATCATGACGGCGTCGGCACCCACGGCGATCGCCTTGGCAATGTCGCCTCCACGTGACATGCCGCCGTCGGCGATGACGTGGCAGTAGACGCCACTCTCGTCGAGATGGCGCATCCGCGCTCCTGCAGCGTCGGCGATCGCAGTCGCCTGGGGCACGCCGATGCCGAGCACGCCGCGGGTCGTACAGGCATTGCCAGGCCCGACGCCGACGAGGATCCCGACCGCACCGGTGCGCATGAGGTGGAGCGCCGCCTGGTACGAGGCGCAGCCGCCGACGATCACCGGCAGATCGAACTCGCGGATGAACCTCTTCAAGTTGAGCGGCTCGACGGACTTGGAGACGTGCTCGGCGGAGACGACCGTCCCTTGGATGACGAGAAGGTCGAGCTCGGCCGCGAGGATGGCGGGGACCAGCTCCTCCGTCCGCTGCGGCGTGACCGATGCGGCGGCGACGACGCCCGCCTCCTTGATCTCTTTGATGCGCTCGGTGACGAGCTCGGGCTTCACGGGTTCGGCGTAGAGCTGCTGGAGCCGTCCCGTCGCCTTCTCCGGATCGACCCGGGCGATCTCGTCGAAGATCGGGGCAGGGTCCTCGTAGCGCGTCCACAGGCCTTCCAAGTTGAGGACGCCAACGCCTCCCAGGTGCCCGATCTCTATGGCCGTCGCCGGGCTCGTCACCCCGTCCATGGCCGCCGCCATGAGGGGGAGGTCGAAGCGGAAGGCGTCGATGTCCCAGCTGATGTCGACATCCTCGGGGTCTCGCGTCCGGCGGCTCGGCACGATTGCGATGTCGTCCAGCCCGTACCCGCGCCGACCCGACTTGAAGATCCCGATCTCGATCTCGGCCACCGATCCCTCCTTGTCCACGTGAGCGCACCCCGGCGCGGCGCCCGGCCCGGCGAGCGCGTCCGAAGCACTCAGGTTAGTTCGCCGCCGGAGGCACCACTCTCGCGAGCAAGTCCGTGAGAATGCGCGCCGTCGCGCCCCAGACCGTGTCGTCGGCGAGCTCGTAGAAGTAGACGGGGATATCGCGCCTGCCGGGCAGATCCCACCTCTCTTCGTGCCACACGCCGTCGGAGACGAGATCCCGCAACGCGACGTCGAAGACGAGCTCGACCTCTGCGGGATTGGGTGCCAGGGCGGGCCGGCGGTCGACTGCGCCGACGAACGCCCGGATCGCCGTCGCGCCGGCGAGGGTCCGGAGCGAGCGAAGCTCCCCGGCGATCTTGACGGCGCCGGCGGCAAGCCCGATCTCCTCTTCGGCTTCGCGCAGGGCCGCTGCCTGTACATCCTCACCCGGGTCGATTCGCCCGCCGGGGAACGCCACTTCGCCCGTGTGGGATCGCAGCCACGCCGAGCGGCGGGTCAGCACGACGCGTGTCTCGCCGTCCTCTTCGAAGAGGGGAACGAGCACCGCAGACGGCGCGCCCGTGCCACGCGGGTAGATCCCCGCCGTTGCAAGCCCCCCCACCGTGGCGGGCACACCGGGCGCAGCGTCGTCGGACAGCGACGCCAGGACGCGTTCGATCCCGAAGCCACGGCGCAGGTGCGCCGGCACGGCACTCCATGGCGCGGGCCCTCCCGGGCGCGCGCCATCAGGTCGCGGGACTTGCTGGCGTCCCGGCACCGGCCCTCGATGAGGTGGGGGCGCTCGAACAGACGGCGACCCTCAGCGGCGCCGCCTCACATCATCCCCATGCCGCCCATACCGCCCATGCCGCCCATGCCGCCGGCGGCGGCAGGTGGCGCAGCGGACTTCTTCTCGGGCTTGTCGGTCACCAGGGTCTCTGTGGTCAGCACCATGGCGGCGATCGACGCAGCGTTCTGAAGGGCGGACCGGGTCACCTTGGCCGGATCGACGACGCCGGCCTTGAGGAGGTCCTGGTACTCGCCGGTCATTGCGTTCAAGCCCGTCGCCCCCTTTCTCTGCTCGACCTCGCGCACCGCGACGGCTCCTTCGATGCCTGCGTTGACCGCAATCCATCTGATCGGCTCGCCGAGGCAGCGGGCGACGATCGACGCTCCGGTCGCTTCGTCCCCTTCGAGCGTGGCGACCAGGGCTTCGACGTCGGGACGCGTCCGCAGGAGCGCCGTGCCGCCTCCGGCGACGACACCTTCTTCGACGGCCGCACGCGTTGCGGAGAGAGCATCCTCGATGCGGTGCTTCTTCTCCTTCAGCTCGACCTCGGTGGCCGCGCCGACCTTGACGACGGCGACGCCGCCGGCAAGCTTCGCGAGGCGTTCCTGGAGCTTCTCGCGGTCCCAGTCCGAGTCCGACTCGTCGATCTCCCGCTTGATCTGGGCGATGCGCCCTTTGACGTCGTCTTCAGAGCCGGCGCCGTCGACGATGGTCGTGTCGTCCTTCGTCACGACGACCCTCCGGGCCTTGCCCAGCAGGTCGAGAGTTGCGTTCTCCACCTTGAGGCCGATCTCCTCGCTGATCACCTGGCCACCGGTGAGGACGGCCATGTCCTGGAGCATCGCCTTGCGACGATCGCCGAAACCGGGGGCCTTGACGGCGACGGAGGTGAACGTGCCGCGGATCTTGTTGACGACGAGGGTGGCAAGAGCCTCGCCCTCGACGTCCTCGGCGATGATCAGGAGCGGCTTGCCCGTCTGCATCACCTTCTCGAGCACAGGAAGCAGGTCGTGGACGGCGCTGATCTTCCCGTTCAACAGCAGGATGTACGGCTCGTCGAGGACGGCCTCCTGGCGCTCCAGATCGGTGACGAAGTGCGGCGACTGGTAGCCCTTGTCGAACTGCATCCCCTCGGTGAACTCGAGCTCCAGCCCGAATGTGTTCGACTCCTCGACGGTCACCGTCCCGTCCTTGCCCACCTTGTCCATGGCGTCGGCGAGGACCGATCCGATGGCGGGGTCGCCCGCCGAGATCGAAGCGACATGGGCGATCTCGTCTTTGGAGTCGATCTCCTTGGCCTGATCCCGGATCTTGGCGACGACGACGGCAACGGCCATTTCCAGCCCCCGCTTCAACGACATCGGGTTCGCGCCGGCGGCGACATTGCGCAGTCCCTCGTGGACGAGCGCTTGCGCAAGCACGGTCGCCGTCGTCGTCCCGTCGCCGGCGACGTCGTTCGTCTTGGTCGCAACTTCCTTGACGAGCTGAGCCCCCATGTTCTCGAAGGGGTCCTCGAGCTCCACCTCGCGGGCGATCGTCACGCCGTCGTTCGTGATCGTCGGAGCACCGAACTTCTTCTCGATGACGACGTTGCGCCCGCGGGGGCCCAGCGTGACCTTGACGGTGTTCGCCAGCTTGTCGACCCCGGCTTCCAGGCCGCGCCGGGCCTCTTCGTCGAACTTGAGGATCTTGGGCATCGCTACTTGGCCACCTTGGCGAGCACGTCCCGGCTCGTGAGGATCAGGAGCTCTTCGCCATCGATCGTGATCTCGGTACCTCCGTACTTGGAGTACACGACCTTGTCGCCGGCTGCGATGTCGAGCGGCACGAGCTCTCCGGTCGACTCGGTGCGGCGCCCCGGTCCGACGGCCAGCACCTCTCCCTGCTGGGGCTTCTCCTTGGCGGTGTCGGGGATAACCAGGCCAGAGGCCGTCATCTCCTCCGACTCGCTCGGACGTACGACGATCCGATCGTCGAGGGGCTGCAGCTTCATCTGGTGTCGCCTCCTTGGCACTCGTCGGGGCCCCCGTCGGGACCCCGTCGGGACCCGCGCACGGGTCCTCGTTGGCACTCTAGCAGTACGAGTGCCAACGATAGCGAGCGACGTGTGCGCCGGCAACCTCGCCTGGGCACGGGCACCCCGGGCTGCGCCGTGCGCAGGCGGATCCCGGCGAGTCCCGGCGGCCACGTCACAAGAGCAGGTTGGGCTCCGCCCCCGCCGCGAGCGGCGTGCGCATGCCGGAGCCCAGGAGCCACCAGCCTGCCGCCGCCACCATGGCCGCATTGTCGGTGCACATGGCCCGGCTCGGGAGTAGGGCCCGCACGCCGAGGGCTGCCGCTTCGGCCGTGACCCTTTCGCGCAGCGGGGCGTTGGCGGCGACCCCGCCGGCGAGGCACCACCCGCGCGCCCCGGTGGCCACGACTGCTCGGGCGCCCTTGGCGACGAGCACGTCGACGACGGCTTCCTGGAACGAGGCCGCGACGTCCTCGTTGGACACCTCCGGGTGGCGCCGGACGTAGTTCACCACCGACGTCTTCAGCCCGCTGAAAGAGCAGTCGAGCCCGTCGCCGATCATCGAGCGCGGGAACGCGATCGCTTGGCGGTCGCCGTGCTCGGCGGCCGCTTGGATGGCGGGACCGCCCGGGTACCCGAGGCCGAGGAAGCGCGCCACTTTGTCGAACGCCTCCCCGGCGGCGTCGTCGATCGTCTGGCCGAGCACGGTGTAGCTGCCCGGCTTGTCCATCTGGACGAGGAGGGTGTGGCCGCCCGACACCAGCTCGACGACGAGCGGATAGGCGACGTCGCCGGCTTCCAGGAGGGCGCCGAACAGGTGCGCCTCAAGGTGGTTGACGCCGACGAAGGGCACGTCCCAGGCCATCGCCAGGGCCTTGGCATAGCTGACGCCGACGAGGAGCGAGCCGATCAGACCGGGACCGACCGTCGCGGCGACGGCGTCGACCGCGCAGGCGTCGCCACTGCCGGCTGCCGCGAGGGCATCTTCCACCGTCGCTGTGATCAGCTCGAGATGGGCGCGGCCGGCGAGCTCGGGGACGACCCCCCCGAAGCGCGCGTGAAGGTCGATCTGGCTGGAGACGATCGACGAGACCATGTGCATGCCGCCGTCGACGACCGAGGCGGCCGTCTCGTCACAGGACGTCTCGATCCCGAGCACACGATCGAGAGCCGGTGCCGCCGGACCGGGCACCGCACCGCTCACGCCGAATCTCCTTGTTGCGGGGTCTGCGAGCCAAGCGGGTCGTCCGAACTCGTATCGAGCGAGCGGATGCGCCCGGCGATGGACGCAATGCGGCTGCCGTACTCCTCGGAATCGATGTCGTGGACCCACATGACGAGGGCATCCTCGTTGACCTCGCTGTAGTAGTTGGGACGCACGCCAACGGGCTGGAACTCGAAACGCCGGTACAGGGATTGGGCCTCTTCGTTGCTGACCCGCACTTCGAGGGTCATGTGCCGCATCCCGGCGCGGCGCGCGACCTGCACGGCATTGAGCATGAGACGCGTGCCGATGCCGTGCTTCTGCCAGCGCGCATCGACGGCGATCGTCGTGACGTGCGCCTCTCCGTCGCCGAACATGACGCCGCAGTAGCCAACGACATTCGGGCCGATGCGCGCGACGTGGTAGGAGCGCGACGTTCGCAATGCGAGCTCCGACAGGAACAGTGTCGCCGACCACGGCCGCGGGAACGCATCCTCTTCGATCTGCAGGACGCCCCGCAGGTGGCTGCGGCGCATCGTCGTGATCTCGATGGCCCCATCGCGAACAGCGCGGGTGGCCCGCCGTGCGTCGTCGCCCGGCACAGCCGCTCTCGCACCTTCCCCCGTGCTCACAGACGCCCCTTCGCGCGAGCTGCGCTTGACGCCGCGAACCCAACGGGTGCGACGTCCTGTGCCGCGGGCTCGCCGAGCGAGCCCGTCCCGGCGCGTGCCGCGCCCTGGTCCCGCCGTTCCCAGTTGATGCGGACGTCGGCGTGGCGCAGGTAGGTGGGCACGACGTCACCGGCAGGTCGACCTGCTGCGCGATCGGCGGCGAGGAGGGCGAGGGCGATATGGGCGACGTCGTCTGCCGCCGGGTGGTCGTGGCTCGCGTCGGCGACGATTGCATGGGCGATCTCGGCCTCGTCCATCCGCACGACGCCCGCGGCTCGTGCCGTCCCGTCGGGCGGCGCAAGATCCGATGGGGCAACGGTTGCGTCGGCGTAGCGGCGGGCACCGTCACCGACGAGAAGCAGCGGGGGCGCCGTGCCGCCGGCCGGGCCGCGCACCGCACCGGCCGTCGCTCTCCACGATGCGAGGGCGCGCCCGAGATCGGCCGGCGTCCACAGGCCGGGTGCCTGCAGGCGCGCCGCGCTCGTCCGGGCCGGCCCCAACAGGCCCATGCCGACCGGATCGCCGCCACCTGCATATGCCGCGGCGAAGACCTCGCCGCGGCGCGCGTCGACCACGGCGACGACGGGGCCGGGGTGCAGGCGTGCGCCCAGGCCGAGGGCATCCAAGCTCGCGACGGCGACGACGGGCACCCCGAGGCCGTGGGCGAGGCCCTTGGCTGTGGCGACGCCGACACGGAGCCCCGTGAACAGCCCGGGTCCCGTGTCGACGGCGATCGCGTCGACAGCCCGCAACGTCACCTCCGCGGCCCGGCAGCACGCGGCGATGGCGTCGTGGAGCGTCTCCGCGTGGCGGCGCCAGGCGAGGGCGTGCACCGACGACAGGACGGTGTGAGCACCCTGATCGTGCCCACCTCCGGCGTCCGGCGGTCGTTGCCGGCGACCGGCCGGGGGGTCGGTTGAGACCACTGCGGCACCCACGCGATCGGTCGCCGTCTCGATCGCCAGGACGATCACGACGCCTCCTCGCGCACCGGCGGCCGGCCGGCGACGGCCTCGGCGAGGGCCGCGCGCCTGCGCTCCCAGCTTGGCCCGGTCACCTCGAAGCGGATCGCCCGCCGGTCGAGGTCTTCGGGCAAGCCCTGCTCGATATGGACGCTGAGATGGTCGGACAGGTGGGCAGGAGCGAACGCCTCCCCCACGGCCTCCCCCCACTCGACGGCGGCCATGGCCCCTTGGTCAAGCTCCTCGGCCACGCCGAGGTCGGACACCTCGTGGAGGTTGTCGAGCCTGTACACGTCGACGTGCACGAGAGCGCTCGGGGGCTCTTGGCCCGCCGGGCGTGGCGGGTCGCACGGGTAGATGCGCACGAGGGTGAACGTCGGGCTCGTCACCGGATCGTCGATACCAAGGCCGCGGGCGAGACCCTGGACAAAGGTCGTCTTGCCGGCGCCCAGATCACCGGAGACCAACAGGACGTCACCGGCTTCGACGATGCCCGCCACGCGCGTGCCCAGATCGCGCGTCTGAGAGGCGTCCTGCGATGCGCAAAGGAGAGGGAGGGGGAGTTGGTCCATCACACCGCAGTCGTTGCGAGAAGTCGCTTCGCCCGGATCAGGTCCGCCCGCATCTCGGCGACGGCATCGCCTCCTGCCCGCAGGGCGAATGCCGGATGGTAGGTCGGCACGATCCAGCCGTCGGCCAACGGGAACGACGCAGGGAAGGGATACGCCTTTCCTCGCACGTTGCGAATGCCCTCGGCGATGCCGAGGAGGGCGCGGGTCGCGACGTTGCCGAGCGAGACGACGACGTGTGGGGCGATGATGGAGATCTGCCGGTCGAGGTACGGGCGGCAGGCCTCCATCTCGGCCGGCTGGGGATCGCGGTTGCCCGGAGGCCGGCACTTCACGACGTTCGCTATGTAGCACGCCTGGCGATCCCATCCGAGCTCCTGGTCCATGAGCTGGTCGAGAAGGCGGCCCGACCGCCCGACGAAGGGCTCACCGGCGAGGTCCTCCTCGCGCCCGGGACCTTCGCCCACGAACAGGAGGGCGGCGTCGGGGTTGCCGACGCCGAAGACGACTTGGGTCCGCGTCGGGGCAAGGGCGCAGCGCGTACATGCGCAGGCTTCCTCGCGCAGCCGGTCCAGTTCCGACACGCCCGCATCGTAGCCGTGGGGTTGGCAATCTCCCCCGGGCGCGCAGGCGCTGGATGCCGGGCCGCTTCCGGCCGGCCGTCCCCCACCGGCTGGGACATGGGATATCCCTCGATGCCCGTGGGGCGCCGAGGTGGTCACCACGAAGTCGTCACGTGCCTCTCGGCCGTCGCCGAGGCGTCTCCCGGCCACGCGCCGCATCCATGAGGACCCCGGCCAGGTCGTCGCGGCGCTCGAGCATGACCATGTGGCCCGCGCCCGGGAGCTCGACGAGCCACGCTGCGGGGATCTCGCGCGCAAGACGGCGTGCGTGCCACGGAGGGGTCAACCGGTCTTTGCCCCCCGAGACGACAGCGACGGGGCAGCCGACGCCCGAAAGACGCCCCCAGGCCTGCCAGGTCACGATCGACCGCAGGATGTCCGGCATCGGACGTGGCGACATCGCAGCGATCATGTGCTCCGTCACCGCGAGGTGGGCGGGCGAAGGCGACGAGCCGAAGGCGAGGCGCGTCGCCCAGTAGGAGGTATCACGCGTCACCAAGAGCGATTGTCCGCGCCCGCCCGCCCATTCAAGGACAAGCTCCGCCGGAGTGACGGCCCTTTCCAATGCCGACGCGAGCCTCGGCACGCCGTAGGTGATCCCCCCGGTCGTCGCGACGAGGGCGATCCCGGCGACACGTCCGAAAGCCGGCGGCTGAGTCGCGGCGAGCTCGCAGGCGGCCATCCCGCCGAGGGAGTGGCCGACGACGAGGCAGCCGTCGAGGTCGAGCCCCTCCAGGACGCAGGCGATGTCGCCGGCCAGTCGTGCGATGCCGTAGCCGCCGCTGCCACCGAGCGATGCGCCGTGCCCTCGCTGGTCGATGGCGACGACGCGGTGGCTACCGGCGAGATCGCGCAGCTGATATGCCCAGATCGTCGCGTCCAGGGTGACGCCGTGGACCAGCAGGATCGGACTGCCGGAGCCACGCTCGATCGCGTGGATCCGGCCGCCGTCGTCGGTCACAACCGTGTGGTGTGTGACATCTCCCGGGACGGCGAGGTCGTCCTCCCAGCGAGGGCCAGGCGAGCGTGCTTCGCCGGCGGACCGTGCGAAAGCTTCGTAGGCAGCGGAACCGAAAGAGGCCACGGCGCTGCGGTAGTGGCGGACCGTCCTGTGCTGCAGGGCCCAACCGACGGCGCCGGCTGCAACCACCGCGGTGACCGACGGGCGCCGGAGGAGAGGCTTCATGCCGCCTGGGCTCGCAGGCGCCGAGCGGCGGCCTGGTCCCGCAGCTCGAAGGCCGCCCAGCCGAAGAGTAGGACCGCCCCGACGACAACCAGATCGTTCGTCGTCACGGGCGCGAGCCATCGGGGAACGGAGATCCAGTTGAGCCCGGAGGCCGCTGCGGCGAGCACGACGATCATCGCTCCGGTGACGAAGCGGCGCGGCCGGTCCCGGCCGGCGATGACCGCCGGAAGCAACAGGACCCAGGACCAGTGGTGGGTCCACGACACCGGGCTGGCGAGCAGCTCGCAGAGGAAGAGGGCGACAAGGGCTTCGACCGTTTGCCCGCGGCGTGCGCATCGCCAAGCGACGTACAACGACGCCGCGCCCGTCGCCGCGGCGAGCACGAACCACGCAGCGGTGCCGAAGGTTCCCCAGATGAACGGCGACCGGTGCAGCAGGCCATACCACGACTGGTTCGACACGAACCCGGCTGCACCGATGCGCGAGGTGTCGAAGAGCAGGTGGAACCAGTACCGGGCCGACGCCGCCGGCATGACGACCCAGGCGGCGGCACCCGCGAGCACGAAGGTGACGACGCCCCGCACGGCGGCACGCCCGTCGCGGGTCAGGACGAAATAGGCGAGATAGACGAGAGGCGTCAGCTTGAGCGCGGCCGCCAGCCCGACGCCGACGCCCCGGGTGGCGCCGGGAGGCCGCACGACGTCGACGACGACGCACAGCATCAAGAACATGTTGACCTGGCCGAAGTCCAGGTTGGACCGGAGCGGCTCGAGGGCGAGGGTCGCGACGGCGCCGAGGAGAGCCGCGATGGCGATCGCCCGGGTTCTCGCCAGCGCCGTCGTCGACCGCAGGGCCAGGTAGGCGACGGCACAGGTCGCCGCCGCGTCGAGGACGAACCAGACGGCCTGGACGACGGGGAAAGCGGCGAGGGCCGTCGGCGCGAAGACGAACAACGAGAACGGGGGGTAGGTGAAGGGCAGGTGATGGACGTCGAATGCTGCCGAGTACGGCGAGCGATGCGCGAGGAACGTGTGGGCGGCGGCGGCGTAGACGCGCAGGTCGGCCTCCCAGGTCCGGCCCCAGCCGAACAGGTAGGCGGCAACACCCGCCCAGGCGGCGACGGCTCCGATGCCCAGACGGCGCGTCGACGGGGCCATGCGCGCGACGGCACCTGCGACGCGCCCACCGGGGCTTGGGCGGCTCCCGGGGCTCGGGCGGCTGCCGGCCGGCGCGACGTCGGCGAGCG
>JAJZBS010000052.1 GCA_021851885.1 Actinomycetes bacterium | reverse complement strand
CGTCGTCGTCGCAGGTCACGAGGACGCTGTCGACGCCGAGCGATCGGGCCACGATGAGGCCCTGGCCGAGCATCGCTGTCGCGTGGCCTCGCCGGCGATGCTCGGGCGCCACGCCATAGCCGATGTGGCCACCGTAGGCGGCCAGGTAGTCGTTGAGCTCGTGGCGGATAGAGACGCGGCCGACGAGCGCATTATCGGCACACGCCGCGAAGAACGTCGCCGGCACCCGGTCCGCCGCAAGGTTGAGACCCCGGCTCTGGTCACGCATCCGACCCAAGTAGGTCTTCCACGGCTCAGCCGGGAAGTAGTCGATGAGGAAATCGAAGCCGTCACGGGCGAGGGCCTCCTGGGCCGCCAGAGCGGCGTCCTCGTCCTGACGGCGGAGGGGTCGTAGCCGGATCTCACTCGCCATCCCAGCCATGGTGTCCACCCGCCCAGCGGCGCGCCAGCCCTTTCGCTCCGGAAGACGCAACCTGACACCAGTTAGACGCACCGTGAGGCGATGGCTCGAGGGTAAGCCGGACGCGGAGGCCGGCGCCGGTAGCACCGCCGCTGCCCGGTCGAGCAAGAATGCCGACCCCGAGGTCTCGGGTGCGGCCCTCGTCATCGTCCCCGTTCCCAGCCAGAACGTGTACCCAGAACATCGCATCATCAAGACGGCCCAGCGCGCCCGAACGACGATGGATCTGGATTGCAGCGTCCCGAGCCGTGAGCGGAACCAGCGAGCGCCGAACGCACGCCCATATCGCCCGACGGGACGCCACGGCAGCGCCCCGAAGACACTTCGGGCGCGGTCCCGTCCGGATCTCGTTGATCAGGGCTGTGCGTACGCATGCCCTGTGCAGCCCTGTGCACCAGCGGCTCCGGCGAGAAGCCCGCCGCGAACCGGCTGCTCAGCGGCCGCACGCGCCGCGCCACCCTGCCATGGCATGCCCTGTGCAGTGTTGATAAGGCCCCGAGAAATCCCCCCGAGAAACTCGCATCTCCGCCGAGCGCCGGAACGAGAAACCGCTAGTCAGGCGCCTGTGCCCCTGCACGAGGTGCGCGCCTGAACAGCGGTCGTTGTGGCGGGGGGCAAGTGCAAATCTGCAACCGTCGGGTTCGCATCTCGGCGAAACTGCTGGTAGGCCGGTCGTGCATATGCAGCTGCATACGCACGCGCCTACTCAGCGTGGACGGGGCGGTGACCAAGTCCCGAGAACTCCTCGCATTCTGCGCGGAACGTGCAGAACCCGCCCTCCCTTACCCCGCTCGCCGGCTCGCCTTGGCAAGGACCTCGCGGACCCACTCCGCGCGGGACTTGCCGGTACGGTCGGCTGCCTTGCGGACCGCATCGTCGAGGTCGCGGGAGAGTCGGACTCGAAGCAGCGGAGACTCCCCCGTCTCCGACAGCGAGGGCCGACCACGTCCCCGCACCTTTCGGAGCGCGTCGTCCACCGCCTCGTCCACGTAGCCGTCGTCGATCACACGACCTCGCCGATCCCGTAACATCTCCGCGTCCTTGACGTCCGGTCCGAGTCGGTACTGGGACTGCTCGTTCATCTCCGTCACCTCCGTAGGGCCGTCGGCATCACATGAATGACCACGATGGCGTCGGGGAGGTCCAGCGCGACGATCTCCAACTCGATCCCACGATCGTCGGCCCCGATCCAGACGAGCCTTGCGTCGAGGTTGGCCGTCGCAGGCACACGGACCGGGTCCGTCGTCGAGATCACATGCATCGCGTGGGCTTTCCCAATCCGGTGGCGCCGAGCCGAGCGGAACCACCGGACGCTTCGATCCACGAGATTATTGTAGCACAATATGGAGGCTGGGGCCGGCATGGTGTGCGTGCCGACAACCCCATCCGAGTGTCGCAAGCCGGACTTTGGCGCCTGGACTCACGCGCGGCGAGCATCCAGCGATGACCCTCTCGTTCCTCTACTGGGCGTTCTGCCGTGTCCTGCAGCTCATCCGACTGATCGGTCACAGTGACACGGATCTCGCCGTCGAGGTCGTCATGCTGCGCCACGAGGTGGCGGTCCTCCGACGCCAGGTCCACCGACCGGCACTGCAGTCTGCCGACCGAGCGGTTCTGGCGGGGCTCGCACGTCTGCTCCCCCGCCGGCGACTCGGGCACTTCTTCGTCCAACCGGCAACCCAGTTGGGTTGGTACCGGGACCTCGTCGCCAAGCGCTTGACGTATTCGCACGGCCGGCCCAGTCGACCGGCCATCGCGAAGGGAACGACCGCACTCGTCCTCCGCCTGTCGAAGGAGAACCCGACTTGGGGCTACCGCCGCATCCACGGTGAGCTCGCCACCATGGGCGTCACCATCGCCACCTCGAGCGTCTGGGCGATCCTGAAGCGTCACGGCGTCGACCCGTCGCCGCGGCGATCCGGACCGACCTGGGCGGAGTTCCTCTCCGCACAGGCGAAGGGATTGATGGCCTGCGACTTCTTCCATGTCAACACGGTGCTCCTCCGCAGGCTCTACGTCCTGGTGTTCATCCACCACGAAAGGCGTCTCGTTCGGATCGCCGGCGTGACCGCCACGCCGTCTGCTGACCGGAGACCGTGCTCGCCGAGTACGTCGAGCACTACAACGCGCACCGTCCGCACCGCTCTCTCCGCCAACGTGCGCCGTCCGCGCTCGACACGGCTCCTGCGCTGATCGGCGACGTCGACCTCGCCAGGCTACGAAGAACCGATCACCTGGGCGGCCTCATCCACGAATACCGGATGATCGCCTGAGCTGGGCGGACGGGGTTCGCGGCACCCACAGGTCCAAACGTGAAGACCTCGCGGTGGAGGTGACATCCTTCGTTCGCGGATGTTCACGCCTCTGATCCCACGAATACGCTGGTCACGGCCCTTGCATAGCGCACTGCCCTAGGGCAGCCCTTGGTCAATCGGACGGCGTAAGACTCGTCCTGGCAATAATCAGGATGCCTCGCGTCGAGCGACGCTGCGACGGATCTTGTCGACGTCGCGCGACAGAGCGTCCACGAGCGAATCGAGGGTGGCGGGACCCCGCTCCGCGGCGAGTCCTGCCACCACCCAGTCACGAACCAAGGCGGAGGCAGGGATACCGGCCTCCTCCGCGATCCGCTGGATCTCCTCGGTCTGCTCGGGGGTGAGACGAACGGAGTAGACGACCGAACGACTCTGCTCCCGGCGAACCGCACGATCCGAGAGAGGCTGGTCCCGGCTTGCTTCTGACGCAGCGGTCTCCTCGGTGATGAGCGCTTCCAGCTCCTTCTTTTTCATCTTTGGTCCTCCCAGTATCGACGGGTCTGGGTCTCGTTTGCCTTCCAGGCGTTCACGCCGACTAGCTCGTCCCGGAGGTAGATGACGACGATGACCATCCGAGCAGTCTGCGAGTAGCCGACAAGTCGATCAGTCTTTCCGGACTTCGACGCAGGATCGGGTGAGTCGACGAGAGCGTCGTCGTCTGCGAAGGCTTCATCGGCCCTTGCCGGCTCGATGTCGATGTCGCCGGGACGTCACGCCGAGCGCGTACGGATGTACTGGCTCCGGTACCGCCAGTCGAAACGTGGTTCCGGGCCCACCGGAGCTACTGTACTACACTCGTCTGACGCGGTGTGTGACTGCCCGGGAGGGCGCCTACCATGGGTACTACCTCTGGAGATTCTGTCTGGGAAGATTCAGGTCAGCCGCCCCGTCGGGTATTCGGCACCCACAGGTCGAGACGGGCGCGCCCCACCGGCATCCTCGGCCGCTTGTCCACAACCAACCGGGACGCACCTCCACCGCATCCGGGGCGCTTCATCCCGTCCTCGCCACGGTTGGCGACGGCCATCGCGGCACCACTCACGGTGATGGCTTCTGCGCCGCAATTGCCCCGACGACAGACGGCGGGAGCACAAGCTGAGACTGCATGACGCGGGCTACCAGCCGGGCGTCGCCATCGACCAGGTCGGTCTCGATCACGGTGATCCTGCGACCACGCTGGAGCGGCCGAGAGACGGCATCGACATGGGCGTCGCCGACTGCACGGAGGAAGTTGGACTTCGACTCGATCGTGGTCGTGGATGCGCCATCGGGAAGGTTGAGGTAGGCGCACAGACCCCCGGTACTGTCCGCGAGCGCCATGAGCGCACCGCCGTGGAGGACACCTCCGGCGGTGCAAAGCCGCTCGTGCCAGACGAGGCGGGCTCGGACCTCGTCGGGGGTTGCCGCCAGCAGTTCGATGCCGAGCGTCTGGGCGAAGGGCATCAGCGTCAACAGATCGCGACGGTTGTCGCTCATGTGGGCCACCTTGATCTGTCGGTGGCGAGGCGCCGCACAAGCTCGGCGCTCTCAGCGTCGGCGGGAAGGAAGGTTTCGATGGCAAGATCCGCGGAGGTGACCTCGATGGGGGCACCGAGTGTGGTGATGACCGAGAACAGCCGCACCCCGCCCAAGCGGGTTGTGAGCTCGAAGCTGCCGAGTAGCGGGCCGCCCGGCCCAGGGTCACGGGAGGCGTCGGGATCGGGCAAGTAGCCCTTGAGCTCGTCGAGCAGGCGTGCCAGTTCCTCGTCAGCTTCGGCAGGAACCCCCTCGCACTCGAACGCATGGGGCTCGCCGCCCTCGTCGCCGGCGTCGGCCTCCTGTGCTGGGCTGGCGTGGCGGGATCGGTCTGGCTCCTTCTCGGCGCCAGCGTCGTCGCCGGGATCGGCCAGGGCATGGCCTTCCTCGGCGCGATGACCGAGATCAACGCCGTGGCCCCGCCCGAGCGCCACGCCGAAGTGCTCTCCGGCCTCTACGTCGTCACCTACCTCGGGACCGGCATCCCCGTCCTCGGTGTCGGGTTCCTCGCCACCGCCATCGGGCTCTTGCCCGCCGTCGAATGGTTCTCCGCCGGCGCAGCAGCCGCTGCCATCGTGCTGCTCAGCGCGCTCCTGCGTCAGCCAAGCCGTTCTCCTACCGCCAAGGTTCGTCCCGAAGCACGCCCCGGCCAACGGTCGACATCGGGGGACCACGACGCCACCCGAGCCGCCAACTCCCGAGGTGCCGGATGAACACCGACCGTCTTGTGGCCGCCTACGACGACCTCCTGACCGCCGCGGCGCTCCTCGACCCCACCAGCCTCGGCTCATCACAACAAGACGAAGCCGAGTGGATCATCGCCCACCTGATCCTGAGCGACCCCATCCTCATCGCCGCTGCCGACCACGTGCTCGCAGGAGCCGGCACCGTCGTGGTCGACAACCGCCACGCCATCGACAACGACGCCGTCGCCGCCGTGCTCGCGTCCCTCTCCCACAACGACCGCATCCAAGCCATCAAACACAACGCCAGCAAGCTCATCGACAGGCACCGCCGGATCCCCGACACCGCCGCCACCACGACCGTGCAGCTCCTCATCCACGACCGATACGGCCAGCTCACCCACCAAGGCACCACCACCTGGGCCGAGCTCCTCACGCCAAGAGCGGACCAGCACCTACCCGGCCACGCGCACTCGCTGCGCCGCATCGCCGATCCTCGTTCGTAACGCCGACCGGGACCAACCGACCCCTCGGTTAACCAGAGCTGCCCCGTGCACCCACTCACAGCCGGACCAGGTCATCGCGAAACCGCAGCTCACGGTGTCCGCCAGACCGGGGAAGCTCCGCCGACCGGATCGCCGCCTTCACCGGCCGACGCGTCAGGCGGTATTGGACCCTCGGCATCATCAACGCCTGGGAGCCCAGCCAAGCACCCGCCGAGGTCGTCGACGCCTGGGAGTGGTGCACCCGTGCCCTCTGTCCCCACACGTAGCAAATCGTCCGGCGTCTCGTCCGGGTCCTGCCTCTCGATCGTCAACCGAGGCGGGGCACGAGACCTCCAGAGGTCGGAGCCAACCAGTCGAGCGCGTCGGTTCGTCGGGATGGACCGCGGGGCGGGGCGGGGCGTGGCGTCGGGTCGGGTCGGGTCGGGTCGGGTCGGGTCGGGTCGGGAATGGTCCCAGCCTTCGTCCGCCGGCGCGCCGGTGCGGCCCAGGGAATAGGAATAACAGAGCCGCTGCGGCAGTTCGAACCGATCATGGACATGCTGGGCAGCGCGGGGATCTGGGCACGCCACTCGGACGTCAGCCCGGAGGTCGCAGGCGAGCTGGAGCGGCTCGGCTACTCGACGCTGTGGCTCGGGGCCTCCCCGCCCGCTGAGCTCGACGTGGTCGATTCCCTGCTCGGGGCCACCGAGACCCTGGTCGTCGGCACCAGCATCGTGAACATCTGGACGGCACCCGCCACCTCGGTGGCCGTATCGTTCCATCGCCTGGAGGCGAAGTACCCGGGGCGGTTCGTTCTCGGGATCGGCGCGGGGCACCGGGAAAACCAGGCGGACTACCGCAAGCCCTACGAGGCACTGGTCGACTACCTCGACGAGCTCGACCGAGCCGGCGTGCCGGTGCAACACCGAGCCTTGGCCGCGCTCGGGCCCCGTGTCTTGGACCTCGCCCGCACCCGCAGCGCCGGCGCGCTCCCCTACCTCGTCACCCCCGAGCACACCCGCAGCGCCCGCGCCCGACTGGGTCCCGACGCGCTCCTCGTGGCCGAGCAGAAGGTCGTCGTCGACGCGGACCCGGACCGGGCCCGCCGGCTCGGCCGAGAACGCGTCGGCCCCTACCTGCGGCTGTCGAACTACGTGGCCAACCTTCGCCGGATCGGCTTCGACGCCGACGACGTCACCTTCCCCGGTAGCGACCGGCTCGTCGACGCGTTGGCCATCCACGGCGACCCCGAGACCGTCGCCGACGGGCTGCGCGCCCACCTCGCGGCCGGCGCGAACCAGGTCGCGATCCAGGTGCTCTCCGCCGACGACGACATCCTGCCCGGGGCGCGAGCACTGGCCCAGCTGCTTTGAACCGAGCAGCTTCGTCGTTCCCGCCAACGCGTCCGCCCGCTGATGGACGTCCACGCCGCACTCAAGTCTGCGCTGATTAAGGCTGCTCCGGCGGCCGCCACCCAACGGGTGGGTCAAGGGCAGGAAAACCCGGGCGACCTTCGCTTATGTAGGTCCAGTTCCACTCATCCGCGATCACCGGATCTTCGGGCCCGACGCCGTCGGTCGGGCACGGCTCGTTCGCACGTTGCGTGAGCTGGGCGTGGGACTGGACGACAGCCCGCGTCCGTGCGTCAGCCCGCGTCCGTGCGTCCCGACTCGGGCAGCGCGCCCGCGTCCGCGTAGTACCGCAGCGTCCGCACCGACAACCCGGTGCTCGCTGCCAGCTGTCCGATCACCATGGGCTCGATCATGAGGCCTCCACCGACTGGAGAGTCAAGCCCCAAGAGCGGTCAGTGAGGATCCGGCAATCCCTTTCCTGTCCGGTCACCGATCCGCCATCGAGCTTCGGGCTCCTTTCGTCTGATGTTCGTCCAGCCGGTCCAGCCGCGCTCCTCGAGGAGCTCGAGCAGGCGGGTCGCACACGGGAAGGACTGGACGAACGCGGCGTCGAGGAGGGCGATCAGGTCGTCGCTGATCGGCTGTTGCTCCTCGGCTGCTGCGGCCTCGGCGGCTGCCGCTTCGAGGAAGTCGGCGACTCGGTCCGCCAGCGCCGGTAGGCGGGGGTCGTCGGGCGCGCAGTCGACGAGGTCGCCGACGTCGAGGTAGAGCCGGCGCAGCGTCTCGTGCTCGATCTGGGCGTGCTTGATCGCCATGAAGGCGGGGACCTGCTCGGGGATCTGAGCAGCAATGAGGATCCAGCTGTCGCGCTCGATCTCGATCAGCCTCTCCCGGAAACCGAAGTCGCGCATCCGGTCCAGGTAGGCGACGGCCACTGGGGGCAGCGCCAGGCTGTCGCCTGCGGCGAGCTGGCTGATCCTCTCCCTGTGACGTTGGCGTTCGCGGATCTCGCCGCGCAGGCGTTGGTCGATGTCGGCGACCGCCGCGGCGAACTCCTCGCCACCTGCCGCCAACAGTTCACGCACCCGCGACAGTGGTACCCCGGCATCGGCCAGGGTGCGGATCCTGATCAGCTCCACCACGGCTGCGGCGTCGTAGCGCCGGTAGCCGGAGCGGTCTCGCTTCGGTTCGGCCAGCAAGCCCTTGGCGTGGTAATGGCGGACCGCTCGGACGGTAACCCCGGCGTAGGACGCCAGCTGGCTGATGGTCAGCACGGAAGGGATCCTTTGCGGTAGGCGCCGGGGATCGCTGCCACCATCTCAGGCGAGCTTGCGCCGGTAGGTGCGCATCGCGAGCACGTAGGCGACGGCCAGCAGCCCGACGCACCAGGCGACGGCGATCCAGCCGTCGTGACCGACCGGGTGAGCGGCGAGAAGATTGCGGATGGTGTCCACGATGGAGGTGACCGGCTGGTGTCGGGCGAACCAGCGCACCGGGCCCGGCATGCCGCCGGTGGGCACGAACGCCGAGCTGATGAACGGCAAGAACACCAGCGGGTAGGAGAACCCGCTCACCCCGTCGGCCGATTTGGCGGCGAGCCCGGGGATGACAGCCAGCCAGGTCAGCGCCAAGGTGACGAGCACCAAGATCCCAGCCACCGCGAGCCAGGCGAGGACACCGGCACCCGAACGGAAGCCCATCGCCACCGCCACGGCCACGACGACCGCCACCGAGACCAGGTTCGCTACCACCGAGGTCGCCACGTGACCCCACAAGATCGCCGAGCGGGCGATCGGCATCGACTGGAACCGTTCGAAGATCCCGCCCGACACGTCGGTGAAGAGCCGGAGGGCGGTGTAGGCGATACCGGAGGCGATGGTGATGAGCAGGACCCCGGGCAGCAGGTAGTCGACGTACTTGCCGCCGCCGACGTGGATCGCGCCGCCGAGGACGTAGACGAAGAGCAAGAGCATGGCGATCGGCGTGAGTGCCGTGGTGACGATCGTGTCCGGGCTGCGCAGGACGTGCCGCAGCGACCGCTTCGACAAGACGACGGTTTCGGCGAACACGTCGGTGGTCATCGTCCGGTCCCGACCTTGTCGGAGCCGTTGTGGCCGACGACCGAGAGGAAGATCTCTTCGAGGGTCGGCTGCTTCTCGACGTACTCGACCTTCGCCGGCGGGAACAGGGCCTTCAGCTCGGCGAGGGTCCCTTCGGCGATGATCCGCCCCTCGTGCAGGATCGCGATCCGCTCGGCGAGCTGCTCGGCCTCGTCGAGATACTGGGTGGTGAGCAGCACCGTGGTCCCCCCGCCGGCCAGCTCCTGGACCGTCGCCCAGACCTCGAGGCGCGACTGCGGGTCGAGTCCCGTCGTCGGCTCGTCGAGGAACAGCACCGGCGGGTCGCCGATCAGGCTCATCGCGATATCCAGACGGCGGCGCATCCCACCCGAGTAGGTCGCCACCTTGCGACCTCCGGCGTCGGTCAACTCGAACCGCTCCATCAGGTCATCTGCTATCCCGCCCGGCCCGGTGAGGTGGCGCAGTTGAGCGACGAGCACCAGGTTCTCCCGCCCGGTGAGGACCTCGTCGACAGCAGCGAACTGCCCGGTCAGGCTGATCGAACTGCGCACCTTCGCAGGCTGGGTGGCGACGTCGTACCCGTTGACCGCCGCTGTGCCACCGTCGGCCCTCAGCAGCGTCGAGAGGATCCTCACCACGGTGGTCTTGCCGGCACCGTTCGAGCCGAGCAACGCGAAGATGGTGCCCGAGGGGACGCGCAGATCGACGCCCCCGAGCACCTGGTGGTCGCCGAAGGACTTGGTCAGCCCTACGACCTCGATAGCTGGTGTCCTGGTCATGCATGGATTCTCCAACTATGACCCAGCGTCAAGGTCAAGAGGAGCTCGGTCCTCCACACCGCGAGCGGCCGAGCTAAGGCCTGCCGAGCGTCGTGGCAGTTGAGGAACGGCCTACAGCGACACCACGGCGGCCGTCGGGCTACCAGCCCGCGCGCCCGATCGAGGATCTCCCGCGGTTCACAGGGGTCTTCGCTGTACGACATCGGCGATGACGGCGGTCACGGCCCTGTCGAGGTCTCCATGCGCGAGGAGGACGCCGACCCGCCCCGCGAAGAGCAGGTGTGCGGCCCCGACCAGCGAGACGGCCAGCGAGTCGACGTCGGCGTCGACTGCGATGCACCCGAGGGCGCACTCCTCGCCGAGATAGGAGGAGATCATGGTGGTGGCTTCGGCGAGGACCGGGACGCCCCCGGCAGCGCTCATCTGGCGTAGCCGGGCCCGCAGGTCACTGCGGAAGACGATGAGCGCGATGATCGCCACTGCGACCGAGGAGAACAAGGCGGTGAGCGCTTCGACGAGGTTGGCGGCGACGGTACCGGTACCTGCCGAGGCGCGCAGCTCGGCGGCCTGTGCGTCGATCCGGCCGGTACGGTCGGCCACCAGGGCGGCCAGGAAGTCCTCGAAGTCGGAGAAGTGACGGTGCAAGACGCCCTTGGCGAAGCCTGCCTCGTCGGTGACCGCCCGGCTGGTCAACGCGTCCGGACCGTCCCGGACCAGGACGCGCTCGGCGGCCTCGAAGAGCGCCTGGCGTGGTTCGGCGATGTGCACTCCGGTCGGCAGACCGCCCTCCTCCGTGCCTCGACAATCTAATGGGCGGACGCCCACTATGGTGGGCACATGACCACTCTACCGCCGGGAGGCTCACAACCTTCCCGCCCGGAGCCGCACCGAGCTCGGCATATCGCCGAATCCTTCGGCGGGGACGCGGAGCGCTACGACCGAGCCCGACCCACCTACCCCGACGCGCTGGTGGCCCGCATCGTTGCCTCCATGCCAGGCCCCGAGGTCCTCGATGTCGGCTGTGGCACCGGGATCGAGGCACGCCAGTTCCAAGCCGCCGGGGCCACGGTGCTGGGGATCGAGCCCGACGAGCGGATGGCCGACCTCGCCCGAGCACGCGGGCTCGAAGTAGAGGTCGCGACCTTCGAGACCTGGGAGCCGGGCGGCCGGAGCTTCGACGCGCTGATCGCCGGGCAGTCCTGGCACTGGGTAGACCCGGCCACCGGGCCGGCCAAGGCGGCCGAGGTCCTACGCCCGGCCGGACGCCTGGCCGTGTTCGGCCACGTGTTCGACCCGCCACCCGAGGTCGCCGAAGCCCTCGCAGCCGGCCTTCGGCGGGTGGCACCAGACGCTCCGGTTGCTGGCCCCGGCCAGGCCCTGGAGCTCTACCAGGCCATGTTCGCCAACTTCGCGGAGCGGATCCGGGCGGCGGAGGGCTTCACCGAGCCAGAACAGTGGAGCTTCGACTGGAAGCGGCGCTACACCCGCGACGAGTGGCTCGACCTGCTCCCCACCACCGGGAGCCTCACCCGGCTCCCGTCCGACAAGCTGGCCGAGGTACTCGACGGCGTCGGGACCGCCATCGACGGGATCGGGGGCCACTTCACCACGACCTACACCACCCTGGCGACCACCGCCGCACGGACCTGCAGCAACCAGACGTAACGCCCACGGCGACGCTCGGTGCCGTCGTCAGTGAGGGATGGACGAACGGGCCAGGACGCTGGGGCAGTGGCGCCGCCCGCTGACGCGTGTCGGACGCACCTCTCGGAGGGCCGCAGTCAGTCGTCCATCGCTTCGATCCCGAGCTCGGCCAGTTCGGCCATGCGCTCGCGCATGCGCTTGATCATCTCGGGCGGGGGCGGCTGCCAGCCTGTGATCTCCGCGACGACCCGGACCGGCTCGATGGTTCGGTAGGACCGGGTCGGGTTCCCCGGGAAGCGCTTGTCGGTGACGTTCGGGTCGTCTTCGATCACGCCGATCGGCTCGACCCTATAGACCCGTCCCGCCCCTTCGCCCCGAGCGAGCTCGGCAGCCAGTGGCGCCACCTCACTCGTGGCCGTGAGGTAGATGTGCCTGGCCTGACGCCCAGAACCGTAATTCGAGCGCCAGCCCGCTGTGAGGAGGTCACCCGGACGCAGATCAGCTCTGGTCCCGTGGAAGAACGGTCCGGGGTCGTCCACTGTCCGTGGGGTCGGTGCCGGGTCCCGCAGCATGCCGTCGAGGCGTTCCATGAGGGTCGCGATCCGGGTACGCCCCTTCGGCGCCCTCGGGTAGCGGGTCAGCACGTCGAGGACCATCGGAGTGGCCCGCTTGGCGGCGGCGGTGATCACGTACTCGGCGACCACCGGATCGTCACCTCGTACCAGCTCGGCCGCCCGAGCGGCGTGGGCGGCCGCACCCAAGATGTGACGCACCTGGGTCGCCTTGGCCAGCGGATGGAGGTATGCCGACGCGGCGGCGTCGCCAGCGGCGGTCGCGGCATGCCGGGCGGCTTCGCTCGCCGCGTCCCGGGCGGCGCGGTGGGCGTCGGCCGCGGCCGTCCGCTGGAGCCGGGAACGGGCAGCCCCCTCGGCGAAGGTGCGCCCGGCGTGCAGAGCGGCCGCCGGGCGGCCGTCCCCCGGACGATCCTTCTCGAAGACGATGAGCGCGAGCTCCGCGCACGCCACGGCGAACCCGGCGACCGCCCGCAACTCGTCCATCGTCAACTCGAAGTCCCCCGGGCGTGCCTGCATCTGTTCAAGCCTTGCATGACGCGATGCCACCGGAACCCGGTGTCGCCCGAGGCGCACATCCCGTAGGACCAACCTCCTGCGGGCGTCCGTCCGGCGCGAAGTCATCGAACCTACGTGCGTGCCGCAGGGGATGACGAGCGGTGATCCCTACCACCATTGGGGCATCCCCCGCTACCAGCGGCCGGCTGAGCCGCCCCAGGGCGAGGTGGTGCCGCTCTACCAGGCGGCCAAACAGCTCGGCGTGGTCCCTTCCACCTTGTACCGCTGGATCAACGAGGACTTCATCCCCGCCTAACAAGACACGCCCGGCGCACCCTGGCGGATCAGGATGACCGATGAACTCAAAGCGTTATTCGCTGACGACAGCCCGCCCGGCTGGCTGGCCATGCTCGAAACCACCATGGCCCTCGGTGTCTCCCGCCAGACCGTGTCGCAACGTGTAAAGCGCGCCGAGCTCCAAGTCGTCATCGTCCGCTCCGGACGCAGAAAAGGCCTGCGAATAAAGGCCCCCGAGCCCAATCCGACCCTGTTCAACCCCAACCCGTCAACCAAGGAGGCAGTATGACTATGACTCGAGACAATTGGCGATGTCGCTCTCAACAAGCCCCGACCCCGCCAGGACTCGTCTGAGTAGTGCAGTGCATACGCATGCCATATGCAATGCACACGCCGCGAACCCTTGACAAACGGCGATCCAGCGACCACCGGCTCGAACCCGCAGCCCTCGGGCCACTTCTCGCCGCGCACACCCTGCACCAGCCTGCGTACGCAGCCGTGAGCAGGCCCCGAGAAACTCGTATCCTCGACGCGGAGGCCGACACGAAAGTGCTGGTCACGGCGTCGCAGACTTCCATAAGAGCGCGAGGAACCACAGGAACTAGTGGCGGGGTTCACGAGCATCGGGCGATCATCGGGTGGCGAACCCGACGAAGGCGCTGGTTACGGCGCCGTGCGCTATGCACTGCACAGGCCACTGCCCTGCTCATCCAGGACCCCCTTCGTGCTGAGACCCCGAGAGACGCTGCACCGCAGGCGCTACGCGCTCTTCAGGTACTGGCGGAGCGCTCTGCGGATGAGCTCGGAGACCGTGACGCCCTCGGTCTGCGCCCGTCGAGCGACCTCGTCGCGAAGGTCGGGTTCCAGCCGCACCGACTCCACCGACTTGGCAGCGTCACCGAGCGGTGGCCGGCCAGGTCCCCGGCGACGTCCCTTCATCTGACCGGGCTCGTAGCCGCGCTCGGCCTCCTCGGCGAACCGCTCGATCATCTCGTCGGTGATCGGCTCGCCGCTCTTGGTGTGTCCGTAGGTGTGCTGGTCCGTCATCACTCGTCTCCGAAGAGCTCCTGGGCGGTCGAGCGCCGAAGTGGCATCGCGTGGATCACCAGCTCGTCTCCTCCGAGGACCAAGACGACCAGCTCGAGCAGGTTCCCAGCGCGGTCGGGCCCGGCGAGGAGGTGGCGCGGAGGCTCGTCGCCCAGCTCGACCCAGACGACCGAGTGGGCCAAAGCGTGTTCGATGTCCTCGTCGGCGACGCCGGGGCGCCGAGCTGACTCGTGGATCTCCACACAGGATAAGTGTACTACGAGAAAGCATGATGACGGGCCGGTCTGGCTTCTTGATCCAGTTCGACCGTACCTGCGGGAGCGGTTCAGACACCGGCCCTCTCACCCCAGTCCAGGGTGGTGCAGCAGTCCGGCCACACGCGCATCGGCGCCACCGGTCCCTCGGCCAGCGACCGCCCGCTGATTCCCATGCGACAGCCCCCACCGTCGGCGACGCCGACCCGGCCAGGATACGAAGCACCGACCGTCTGGGCGGCATGATCCACGAGCACCGACTGGCCTCCTGAGCTGGGCGGACGGGACTCTCGGCACCGACAGAGGGGTGGGAGCATCGGGCGTACCCGACAAACAGGGCTCTCATGGCGCACCTCCTTGGGTCGGCCGGCCCGTGCGGAGTCCCTTGTCGCCGGCGGCGGCCGCAGCCACCAGCTCCGGTACTACACTGTGGCCTAGCGTGTAGTACGTGGTGGAGTGGGAGACGGTGGAGTGGGACGAGTCCAACGAGGATCACGCCACCCGCCACAGCGTGAGCGTGGCTGAGATCGAACAAGTACTCGCCGCGGGACCGAGGTTTCGACCCGACCGGCGAGGCGGCGGCGACTACCTCGCCGAAGGAGTCACCCACGGTGGCCGACGGGTTCGGGTGGTCGTGGCCTACGACCCAGCCCGGCGGGTGCTGCGGTCGATCACGGCATGGGAGCTGAGATGACCGACAACCCCGAATCCTGCTCCGAGGCCGAGCGCGCCGAGGAGCACTGGGCCCACCGAGACGACGAGGACTGCTGGGGCGAGCCCGCTGAGGTCAGAGGACCCGAGCGACTGTCGGTGATGGTCTCAGCCCGCTTCAGTCGTGCGGAGGCCGATCAGCTCGCCGCAGCCGCCGCAGCCGCCGGGATGACCCGTTCCGCCTTCGTCCGCCAGGCGGCCCTGTCTTCGGCGGGAGGCAAGGTCGTCGACGTGGCACGGGTAAGGCGCAGCGTCGACGAAGCCGAACGCCAACTCTCCGCCGCCCGCGAGGCGCTTGGCTGAGGCACCGGACCGCCCGGAAGCGGTCGGCCTGCGGACGTTGGTGCTGGGGGGGGGCGCCTCTTCTACTTCACGATTGATTCGGCGAGGGTCTTCAGTGCCGCCAACACCGGGTTGTCCTCTTCCTCCTCCTTGTCGCCGGTGTCCTGCGAGCCCGACCGTGGGTCCTCGTGGAGGATCGTCAAGGTGGTGGCACCTGCGTCGTCATCGAAGATGTAGGTCATCGTGAAGTAGTTCTCCGGCTTGTCCTCCAGATCGGGCCGCGGAGCGAACAACGAATAGGCGAGGCGGTTCGGGGCGTCGACGTGGACGACGGTGCCCCACTGCTCGAAGGTCTGGCCTTGCCACTCGCTGATGAAGCGGATCTGGGAGCCGACGCTCCAGTCGGTTTGCAGGTCGCTGCCGTACTGCCACTGCTTGACGTAGGCGGGCTCGGTGACGACCGACCACACCGTCTCCCGAGGTGCCTCGATATGGATGCTGGATCTGGAGACACGCACAGGTGCGAGAGTACTTCGGACGGTTCGGAGACGGCTTGGCTGCGCTCCCAGCTCTCGCACCAGCGGTAGGTGGTCCTCAGGCTCGGTACTACCGGTGGTAGGAGTACGACCGGCAAACGTGGTGCGCGATTCGCGAGCAAGGCCATCTGCCCTGGTCACGGTTGCAATCGAGTATTCGGCACCCACAGGCTGGCTGGCAACGACCGCTACGGACGAGTCCGCTGCCGAAGTTGATCAAGGCACTGCATACGCATGCCCTATGCATGCCCTATGCATGCACACGCAGCCGCGCCACGCCAGGCCGCCTCCAACAGCCCGCAGCTCGAACCCGCAGCCCACGGGCCACTTCTCGCCGCGCACACCCTGCACCAGCCTGCGTACGCAACCGCGGGCAGGCCCCGAGAAATCCACCCGAGAAACTTGCATCTCCGACGCGGAAGCCGACACGAAAGTGCTGGTCAGGGCGTCGCGCACTTCCATAAGAGCGCGAGAAATCAGAGGAACTAGTGGCGGGGGTTCTCGACCAGCGCACGACCATCGCGTTCGAGACCGAACGAAGTCGCCACTCCCAGGGCTTGCCCTATGCAGCCGCCTGGGCGCTGCACTACTCAGTGCATGATCGCGACCGCTGATGCCCCGAGAAACTCCATCCCGGTGAGAGGTGTCCGTCAACCCACCCGCGGGAGCACCTCGAAGTAGCCACCGCCGAGCGACCGGAGGACGTCGAAGTGCCGGTGGTCCAGGCTGGCAATCGCGCGCGTCCGATACCGCTCAGCCAGAACCACGATCGACGCATCCGCCACTCCGATCTCCTGGTCCCTGTAGCTGGCGATCACCCCCCGGACGCGGCGAAGCCCTTTTTCGTCGATCGCTGCCAGGTCCCACGCTCCGCCGGCCAGTTCGTCGAGCACGGCCAGCTCGTGGTCCACGCCGTGTCGGGTGGCCACGAGGTAGTCGAGCTCGGCCACCACGTACGGAGAGACGACCAAGGCATCGGCTGCGGCAAGCACCTCTGACACCGCTTCGTGGTCGGGCTCGGAGGCATCGAAGAACGCCAGCAGGGCGCTGGTGTCCACGATGACGGGAGGCACCTTCAGCGCTCCCCGAAGCCGGCCAGCAGCTCCTCGGCGTAACGGGCGGTCGGCTGCCCGCCCGAGTACAGGGCGCCACGAGGCCGCGGACGAACACCGCCGACCGACACACGAATCGACTCGCGGATGATCTCTGCCTCGGACACCCCACGCTCCGCGGCGGCCCGCTTGACCGCCACCTTCAGATTCTCAGGCAGATACAGCGTCGTCTTCTCCACGCATATACGGTACCACCGGTGGCGCTGGTGGCAAGGTCCGCGTCCGCACCGCTGGCGCCTCTTCATAGAGGACCCTTCAACCGGCCGGCTCGACCAAGGGGACCTGCACTCCTTGACCCGCCTCCTCGCAAAGCTCGACCAAGCGCCCAACTAGCAAGCCCGACCTTCGGGTACGGGCCCGACGCTGGTGTTGGTCACCTGGAATGTGGTCACCCGCCGCCGGGGCCGCGCGCCGGGAGCGGACCGCTCAGCCGGAGCCGTCATTTCCCAGGACGACCGCCGGCTCGATGGCTTGCGTATCTATCGCCTCGGTCAGCTCGACGATCTCTGCTCTCTGCCTCGAGCGCCCGGTCCCGCCCCTTCGCCGGCAGGCCGGGCTTGGCCGCCAGCGCGGCGAGGGCGGCGTCCTTCCGGAGTAAAGGTCCCTTGACAGCGGCCGTCTGGTCAAGGTACCTTTACATCAATGCGCAATCGGGTGAGGGAAGAGCGGGTCCAGCGGGAGCTGTCACAGGCCGAGCTTGCAGGCGCACTCGGTGTTTCTCGCCAGACGGTGATCTCGATCGAGAGTGGCCGGTACCTCCCGTCCCTGCCGCTCGCATTTCGCATCGCCCGGTTCTTCGAGATGCCTATCGACAAGATGTTCGATCCGGATGACGAGGAGGGAGCATGACTCGAATGAGACGCCACGGCCTGTGGACGCCGGTGCTCGCCGGTGTCGGGGGATCAGCGATCTCCCTTGCGGTCGGCTTAGGCCGTGGCAAGTGGGAGGCAATCGTCATCGGGGAAGTCGTGACGGCCATTGCGGTCGTCGTGTTTTACCTCGCCGGCAGACACGACTCCGACGTGGGCGCGGTGCTCGCACGTCGAGCCGACGAGCGCCAAGTGCTCATCAGGATGAAAGCGTCGCGGGTGAGCGCCGTCGTCGGAGTGCTGGCGTCGGTTGTGGCTTGCGTGATCGCCGCTGCGATGGGCGCCACCTACTGGCCATTCGAAGTCATCTACATCGCGATCGGCGCGTCGTATCTCATCAGCCTCGCCATCTACGGCGCTGCTCCTGGGTCCGACGACGCCGTCACCGGCAACGAGGCGGACCATGTCGATCGCTGACGCACGGCCCCACCCGCCTGGACGAGAAGGAAGGAGGCGCGCAGCGGTCAACTGGTCACTCCTGCGGGCAGCCGTCGCTGTCACGGTCCTCGGTGTCGTACTCGCCGTCGTAGTGGCCCCGGTCGGCGCGAGCTCCCGCCTCAACGTGGGGGCACACCTGCTCACCACTTCGAACCTTCCGTTGGGATGGAGGGTCGACCACGCCAAGAAGGCATGGATCGACCTCGGGGCTACGCCGTGCCTCGGCGGGATGGCCGGAAAGGGCGGATCAGCGCACGACAGAGGGACCGTGAGCTTCGTCGAGGGCTCGTCGCTTCCCGCATTCACCGAGTCGCTCGCAACCGGGACAACTGTGTCCGCAGAGTTCGAGAGAGCGAAGGCGGTCCTGGGGGAGTGCCACTCGCTGACCCTGACGGTCCAGTCGAGGCCGGTCGAAGCGACGTTCACGACCATGTCGTTCCCCGTCGTCGGCACAACGTCATCTGCGTACTCGTTGCGCCTCACCACCTCGGGCGTTTTGATCGGCGCGGACATCGTGCTGTTCAGGTCCCGGTCCGTCTTCGGGGAGGTCGCTTTCGTCGCCCTCGGTACTCCGACACTTGGCACAGTTGAGGCCTTCGCCGACGAAGCAGCAGCCAAGGCTGCAGGTCGAGCGGTGTCGCCACCTCCCAGCGTGTCGGTCACCTCGGCGCCGGTGCAGATCGCACACACCGCTTCGGGCTCGGTCGCCTACCGTGAAGTCGGAAGCGGGCCCCCGCTCGTCATGATCATGGGGTTCGCCGGGACGATGGAGACCTGGGACCCGCGACTGGTCGACGCGTTGGCGCACCACTACAAGGTGGTCACCTTCGACAACGCCGGCGTGGGCGGGACCAGCGTGCTGCGGTCGCCGCTCACGATCGACGCGATG
>JAJZBS010000200.1 GCA_021851885.1 Actinomycetes bacterium | reverse complement strand
ACGGTGCAGCCTTTCACGGGCACGATCGCTGGACGCAGGGTGACAGGGGATGCAGCTTTGCTGGGCAATCTCTACAGCCGCACCCCAACCCCGGTTGGTCACGTCAGCTTCCATTGGAAGGGTTCCGTGGACGGATCCAAGTTCGATCTCGACGTCAACTTCTCGGGTCCGCAGCCCGGCTTCGAGGTCACGGGGATGTACGGATCCCACCGAGTGGACGGATCCGTGAGGCCGGCTACTTGTGGTTCACGTGTTCTCCGGTCCTGTGTGCTCCGCTTCACCGGCACGGTCGGGAGCCACCGCGTGAGGGTTATCGTCGGTCGGCCGGAGGAGCGCGGGCGGGATACCGTCGTACACGGCTCGTTTGTCGCAAGCTCCTGAGAATGGGCTGCAGCCGTCTACGCCCCTGCTCGTCCTGAACCAAGCGTGAAAACGCGACCCTGGTGGCTTCGGCAGCCTGTAGTCCACAAGCTCGATGTCGGAGGGTCGGCGACCTGTGGGTGTCGACCACCTGTCGGCGCGTGCGCGGCGCCGGTGGCGATCCTCGCCCTCTTCGTGTCGCCCCCTGGGCCGCGTTCGAGGTTCGGGCTGTGGAAGGTCAGGGAATTTCGCGTTCGGCGATCAGGCGCGCTCAGCCGGTCGTCGCAACAAGCAGTTCGTCTCGATCCCCAAAGTGCGTTGCCGCACCATGGTCGCGGAGCGTTGCCGGCTCATACGCAAACAACGGTGCCGCCAACACCTCCTTCTTCTGGGTGCCGGACGGCTGCGACACCGGCACTCCGGGCGGCAAACCCGCCCCGAACGCGCCACCGGTGTCCACCCATCAGGAGGACACCGGTTGGCTTTTCATGGCAAATCGTGGGGTTGCGTTGTCGCTATTCGAACTCGGGTGACCTGCTGGCCGGTCTCTGCACGTTGTCTGAGCTGACCTGCTAACTCGCGAGGTACTGCTCCAGGGCGCGGCGGATGACCTCGCTAGAGGAGGTGTGCTCTTCGGCGGCCCGATCGTCGAGTGCCCGGCGGACCTCGGGCGGGAGACGGACGGCCGTCAGCCCTGCCGGCTCATCACCGAGAGTAGGGCGACCGACTCGGCGTCGCAGCCGGGAGGGATCGAGGCCGGCATCGGCCTTCTCTTCGGCCCGCCGCCAGAAGTTCTCGTCCATCGTCTCTCCGGTCTTGGCTTTGCGGGGTTCGGTCATGGGAGCAGCCTCCTGTACTTTCGGCGCATCGGCATGGCGTGGAAGGCGATCTCCTCGCCCAGCGCGTCGATGGCGGTCAACACCTCGAGCAGGGTGCCGGCAGTGTCGGGGCCGAGGTAGAGCGCGTAGGGATCGTCCAGGTCGTCGTAGATAGCGAGCGCGTTGGTGATGGCGTGGCGGATGTCGTCGGCGCTAAAGCCGTGTTTGAGTGCCGAGTCTCGAACCTCCAATAGAGTATCGTATAACAAAACTGTCGGCTGAAGAGGGCCTGCTGACGAGACCGCAGCGACCCGTACATGTCCAGGGAATCCCGTGAAGCCGCTCGGTCTGGCTGCCGCCTTGAACCCGCACCTACTACGCCATATGATGCAGCGTATGGCGAGGCAAGGACGGGGGGACGACGGGCTCGCTCGTTTCGGGGAGCCAGGTCTGCTGGTGCTCCTGTCGCTGAGCGACGGGCCCAAGCACGGCTACGCGATCACCGCGGACGTGTTCGAGCAGACCGGCGTGCGGCTCGGACCGGGCACCTTGTACGGCTCGCTGACCAAGCTGGTCGAGCGCGGGCTGATCGAGCCGGTTCCGAGTGACGACCGTCGCCGTCCGTATCGGATCACGGGGGCCGGCAGAGCGGCGCTCGCCCACCAACTGGCAAGTTGGGAGCGCATCGTCACCGCCGGGCAGCTCCGACTCGGAGGTCTGTCGTGATCCGCCTGATCCTCGCCTGCTACCCGAAGGCGTGGCGCCGCACCTACGGCGAGGAGTTCGCCGCCCTGTTGGAGCAGACCCGTCTCACCCCTCGCGTCGTCCTCGACGTGCTCGCCCAAGCGGCCAAGCTCCACGCCAGTGCCCATCGGACCAGGTTCTTTGTGGGTGCGGCGGAGCTGATGTCGATCGGCGTCGAGAT
Source organism: Actinomycetes bacterium (assembly GCA_021851885.1). Taxonomy (GTDB): domain Bacteria; phylum Actinomycetota; class Acidimicrobiia; order Acidimicrobiales; family JAMCQF01; genus JAJZBS01. The sequence goes on along the minus strand of JAJZBS010000200.1, from coordinate 1,263 downwards.
CGTCGCCCGCAAGATGGGGCTGGCCGTCAACATCGTGTGGGTGCCCCGCACCCCGGCCGAGACGGTGGCGCTCCTCGCCCTCTTCGCCCCTTGGACCGCGTTGATGATCCGGGCCGGTCGCGATCGGTCGCTTCGTCCGTCTGCTCGCTCGTGACCGGCGTTGTCGTCGGCCACGTCGTCGTCTGGGTCGTTCTCCTCTTGGTCCTGCTTGGCCTCCTCGCCCTCGCTGTGATCCGCCCGTCGCCTCGGCAGCTCGCGAGGTCGCGAGGTCAGCTCGCTCCCGGACGGGTCGTCAGATCGGTGGGCTACGGGCTTGGCGGTATCGTTGCCCTGTACCTCGTCGGCAGAGCAGTCGCGGAGTTCTTCACCGTGGACTACTCGAACCCCGCCAGCTACCGGGATAGCTGGGGAGGGCCCAGCCTGGTCGGGGTGTTCCTCGTGCATGCTGGTCCCGGGGCGGCGATCGTCGTCGCGGTTGTCGGCTACCTGTTTCGATGGTGGCCGCGGTCACGGAGAACCAACAAGGAAGACGAGACCGCTACGCGGGAGCCGTAGCGACAGATCCGGTGATCCGAGTCTTCGCCTCGGCAATGATCAGTCCCCGGCGGCGTGACATGTCTGGTTGTCGTGCGACACCGGCTTTCGCCACGGATCGAGCGACGGGCGCCTACTACGAGCAGCGGGGCGGCGAGTAAGAGGAGTGGTACACGGGCGAGGGCCTGCTCCCTCTTCGAGGCCGGTCGGGCTGAAGCTACGAGGTGGCCCAAGTGGTCGACCTGGTCGGAAGCCTGCCTCCGGCCCGGACCTGGACCTGGCCTGCGGTACCGGGTTCTTGACCCAGCACCTCCGCGGTTAGGTCGTGGGGCTCGACCAGAACTCGGCGATGGTTGCGATCGCCCAGTCTCGTCTTCCGACTGGGCTGGCCTGGCCGTTGTCGGGGACGCCCTGCACCTCCTGGTCGCCGACGGCGCTTTCGACCGGGTATTCACCGGCCACTTCTAGGGACGGCCGCTCCAGCCGCGGTTCTCCAAGCAGGAAGCCACCGTTCGGTATCGCCCGACGGGAACGAGGTGTACGCCGTCGAAGGCGCCGCTGGCCTTGACGTCGTCCATGAGCGAGCAGGCCACATCGACGCCTGCGTCCGGGTCCGTTTCGAGCCGTTCCAGGAGGCTGGCCGGGAGGTCGATCTGGCTGGTCGCGTCGCGGAGCGTCTTGGCCATGCCGACGCTGGCCACGACGAGGACACCGGCGAACACCGGGCCG
>JAJZBS010000199.1 GCA_021851885.1 Actinomycetes bacterium | reverse complement strand
AACGCCATCGACGTCACCATGCTCCGGCGAGAACAGGAGCGCATCGGCACCGAGCTACGCACCATCGAGGCGCGCCAAGGCGTACTCGACGCGAGCCTCGACGACTGGCAGGAGGTCATGGACCTCGCCCTGCGGTTCTCGACGCGTTGTGCCACCAGCTACCGGCGCGGCAGCGACCGGACCCGCAAGCTCTTCAACGCCGCCGTGCTCGACGAGGTCCACGTCCGCGACGGCCACGTCGTCGAAGCCACGTACAAGGAGCCCTTCGACCTGCTCTTCTCTTCGCCGAAGTTCGAATACGGCGATGTGGTGAGGTCTTCACGTTTGGGATTGACCTGGTCGTTCGCGCCGCGATCGGAGACTTGCTCACGGGATAAGCGCACGGCACTCACATTCGATCAGCTCTGCGGTGGCGGCCGGCGGCCGCCGCGACGACGTCGCGAGCGGGGATCGGCCTCGACTGCAGCGACACCGATGGCCTCCAATCGGGCGACCAGCTCGCGCAGTCGCCGGTCGTTGGTCACCCAAGTCCGATAGTCGGCGGCCTGGCCCTCCGTGAGCCAGCGGCACACAGTGCGGGCGGCCACCTTTCGGGTCCACTGCCAATAGGGCCCGTGAGGCTGGGGAAGGTCCGCCATGCACTTGCATCCCTGACGCCCGCACCGGGTGCGCCGGGAAGTGAGCGAGCCGGGCAAGACCTCGGCACTCCGGGCGATAGCGGCCAGCTCTTTGGCAATGGCTCGGGCCTCTTCTTGGAGGTCAGGAGTCAGCGCCACGCCTCATCCTCGCACCGGGCATCCGCCCTCATGCTGCCTAGCGTACTGTATATATACAGTACGCCACCGTCGAGCATCGCTCCAGGGTCAGCGCCCAACGAGGTCCAAGCCGCGATCGACCGGTTCAGCCCGCATCTTGTGTCGCTCGAGGCGGCCTGCTTCGCCAAGGAGGTGACGGCGGCCGCGGCACCAAAGACGGTGAACCGGACCAAGGCATATCTGTTCGCGGCCAGCCGGCTCGGGGCGTTCTGCGAGTCGGTGGGTCTCGAGCTGAGCGCCGAAGTGGCCCTCCACCCCTCGGTCATCGAACGCTGCTGTGCGCCGCAGGTGACGAAGATGTCAGCACCGACCCGACGCACCGTGCGCACCAACCTGCGGGCCATTGCCCGGGCGCTCGATACCGCGCCACCGCCGATCTGGCTGTCGCGCGAGCACGCGAAGCTCCCCTACACCAGAGCCGAGATCGCGGCCTACCTCGCCCTGGCAGACGCCCAGCCGACCGAGTCCCGCCGCATGCGAGCGAGCGCGCTCATCTGCCTCGGAGCGGGCGCAGGACTGGTCGGTGCGGACCTGAAGGCCATCACGGGCACCGACGTCTGTTCGCGCTCGGGCGGCGTCGTCGTCTGTGTCCGCCAGGGGCGGCGCCCCCGGGTGGTCCCTGTGCTCTCCCGCTACCACGACCGGCTCTTGGCTGCAGCGGCATTCACCAGAACACGGCTCGTGATCGGAGGGACATCGACCTCGAGACGCAACGTCACGACGCCGCTCACCGCCTCGTTGGCCGGTGGCAGGGACCTTCCCCGTCTCGAGATCGCACGCCTGCGGGCGACGTGGCTCTACGAGGTGGCAGGGGCGATCGGCCTCCGGGCCTTCATGGACGCGGCCGGCATCACCTGCTCCCAGCGCCTGGGGGATCTCGTGGCCACGCTCCCTGCGCCAGACGAGCACGAGATGGTGGGGTTGGTCGGAGGGAGGCGGTGAGCCTCGACCTGTCTCGCCTCGAGGCAGTCGTCGACGCCTCGGGGGTCCCAGGACGGATCGAGGCGCTGCTCCCCGTCGGAGTGCGCCCCCGCCAGCTCAGCGTGCGCACGCTGCTCGTCGGCATGCTCTGCTGCCAGGCAGAGGGCCGGCCGGCGCACTTGACGAGGGTGCACCGGGTGCTCGTCGGTCTTCGGGGTCGAGACCGCCTGCGCTTGGGCGTCACGGTCGACTGGCGGGCAGGTCCGCACACCCTCACCTATCGTCAGGTGGAACGGACGCTGCACCTCGTCGTGGCTGCGCTGGCACAAGAAGAACCCGACGGCGCACCCTCCGAGGTGCTCCAAGACGTGGCGGACGCCTTCGTCGAGGCGAGCGTGGAGGGACACGGTGACGCCTCGGCGTCGCTCGCTGTCGACTGGACCGACGTCGAGAGCTTCTCGACGAGGCACCCGAAGCCGTCCGGGCTCTACGCCGATCCCGAGGCCCGATGGGGGCACCGAAAGGGCGGGGGCCCGGGCGAAAAGGACGAGCTGTTCTTCGGCTACTACCTCTCCTTGGCCACCATGGTCGCCGACGATGGCGGCGCAGCGGTGCCAGAGCTGGTGCGGCGCATGAACCTCGTCGGCTGCGAGCACGACCCGGTGCCCGTCATGGTCCAGGTCCTCACCTCGATGGCCGCAGGCGGCGTCGTCCTGGGCGACGTCATCTGTGACTCGGGCTACGCGCATCGGGTCCCCGCCCACTTCGCCCTGCCGCTTCGTGCGGCTGGCGCATCCCTCGTGATGGACCTGCATCCTTCTGACCGCGGCACCCAGGGCACCCACGCTGGGGCGATCCTGCACCACGGGAACTGCTACTGCCCGATGACGCCCACCGCCCTCTTCGGCCAGGCACCGCTCGGACGCGGCGCGAGCGAAGAGGAGACCGCCGCCCACGACGAACGGGCGGCCGAGCTCGGACGATTCAAGCTCGGACGGGTCACGAGCGACGACGAAGACGGCCACCACCGGGTCATGTGCCCGGCCCTGCTCGGCAAGCTCCGCTGCGCGCTGCGCGAGTCCTCCCTGTCACTTCCCCTGGAGCGTCCCGAGGTGCTCTCTCCCCCAAACGAGCCGCCGTGCTGCTGCACCCAGCGCACGATCAGCGTCCCTGCCACGATCAACGCCAAGACCGCCCAGCGCCACGACTACCCCTCCAAGGCCTGGCGCCGCTCCTACGCCAGGCGCTCTGCCGCCGAGCGCTCGAACGCCCGGATCAAGGACCCCGCCACCATCGACGTCGCCCGGGGCTGGTGCCGGGTGATGGGGCTCACCCCCATGACCCTCTTCCTCGCGTGTGCCCTCGTCGTGCGCAACCTGGCGGTCGCCGAGGCCTTCGTGACGCGCCACGAAGACGACCGACGTCGGGAGGCCGCCGGCCTCCCAGTGAGGTCCCGGCGCAGGCGTCGCACCACGCTCGCTGCCCTGGTCGGCGCGGCCAACGCACCGCCGTAGTCATCACGCCGGCTGGCAGACACGTGGCGAGCGGCGCATCGGCGCGCCCGCAGGCCATCGCCGCAGCGTCCGAGAGGTCCGAAGGCGCCACCAGCGACATGTCACAGCGCCGTGCGAGGATGACGGAAGCTCGAAACGTGAAGTGGGTCCCCACCAAAACGTGAAGACCTCTGCGGTCGGGCTGCCGGGATTTGAACCCGGGACCTCTTGACC
>JAJZBS010000198.1 GCA_021851885.1 Actinomycetes bacterium | reverse complement strand
CAGCATCGTCGGAGAACAACGTGTCCGAGCGCCCGGCGAGCGACAGATGATGCGAGATATATGGACCGGTCTCGGATCTCTCGAGCCCCGACATCACATAGCGCAATCCGACGCGCTGGTCGAGGGCGGCGTTATGTGGAATTCAACATAACGCCGCTTATGTCGCGCGCGGAACTATGTCGCGTTGTCGGTGGAACGACCCTGTCGAATCGGTGGGAGCAGTGAGCGTTGGGCGACATAATTACAGCCCCTCCAGGAAGGCAAGCAGCTTGTCCGTTGGCTTGTAGCGCCCGGCACGAGCGCCGACAGGGGTGGTCCGGGCGAGGGCTCGTTCCTTGAGCGCCATGTCGGCGTGTACGTAGATGTTCGTCGATTGCAGGCTGGAGTGGCCGAGCCAGAGAGCGATCGTGGCGACGTCGACGCCGCTCTGCAGCAGGTTCATGGCACAGGTGTGGCGTAACGTGTGGGGAGTGAGATTCTTGTGGGCGAGCGACGGGCAGCTCTCCGATGCCGCTGACGCGTGCTTGGTGATGAGGCGCCAGACCGCGCTCCGGGTGAGTTGGCGGTCAGAGCTGCGGCCTGGGAACAGGGGGTCCTCGGGGCGATGCTCCCGCCGTCGCATCCAGAGCCGCAGCACCTCGACGGTCTCCTTGGTCAATGGGGTGCAGCGCTCCTTCCTCCCCTTGCCCCAGCAGCGGACGTGTGCACCCGAGCCCAGCTCCACGTCCTCTCCTCGGAGAGCGGCCAGCTCCGATACCCGAAGCCCCGTCTGCACCGCCAGGAGCATGAGGGCATGGTCACGCTGGCCGACCCAGGTGGTGCGATCGGGGCTGGCCAAGAGCGCGCCGACCTCTGCAACGTTGAGGTAGCAGACGACCGTGGTGTCGAAGCGCTTGTCGGGGATAGCGAGGACGCGCTGGATGAGATCCGCCTGCTCGGGATGCCGGAGGGCGGCAAACTGGAAGAAGGAGTGGATGGCGCTCAGTCGAGCGTTGCGGGTCCGAACGCTGTTCCCCCTCACGGTCTCGAGATGATGGAGGAACGCGCCGATGCTGACAGCGTCGATGTCCGCCCAGTCCAGCCCGGAGGGCGACTTGCCGGTGACGTCGGCGACGTAGGAGAAGAGCAGGCGGAACGCGTCGCGGTACGCGGCGACGGTGTGCGGGCTGGCATGGCGCTGGCGGATGAGCCGATCGCTGAAGAAGGCCTGCACGGTCGGGGCGAGCGACGTCATGACTTGCCCGCCGCCCCGGCTTCGAGCCGCTGGGCGGCAAGGGCGAGGAGCTCGGGCACGGCCTGCTGATACCAGTAGGTCGCCTTGGGGTCGACGTGGCCGACGTAGGTCGACAGCGCCGGGAGCCGTGCCTCGACGTCGACCCCGTCGCGATACCAGCCGATCATCGTCGAAACGACAAAGCGATGACGCAGGTCGTGCAGCCTTGGCGCACGGCCATGGTGTCGCTGCTCGAGGGCTGCCATCCGACGCAGGGTGGCGAAGGCGTTCTGGACCGAGCTCTGGGCGAGGCGTCCACCTCGGACGCTCACGAAGAAGCTCGGCGTCGTCGGATGAGGGCAGAGCCGGTCACGCCGGTACGCGTAGTCGGCCAGGGCGGCGACGGCAGTGACGTGCAGAGGCACGAGACGAGACCTGCCGTTCTTGGCGAAGCGCACCAAGAGGCTCTCGTCGCCGAAGTGGACGTCACCTCGGTCGAGCCCGGCGGCTTCGCCGTAGCGGAGCCCGGTGCAGGCGAGCAGGCCGATCAGCGTCTCGTAGGTCGCAGCCTTGAGCGGCGGTTCGAGCAAGCGAGCTGCCCTCATCAGCGCGGCGATCTCTGCGTCGCTGTAGATGTAGGGGGCTGTCCTGCGATAGCGAGCCGGCAGGAGCTCGACCGGTGGCACCTCGGTCCGCGGGTCGACGGCGGACAGGTACTCGGCGAAGAGCCGGGCGATCGTCAGGCGCTGTCGCTGGCGGTTCGGGCTGCTCGTTGGCCGCGCCTGGGCCCACGCGAGCGCCAGGTCGGCGGTGAGCACTCCGCAGCCCTCCTTGTCGAGCCAGACGGCGAGGTCGTGAAGGAGGGCGTCCTGTCCGGCGAGCTTGTAGCCGAGGGCTCGGCGGATCGAGAGGTACTCCGCGACCCGCTGCTCGAGCGCGCTCATCTGGTCGCTCCGGGCCACGGCTGCACGAGGCCGGAGAGCGCACGGTGATCGACCTTCGCGTACAAGGCCGTCACGCTCACGCTGTGATGGCGCAACAACTGAGCAATCTCGACTAGGGATGCACCATCGCGGAGAAGCTCGGTCGCCACCGTGTGGCGGAGACGGTGGGGCCCGTGCGGTATCAGGCCGGCCCGCACGCTCGCCGCCCGCACAAGGCCGCCGACCGCCTGACGGGTCAGTCCTCGGCGGGGAGCGCAGGAGCGGATGAACAGCGCTCGCTCGGCGCAGTCGGGCCGCCCGTGTTGCAGGTAGGCGACGAGGGCGTCGCCGACGTCGCCAGGCAAGGGCAAGCGGTCCTCGCGCGGGCCCTTGCCGCGGACGCGCAGCTCTCCTGCCGCCCAGTCGACGTCGTCGAGCCGGATGGCCGCCACCTCGCCGGCTCGCAGGCCGAGGCGGGCGAGCAGAGTCAAGATCGCAAAGTCACGGACCCCGACTGGCGTCGTGCGATCGCAACCCGACAGGAGCCGCTCGACGTGCTCACTCGACAGCGAACGTGGAAGGTCCTCTCGTCGGCGGGCGACGGTCGGCACCGCCGGGGTGAGGTTCCGATCGGTCAGTCCTGTTGTGTAGAGGAAGCGCAACAGCGCCCTCATCCCGCTCACCACCGTCTGCATCCCTGCCACGCCGAGCTCCGAGCTACGCGCCAGCACGAAGCCGGTGACGTTGCTCGGCACAAGCTCGGCCACGCCCGTCCCGAGCGGCGGAGAGCACGCGGCCAGAAACCGCCGAGCGACGCAGAGGTAGCCGCGAGCCGTCCCCTCTCCGAGCCCCCGCTCGTTCGCCAAGTGCTGATGGAACTGCTCGAGGAGGTCGTCCAGCGCCGTGCTCGACGAGACCGGGGGCGTGTAGAGCTGCAGGTGCTCGAGGAAATCGAGCAACGGCGCGAGGCCGCGAGCCGTCAGCTTGGTCGTATAGCCCCCGGCGCGCCGTGACTGCAAGAACTCCTCAAGGGCCGATGGGGTCAGCTCAGCCAGCCGAAGACCGGCCGCATCGAGCCAGCGATCGAGGTGACCGAACAAGGCGCGCTGTCCAGCAAGGCCGCTCGACACGTAGCCGAGCGCGACGAGGTGCGCGACAAATCCGTTTTTGAACTGTGCCAGCGGTCCAGCAACCTCGACGGGTGGATCGCATCGTGTCATGACTGCCTCCGATCGGTTGAAGATTCCAACCAGAGGATCGTCGACGATGCCGAGCGTTATGTCGCGCTGAGCGAGACCTCGGCCGTGAGGGTCCGCCCGTTCCACCGACAACGCGACATAGTTCCGCGCGCGACATAAGCCACGTTATGTGGAATTCAACATAACGCCGCGGTCGATCAGC
>JAJZBS010000051.1:13608-20388 GCA_021851885.1 Actinomycetes bacterium | reverse complement strand
CCCGCTGCCGTGGACTGCCCGCCACAAGGCTTCGCAGGCGATGCAGCGCGCACGCGGCACGGGGTAGGGGGAGTGATGCGATGGACGTCTGCGACGTGGGCCCTCACGACGGGCCGGTGAAGGTGACCGTCCGGGACCGTTCGGTCCGCCGGACCGAACTGGTCGAAGCAGCTATCACCGTCATCCGGCGTGAGGGGCGGAACGCCTCGATGGACCAGATGGCGGCCGAGGCGGGCGTGTCCAAGCCCATCCTCTACCGGCACTTCACCGACCGGAGCGGGCTGATCGGAGCGATCGCCGATCACGTGTTCGCCACCGCCTCACACCGGCTCGCCCGTGCCCTGCGCACGGGTGCGACCTACCGGGAGCGGGTGGGCAACGGGGTCGACGAATTCCTCACCTTCATCGAGGCCGACCCGGAGATCTACCGGCTGCTGTCCGCTCACTGCTCGGACGCCGTGAACGGCAGCGGCCCGCTGAACGACTACTCGCGCCTGGCCGGCAGGCGCATCGCCCTCGTGCTGGCGGACGCCCTCGGTGCGGTCGGGGCCGACCTCGCCCCCACCGAGGCATGGGCGTTCGGCATCGTGGGCATGATCCAGACGGCGGCGGACTGGTGGATGGGAGGCGGTGACCTGACGCGCCAGGAGCTCTGCACGCACCTGACGACGCTCGTCGTCGACGGCCTGCCGCTGGCCGACAGTGCCATTCCGGCCAGGTCCGACCACGCCGGCCACCCGGTGCGGACGGCCACCCACCACGGCGGGAACGAAACGGTACCGGACGAGAGCGCCCAGGACGCGCTCCCGGCCTGAGGGCGGGAAGGGGATGCCGGTCCGCCGCCCGCCGGCGGCTCCGGACCGGGATCCGAGAGGACGGCAGGTTGTCGAGATGAGCACATCCGTTCCCCGGGGGACCGGTGCACTGGAGCGGGCATTGCGGTGGCGGCGGTCGGTGTCGGCGCGGGCGAGGCGCCGGGTGTCGCGCCGCTGGTGGCCGGTCGTGGCCGGCCTGGTGGTCGTAGGGGCGTCGCTCCCGTTCGTCGCCCATCCGTCCTTCGCCGCCACACCCACCCTGGCCGTCGTGCCGTCCCCCGACGCCACCGTCGGTTCCCCGTCGGCGCAGACGGCCAACGACCTGCTGGCCGTGACGTCCACCACGACGGGTGACGCCTGGGCCGTCGGCTGGTACCAGGCCGGCACGTCGGCCTCGCCGCTCCCGCAGACGCTGATCGAGCACTTCGACGGCACGTCGTGGTCCATCGTCCCCAGCCCCGACCAGCTGAACGTGAACGGCGTAGCCACCAGCAACGAGCTGGTCGCAGTGTCTGCCGACTCGGCCACCGATGTCTGGGCCGTCGGCTGGTACGTCGACGTGAACGCCTACGGCTACCCGGTCGACCAGCTGCTGGTCGAGCACTACAACGGGACGGCGTGGTCGCTGGCGCCGGCAACCGCGTCGCCGTTCGATGCGTTCGGGCCTCGGGCAACCGAGAACCAGTTCCTCGGCGTCGCCGCCGCCTCGCCGACCAACGTGTGGGCGGTGGGCCAGTACCACTCGGGCAGCACGGCCGAGACCCTCATCGAGCACTTCGACGGCACGTCGTGGTCCATCGTGGCCAGCCCCAATCCGGGCACGTCGGCCAACGTCCTCACCGCAGTGGCGCTCGACGGCGCCGGCGGCGCTGACGCGGTCGGCTACACCAGCACCGGCACGGTGGACCAGACCCTCATCGAGCACTACGACGGGACGGCGTGGTCCATCGTGGCCAGCCCCGACACCAGTACGACGCTCTCCAACCAGCTGGCCGGGGTGACCGCCACCAGCGCCACCGACATCTGGGCCGTCGGCACCGCCTCGGGGGGCACCGGCACCACGCCCGTCGACCAGACGCTCATCGAGCACTACGACGGGACGGCGTGGTCCATCGTGTCCAGCCCCGACACCAGCACCACGCTGTCCAACCAGCTGGCCGGGGTGGCCGCCGCCAGTGCCACCGACATCTGGGCCGTCGGCACCGCCTCGGGAGGCACCGGCACCACGCCCGTGGACCAGACCCTCATCGAGCACTACGACGGGACGGCGTGGTCCATCGTGGCCAGCCCCGACACCAGCACCACGCTGTCCAACCAGCTGGCCGGGGTAGCCGCCACCAGCGCCGCCGACATCTGGGCCGTCGGCACCGCCTCGGGGGGCACCGGCACCACGCCCGTGGACCAGACGCTCATCGTCGGAAGCCCGCCGGCCAGCACGACGTCGGTCACCGCCTCGGTGAGCTCGCCCGTGGTCGGCCAGGCGGTCACCTACACGGCAACGGTGTCGGGCTCGGCGGCGGCAACCGCGACGGGGACGGTGTCGTTCACCGACAACGGCGCACCGATCCCCGGGTGCACATCAGTGCCACTGGCATCGGGTGCCGCCACGTGCCCGGCGACTGCGGGGAACGCCGCTACCCACACGGTGGCCACCACCTACTCGGGCGATGACGTCCACCTCCCCAGCTCGGGTTCGCTCGCCGTGGTCGTGGCACCGGCAGCCACCTCCACGTCGCTCAGCGCGCCGTTCACCTCGGTCGCCGTCGGCCAGGCGGTGACGGTGACGGCTGCCGTCACGGCGTCGGCGCCCGGGTCGGGCACGCCGTCGGGCACGGTGTCCTTCGACCTGAACGGCACCGCGCTCACCTCGTGCACGTCGGTGGCGCTGACGGCAGGCATGGCGACCTGCAGCTACACGCCGAGCGCGACAGGCTCCCTGTCGTTCACCGCCTCCTACAGCGGGAGCACCGACGACCTGGCCAGCACCGCGCCGGCGCTCGGCCTCAGCGCCGTGGTTGCCGCCACCACCACCACGCTGGTCTCGGCGGCCAACCCGTCGCTCGCCGGTGCGCCCGCCACCTACGCCGCCTCCGTCGACGCCGTGGCCCCGGCCACCGGCACGCCGACGGGCTCAGTGACCTTCACCTCGAACGGGGCCGACCTCGCCGGTTGCGTCGCCGTCCCCCTGACCTCGGGCATGGCGACGTGCCAGGTCGACATGCCGCTCGCCGGCACCTTCTCCATCGTCGCCACCTACCTCGGCTCGGCAACCGATGCCGGCAGTCCGTCGCCCGTCCTCTCCCAGGTGGTCCAGGCCGGCGTCCTCACCGTCCAGGACATCCCGACGGGGTCGAACCCGAGCCAGTCCTCGGTGACGCTGTCGCCCGTCACCCTGGGGAGCCTGCAGGGACCCGGCCCGGGAGGACCGCAGTTCGCCCAGGCGACCGGGACGCTTGACATGGTGGGGGTGTCCGACAACCGCGGGACGGAGCCCGGCTGGTCGGTCACCGGCCAGCTCGAGGGCGACTTCGCCAACGCGTCCCCCGTGGGGCCGGCCGACGATAATGTCATCCCGGCCGACTTTCTCACCTGGCGGCCGTCACCGGTGGCGCCCTCACCCGGTGCCGATCTGTCCGGCGTGAGCGCGGGCCCGGGTGCGACACTCTCCACCACGACCCCGACCGTCCTGTGCGCGGCAACGCCCGGGTCCGGCGGAGGGTCCTACGGCTGCCAGGCGACGCTGTCGCTCGCCGTCCCGCCCTACGTGGCCGCCGGGCACTACACAGCGACGTTGCTCCTCATCACGTCGTGATACCAAGAACTCGAGGGCGCTTTACACATTTCCATGACAGCTCGAAGTATGTCGGCGCACTTACTCGGGTGGCGATGCTGGCGGTAGTAGAGGTGGCAGATTGATGCTCTTGTCGACCTCCAAGCTGAAATCGTGCGCAATGTTCGAGGTGATCTATCGAAGATGAGGTAGTCGCAGGTGCCGCAGCGTTTCGGCCGCTCTCGGCACCTCCACGGACAAAACATGCACCGGCTACCTGCATTGCGCTCCTCATGCTGTCATGTCATGCGCTGTCTCCCTATGCATGGCACCCGATCTACTGGATTGATGCCTTCGGAGCGGGCCGTTCTTCGCAGAGACAGCACAACCAGGGCCGAAACACTTGTACTGGTGCCTGAACGCATCTACCGAATTGGTTTTCTACAGTTGCCGGCACCCTTGACAGCGGGTGTTACTCGCCGTATTCGCCACCAGATCGACACAATTGTCTCCCGCTGTGATGACTTATTCACTATGAGTGCGACCTCTTGCGGACAACATCATTCCAGCGTAATGTCGCCATAGTGTCGCTACTCCGTCACGATCTCCTCCTTCGACCCCGGGTACTTGCGGGTTCGCGATCGAATCCATGATGGAGGCGGGAAGTGGCGGCAGGCCGTATTGAATGTTGCGAACGATTGGGAGTTCTCATTCCGTCAGTGTTTCGTTAGCTTTACCTGGATTTATCGACGTGCGGGTCGATCTTGCACATGCCACAAGTTGGACTGGTCGAATTCCCATCGTCCAATCCGGTCAGCTTATTCGCAAGATGCGTCCTGGCATTTCGCTCATCAAGAACGGAAACCGACGGTCATGATGTGTTTCCTAGGAGCAACACTAGTTTGCTAAATGGCAGGCGACTGTCATCAGATTTGATCGGCTGTGGGAGGAGTTTCCCGTGCGAACATTCAAGGACCGGGTCGCCCACGTGGGTGCGGTCGGCGCTGTATCCGCGCTCGTTGCTTCGGGGATCGGTACTGCAGGGCTGGCCACTGCCCTGCCGGTGTCGGCGACTCCGTCTCCGGGAACCACGGTTACGCAGACCTTCGCTTACGGCGGTCCTACGGGCTACGGCGAGAATACGCTTACCGCCGCTTCCTATTCCGTTGCAACGGTGACACAGGGTTCGGACTTCACCATCACAGACGCGGGAGGGAGCCAGGTAGTCCCGACGAGCAACTCCGGAGCTACCGTCAATTTCATCAGTGAGAACAAGAACTATTACCCTATCCCGACCGGGACGACATATCAGAATGCGGTCGCAAGTGGCGATGCTTCATATACGACGCCATCGGGCTATTCAGGGACCCTGCCTGCCACAGGTTCGTTCCCGCTGATCATCACCTACTGTACGACGGACGGCCAGGCTGGTTGTACCGCCACGCCCACAACAGCGCCATCGACCTCTCCAGGTGTCTACAACGGGTTCCTCGGCAGCACCTCCCTGCCATACCTCGAAATCGGTACCGGAGGTACACCTATACCGGGGGGCGCCACCTTAGCCTTGCCCGCTGTCACCATCACCCTCAAGGCAACCGGTCCTGGTGGATCAACGATCAACTGGACGCAGAGTGAGTTCGACACGTCTGCCAACATCACTTTGGGTACGTTTATCGTCGGCGCGACCGTCACGGTTCTGGGATACCCGGCGGTTGTGGTTTCCCCGCTGCCTTCGACGACTGCGCCGGCATACGCGGCGCCTCCCATTCTGACCAGCACGAACATCGCCTCACCCCCTGATGCCCCCGTCATCGGGACGGCGACAGCCGGCGGCGGTGAGGCCACCGTCACTTGGAGCGCTCCCGCCTCCGACGGCGGCTCACCGATCACCGGCTACGTGATCACGCCCTCGACCAGTGCGGGCGCCGGTGCACCGATCACGGTCGGCGCCGTTACCTCCGACACCATCAGCGGGCTCACCAACGGCACCACATACACCTTCACCGTGGCCGCAATCAACGCAGTCGGCACCGGCCCGGCGTCAGCGCCGTCCAACCCGGTGACACCTGAGTCGACGTTACCGGGAGCCCCCACCATCATCTCTGCTGTCGCTGGCCCCGGCTCTGTCAACCTCATATGGAGCGCTCCCGCCTCCGACGGCGGCTCACCGATCACCGGCTACGTGATCACGCCCTCGACCAGTGCGGGCGCCGGTGCACCGATCACGGTCGGCACCGTTACCTCCGACACCATCACCGGGCTCACCAACGGCACCACGTACACCTTCACCGTGGCCGCGATCAACGGAACGGGAACCGGTGCAGCGTCAGCGCCGTCCAACCCGGCGACACCGCTGGGAGCGCCTGATGCCCCCGTCATCGGGACGGCGACAGCCAGCGGCGGTGAGGCCACCGTCACTTGGAGCGCTCCCGCCTCCGACGGCGGCTCACCGATCACCGGCTACGTGATCACGCCCTCGACCAGTGCGGGCGCCGGTGCACCGATCACCGTCGGCGCCGTTACCTCCGACACCATCACCGGGCTCACCAACGGCACCACGTACACCTTCACCGTGGCCGCAATCAACGCAGTCGGCACCGGCCCGGACTCGGCGTCGTCCAACCCGGTGACACCTGAGTTGACCGTCCCGGGAGCCCCCACCATCATCTCTGCTGTCGCTGGCCCCGGCTCTGTCAACCTCATATGGAGCGCTCCCGTCTCCGACGGCGGCTCACCGATCACCGGCTACGTGATCACGCCCTCGACCAGTGCGGGCGCCGGTGCACCGATCACCGTCGGCGCCGGATCAGGCGACGGCGTGATCGGACTCGTAGACGGGACGACCTACACGTTCACCGTGGCCGCAATCAACGCAGTTGGCACCGGCCCGGCGTCAGCGCCGTCCAAGCCGGCGACACCTGAGGCCCGATCTCGGGCCGCCAGCTACTGGCTGGTTGCGGCCGACGGTGGCGTCTTCACCTTCGGCGACGCCGGCTTCTACGGCTCCACCGCTGCCAAGGTGCTGAACAAGCCCATCGTGTCCATGGTGGCTACGCCCGACGCCAAGGGCTACTGGCTGGTTGCGGCCGACGGTGGCGTCTTCACCTTCGGCGACGCCGGCTTCTACGGCTCCACCGCTGCCAAGGTGCTGAACAAGCCCATCGTGTCCATGGTGGCTACGCCCGACGCCAAGGG
>JAJZBS010000051.1:0-13598 GCA_021851885.1 Actinomycetes bacterium | reverse complement strand
GCTACTGGCTGGTTGCGGCCGACGGTGGCGTCTTCACCTTCGGCGACGCCGGCTTCTACGGCTCCACCGCTGCCAAGGTGCTGAACAAGCCCATCGTGTCCATGGTGGCTACGCCCGACGCCAAGGGCTACTGGCTGGTTGCGGCCGACGGTGGCGTCTTCACCTTCGGCGACGCCGGCTTCTACGGCTCCACCGCTGCCAAGGTGCTGAACAAGCCCATCGTGTCCATGGCTGTCGCTACATCGGCCGGACGTCCTTGATCTGCGCACGTTCACTGGATGAGGACCCGATGAGGTGGGGATTCAGTCGGTGGCTCAGCGCAGAGGCAGGCTCCCCGCTTGGTGAAGGACCGCGGTGCACCTTCTCGCCGGCTTCGTAGTGTGTGGGTGCGAACCCAGCACAGTTGCGCAGTAGCCGGGCATGGACTAATCGCTTGAAGTCCCCCGTTTCGGCTACGAACATGGCGGCATCGCCACTGAGTGGTCTCGTAGGTGAGGTCGCCGGCGATGGCTGGGGAGATCCCCTGTTCCATCGTGACGATCTCTCGGTCCCAACAAGCGGATCGGTCCCGGGGGCGTACCCGAGATCGGCCCAGCCGCCCGGCTATCCGATCAGTGACGCTCTCCCCGCCGAGCGGCCACGTTGCTATGCGGCCTGCCGTTCCTGGCGATGGTAGCGGAGTTCCCACTCGACCGGCGGGACGTAGCCGATGGTCGAGTGCAGCCTGACGGTGTTGTAGCGGTCGATCCACCGCGAATTCTGTTGATCGTGGAGCGCGAGGTTCCCTGACCGTCCACAGCGACGAGAAGAACGCTTCGGCGGCGCTGCTGTCGAAGCACGTCGCAATCCGGCCTGCGGACTGGGTGACGCTGAGGAGCTCGCAGTGAGCCCGGTAGGAACCCGAGAGGTAGTGACCGAGTTCAACTGATCGATGCAACACCAGCTTGTTGGAGCAAAGGTAGATGTTCGTTGAACGCCTCTGCCGGAGTTCTCCGACCGAGGGCCTTCCGGGGTCTGCCGTTCAGCGCGTGAGCGACAGCCTCGATCTCCGCGGCCTCGATGGGGGCCGTGGAGCGCTCCAGCCAGGCGTAGTACGCCGAGGGCGAGACCTCGGCGGCCGCACATGCCGCTCGGACCGGGAACCCGTCGGCCTTCATGGCGGAGACGTGTCGGTAGCGGCTCACCGATCCAACTCCAACACCTCAGAAGGCCACACTTCGTTTGAGCAGGTCACGCTCCATCGTCAGGCGCTTCACCTCCCCCTTCAGCCTGACGTTCTCCTCGCGCATCTCCGTGGTCGTTCCCTCGCGCTCGCCCCCGTCGATGGGTTCCTTGCGGACCCAGTTGCCGAGCGTCTGCTCGACGACACCGAGCTCCCTCGCGACGTCCGCGACACTCCGGTGCTGGTCGACGACCAGGGCCGCTGCGTCCCTTCGGAACTCTCTCGGGTATCTCCCTCGCCGGCGGGCCGGCGTCGGCTTCTCTTCGGTCACTGCTGACATGGACTACCTCCTATTCGAGGTGTCCGGCCAATGGGGGGATGGTCACAGACCTTCCCCGCCGAAACCGGACGAGCCCCATACGGCGCGAGCCGCGTCTGCTGGCACCGGGCTCGCCGCCCATCACTCCGTCAGCTGATACCGTTGATGCCCAGGTCATGATTGACCGCGTTGTTTGCTGCTATTTCTGCCTTCTGATCGGCCGCCAGCTTGGTGAAAACAGCGTCGAACTGGGCAGGCGTCACCGCCTGAGATCCCTGCTCGCTGTCGGAGACCAAGGCGGCTAATGCTCCTGTCATCGCCGCAACGTCGACGTGGGCTGCTGCCGGGAAGGGCAAGGACTGGACCTGGGTGGCAACGTGGCGATAGGTGGCCGCCACCTCGCGGAAATCGGTCTGGATGACCGCCACGTTCCCGTTGGCCTTGTTGAGCTGGGTCGAGAGCCGCTGCAATTGGACGTCGCCGGTAGATACCACCAACTCATACCGCTGAGAAAGAGTTCGCGGCCTGGCCGTGGTGGTGGCAGCGGTGGTCGTCGGAGACCGGGGCGGAGCTGCCGATAACGATCCACAAGCGGCGACCGACCCCGCGACGAATGTGAGAAGTACCACCCGCAACACACACGTTGACCGCATCGCTCGCCGATTCATGCCGGGCGCCCAGTTGGAATCTGCGGCTGGGATGCGTCAGCCGCTCCCTGAGGAATTGCTGGCCCACTTGAAACTGGCCCACGGCCCGCCACCGGCCGACCAGTAGCAGAGCGTGCCGCGCGTCGCCGTCGCCTCATGACGGCCCGAGCCACTGTCAGAGCGACGACCAACGCCGCCAACGCCAGGAGCCCCCATGGCATCAGCGTCGTACGGGCGGTGAATGGCACGATCTGGCCCACGCTGCCGAGGGAACCGACGACTTCGTAGTGGCCGATGGACATTGCCGGGAACGTGACCGGCACGCGGTACGAGACGGTCTGGCCCGGGAACAGCGGCGGGAGCACCGGGGTAGCCACCACCTGCGACGGATCGGGTCCCTGCCCGGCCCGGAGCACGAACGGGGTCGACGGGATGAGGTCGGCGCTGACGTTGCGGAGGCGGACCAGGAGAGCCCGGTGGGGGGTCGCACCGAACCACTCGGCCCACGAACCTGATCCAACCACGACCGCATGAATAACGCGCAGACCGCTGTACCCTTCGCTGACAGCCTGTGCGGCCGGAGGGGCGTACGATGCGCCGGTAATGGTGATCGGGACCGTCAACACCTGCTGCGTCAGCGTGCCCCGCCCGACCAGCGGCTCAGCCTTGACCACACATGGGCACGGTGCCGGAGGAGCCGCGACCCGGAGCTCCACCACGAAGTGACCGGCCTGGGAAGTGGCTGCCGTGGTGGAAGCAGGGAGGTCACAGTCAGCTGACGTCCTGATCCCGGCGTCGCCACAGATCTGCACCTGGTAGTCGGTCAGCGGGTTGAGGCCGTAGGCGCCGATCGACATCACCGATCCCGGTCTCACCGCGGACGGAGTCGCCGACAACCGGGGAAGCGACGACGCGGCAGCCGGGGCAGGCAGCGCCGTGCCGACAGCCACCACGGCCACCAGTCGGGCCAGGGCAGCCAGCCCGCTATCCCTGGCTGCGGCCCACGCGCCAGTCATCCCCCGCTGCCAACTGACGCCTCCGAGGGCACGTCCCTCCCCTCGAGCGCCGACGCACCTTCCGGACCGGTCTCCGCCGCTCCGGTGGGAGCGCCGGGGCCCAGCCGCCGCCGACGTCGACGCCACCACAGGGCGGCGAGCGCAGCGAGCGCGGCGATGATGACGACCACCAGCAGCCACGGAAGGATCCAGAAGGTTGACGAGCCGGTGGCTGCGGGTATGCCGGGGGAAGTGAACTTGACGTGCACCGTCTCGGGTCCGATGAACGGAAGGTTCGTCCACGTCGGCTCGTTGGCCGTGAAGCGGCCTCCGGGCACGAACGCCTGGACGCCGATGGGCCGGAAGGTCTTCACCGTCTGGCCGAAGAGATTGGTCACCGTGACGACGGCCTCACCGGATAGGAGGGTGTTGCCGGTGTTCTCCAGTTGGAAGGAGATGGTGGCCTTGCTGTTACCGAAGCCTGTGGCGGGCACCGAGGTCTTGACGGCGATGTCGCTGACCGCGGCGGAGGCATGCACCGGGCCGGCGACCCTGACGAACACTGCGGTGGCGACGCCTCGATGGATGACGAAGTGGGCCGGGCCCTTGGTCGGCTGGGCCTCCGGGGTGACGTCGAGGGCCTCGATCCCGCCGGCGTGGTCACCGGGGGTGGCGTTGGCCGGCGCGGTGACCGAGAAATTGATGGTGACCGAGGTGTTGCCGGCCAGTCCGTAGATTCCCGTGCCCAGATGGGTGTTGATCCAGGCCCCGACTCCGGTCATGTGATAGCCGAGGGGCCGGAGGGCGAAGGCACCGCCAATCGGCGTGTTGAGCCCGTCGGTCGCCCAGATCTGGAAGTCCTGCAGTTGGCTGCTGTCGTTGGCCAATACCACCGAGTCGTCGATGGTCTGCCCCGGCTTCATGTCGTAGTGGAAGCTGCCCCGCGGGTGGATCGCCCCTGGCGCCGACACGGGCGTCAGCGAGAAGGTGGGGACGCCGATCGCCCCCGCCTCGGTCGGCATGGCGCCTACCAACCCCACGGTCGACAGTGCGGTCGCGGCGACGAGCGCCGACAACCGCCTCAATGTTCGAGTCCTCAACATGCGTATTGCCCCCTCGCGATGCCGTCATGTACGGCATGTGCTCCGTATTCGAAGATTGGGCGTGCCGGTCAATGACCACTCTGACCACTACCCACCTGGCGCATGCGTCAGGTCTTCATCCTATGTGGGGTCGGCATCGCCGCCCCGGTGGGATGAAGGAAGATGGGGGCGGCTGTGCCGCCCCCATCTTCCTTTCGTCGGATCAGACCTGAGACTGCCAGATCCTCACCGTTTCCGAGGACGACCGGCTCAGAAGCCGATCACCACGATATTCATGGTGGCCGAGTACGTTCCGGCCGCTACGTACGGCGGGATGGCCAGGGACAGCCCCGCGTTGCAGACGAACCCGCCGCCGCCACCGGCCGTCGACCCGGTCGCGGTGGCGCACAGCTCGACGGGATTGCCGGCCGGGTTGTTGAGGACCGCGGTCGGACCGGCGGTCACCTCGGCCGGGGTGGACGAGACGCCACCCGTACCGGCGCCGGTGCCGTTGACCCCGGCGCTACCGGCCGTGCCCTGGCTGGTGCCGGAGAGCGGCACGGGCAGGCCGGAAGGCCCCGTGCAGGCTGGGAAGCCGGAAGGCGGTGGCGTCTGATCCGGGCAGCCGATGGAGTTGGCGTTGTTGGCCGGCAGGGATCCGGGCGTCTCCAGCGCCACCGCCGGTTGCCAGGTGAGGAAGTCAGCGGGGATGACGTTGTCAAGACTCGGACCCACCGGGGTGCCGTTGGTGAAGTCGCCACCCATCTGACCGGTCACCGACCAGCCGCTGAGGGTGCCGCGGTCATCGCTCACCACCACCGTGTTCAGCAGACCTTGGGACTGGTCGAACTGCTGATTGTTGGTGCCCGTGCCGAGGCCGAGCGTGACGGGCGACAGCGTGACGGCCGAGTTGGATCCGTTCGGAGTCAACTGGACCTCGCTGATGGTCAGGCTGGTACCGGTCACCGTGGCCGAAATGGTCTGGTTGATGGTACACGTGGCGTTAGCGGCCGTCCCGATCGAGCACGTCTGGGCGAAGGCCTGGTACGGATTGACCGTCACCGACGAGGTGGCCGTCTCCGTCCCATCCGTCGCCGTCAGGGTCAGGGTGATCGGGTTCTGGCTGGTCGACAACTGCTCAGCCGATCCGAACAGGATCGAGCCGGTCAGTGCGCCGGTGGACGAGACCGTGAAGGTCCCGGTGTCAGTGTCGCTCCCGGGGCCACCCGACCAGGCGAGCGTTCCGCTGGTCGAGGCTGTCCAGTTGGCACCGGTCACATTGATGGTGACGCCAGTCGACGTGGAGTTGATCGGGGCAGTGTTGGTCACCGTGATGTACGGGGCCGGGGCGCCGATCGTAGTGCTGGTGAGCACCGGAGGCGCGGCGTATGCGAGGCCGGTCGGCAGCGGCACCGCTCCCGTGTACGCCGTGGTGTCCGCCGGCCCACTCGGGAAGCCGACAACAGCAGCGGTCACCGGGCTACCGAACAACGTCACGTTGGCCTGGGTGTCGAACTCGAACTGGCTCCAGTTCAGCACCGTGCCCACCGCGCCCGACGCCTGCAGGACAACGTTGACCGTGGGGAGCGTCAGCGTCGAGCCGGCCGGGATCTTGGTAGTCCCCGTCGACACCTCGAGGTACGGGAGGGTCGGGGCCGGCCCGCCGAAGCCCGAGTAGGTTGCGGTAGCCGAGTCAGATACCAGCGTGCTGGGCTGGGCTGCCGTGCAACCGGACTGGGTCGCCGTGGTGCAGTCCGTGATGGTGATCGACGCGCTGCCCGAGGCCGGGATACCACCAGTGCCCGAACCGCCGGTCCAGGTCAGAGGGCCGCTGGCCGTCGCGCTGACGTACGTGGCGCCCGAGGGGATCTCGTAGTACTGGGCGTTACCGCTGATGTAGTTCACCGGCACGCCCGAGTTCTTCGTCGGCACCACCTGGCTGCCACCGGGGTTGGAGATGGTGAACTGCGATCCCTGGGGGGCCGACGTGGGGGAGCTGGCGGCCCCGACCGTCGACACTTGGGCCCAGCCGGTTGGCCCGGGGAACGTGAAGTACTCGGTGGTCGCCACCGGCGTCGTTCCGGCGAATGCCGGCGCCGCTGTGAGCAGCCCAACCCCCGCCAGCGCGCCGACACCGAGTGCCGTGGCTGCTCCAATAGCACCCAACCGGGTGCTGAGTCTTGTGATCGATCGCATGAACCCTACTTTCATCAATGGATATTGCATTGCAACAGAGCCCATCCCCACCCCTGGATGCCACTCAAGCGAAACGGCACAAACCTGTTATCGGCGTGCCGAGATCTGAACTCACCTTCACCAGAACTGCGGCGGCACCGGCTTCCTTGAGAAGGAACACCGGGTGCACAGACGCGCAGTGCGTGTCTCGAGACGTGCGGTGACAGGCGGTGAAACGATGTTCTGCATCCCCGACCCAGCAGCATCCCTCCCCTCGATATACCTCAAGCGCCGATCGCACCGCGCTGCCGGCTTGCGCCATCTAGAGAACCCATCATCTGCTCCAGAATGTGACTGCAGAGACATGCATTGATCCCTGAGACAGCTGGAACGTGAAGGCTATTATCGACGTGCCATACCCACGACCCCAGTGGGCATGTCCTAATACGCAGCCATATAGGGCTAAGTTATTTAGGCTGGTGTGGTCCGTCGTGGGTAACCTAAGCTCCCGTCACCAAGGGGTCAATCCGTTACTTGGCGTACCGGACATGAGCGACACACCAAGTGATCACCGCACTGCGACGCGTGAGAAGTTGCGGCTCAACGGGGTAGTCCCATGGGGCTGGCGAGCCACAGGTCCGCCGCTGTGTGGCGGAGAACCGGATCTTCGCGATTGTGGCTGCCGTTGCCCGGCGGAAAGTGAGGACGTTCGGCGCTTCCCGGCATTGTCTCCTGTGTGGCGGGATCTCCGCCGGCCGGGGAGCAAGGGCTCCCGTTACCACGGCGGGCGTGCCAGCCCCAGCCGAACCCAGGCCGCGGCGCGATGTCGAGTGAGCTCCAAGACCAGGCCGCTGCCCGCTCTGAGGACCGTGGGGGGTCCTACTGTTGCACGCTCAGGATCGTACACCTCACTCGGCGCCCACCCGCCGGGCCCGGACGGCGGTCCCCGGACGACGAGGCTGATCCTCGCAGTCAGTCGGGGACGGGGGCGATCGGCGTCGCGGGCGTCGTGCCGGGCGCTCGGGGCGTCGTCGTGCCAGGCGCCCACAGCGTGTGGATGCCGCGCGTGTAGGCGTCCATGGCGGCGAGACCGATCTGGTCGGTGGGCGGCGGGACGAGGCCCTCCCCCGCCATCCGTTGGAAGGCGTACATGGCGGAGAACCACGTCGCCGTCATGGCACCCGCCAGGATCTCGGGGATGATGGACGACGCGTCGAGCTGCAGCCGGTCGCGGAAGATCTGGGCGACGACCCGGTTCCCCCGGGTCAGGGTCTGGAACACGCGTCCGGCCACATCGGGGGCCCGCTCGGCGAGCACGACGGCGATGCCTGCCGGCGCCACCGGCAGTCCGTCCGCGTCGACGAGTGCCCGACCACTGG
This sequence comes from Actinomycetes bacterium, assembly GCA_021851885.1. Classification (GTDB taxonomy): domain Bacteria; phylum Actinomycetota; class Acidimicrobiia; order Acidimicrobiales; family JAMCQF01; genus JAJZBS01. The sequence continues at coordinate 5,839 of JAJZBS010000051.1, read as the reverse complement.
CGAACCCCTCCCGCTCCATCGCCTCCAGCGCGGACCGGAGCATCTGGTCCGGGGTATCCTCGAGGGGGCGGTTCGCCAGCTCCTCGAGCAGGGCTTCGTGCCAGTCGATGAAGCCGGCCAGCGCGACGTCGGCCTTGGTGCGGAAGTAGGCGTAGAAGGTGCGGGGGGCGACGGACGCCAGGGACGTGATGTCGGCGATCGACGTGCCCTCGTAACCCTGCTCCCGGAAGAGCTCGAGGGCGGCATTGACGATCCGGGTCCGCATCGCCGCCTTCTTCACGGCACGGAGCGACGGGCGGACCCTGGCTCCGGGCTGGTGCCTCGTCGCGCCCGGTTCCACCCCACCGGCGTCGGCTTTGGCGATCGATTCCAGCGTCACGAACGCGCCACTGTAGCCGGAAAATTGTGCTTACTGTGAGCGTATAGCTACTTACCGTCACACATTGCACGAGCAATGCAACGGATGCATGACGGGACGCACGTGTCCACGGACCGTCTCAGGGCGTGAAGCCGGGGCTCCCCATGGCCAGTACCGCCAGTGCGGCCAGGCACAACGCCGAGAGGCCGAGGAGCGCCTCGAACCAGGGACGCCGGAGGCGGGCGCCGGCAACGGCCAGGAGCGGGAACCCCCGGAGGATCAACCTGGGCGTGATGCCGATGATGGGTGAGAGGATCCCGAACCCGAGCACGGTCAGCGAGTAGCCGATCCACGTGGCCGGGGGTCGGGCCCGGAGGAACAGCACGACGAGCGGGATGGCCACCACCGCGCTCAACGTCTTCACCGTGGCGTTCGGGTAGGCGACCCCGTCGCGCACGACGGTCATCAGCGATCCGGGCACGCCCCAGAAGTAGGAGCCACCCTGCCAGCCGTGCCGTTGGGCGTTGAACCATTCGAGGGGCGAGCCCGTGTAGAACCAGAGGTAGAGGAAGAACGTGCCGATGCCCAGCGGTGCGAGCAGCGGTGCCAGGAGCGCCCGCCATTCACCACGCAGCCGGATGGCCTGGTAGGCGGCGATGGCGCACGGCACCACGGCGGCCGTGGCGACGGGATCCGCCGCGGTGGCGACTCCGGCCAGCAGCCCGGCCGCCAACCACCGCCGGTGACGGAGGGCGAGAAGGGCGAAGGCGACCAGGGCGATGGTGGCACCTTCGGTGTAGACCAGGCTGAGGACGAACGCCCCCGGCGAGAAGAACACCAGCGCGGTGCCCCGATCGGCAGCTGAGTCACCGTAGACGTCGCGTACCAGCCACCACACGGCCACCGCGGCCACCAGGCCCACTGCGAACGTGGTCACCAGTCCTGACCGGTTGATGCTGAGACCCGTGACCAGGTGCGTGATCCGCACCAGGAGCGGGAGGAGGGGGAAGAACCCGAGGTTGGTCTGGGCCGGGTTGCCGAACGTGGCCGGCACACTGTGCGCGTAGCCGGAGCGGGCGATCGACAGGTACCACCCGCTGTCCCAGACGATCAGGCTCTTGCTGAGGGGCTGCTGCTTGGCGTAGGCGACAGCGCCGGCGATCATCAGGGTGCCGAGCCTCGACGCCACGAAGATGCCGATCGGGCGGAGGGAGAGGAGCAGCACTCGCTGGGCCAGGCCCGGACTCCCTGCGTGCCGATGGGCTCCGGTGCCGGTCGTGGCCGGTGCCGGGACCGCCTCTGCGGGACGACCACTGGCACCATCGGCCTGCAGACGCTCGACCGGATCGGTGATGTCCGGTACCTCGCTGGCGGGCGGGGGCATCGGCAAATCTAACCACGTGGCGGGCGGGCGACGGTCGTCGACCCCGGCGGCCGGACGGCGGCGGACCGAACGTGACGGGGGCCGGCGCCCGGCCTCGGGACCTCCCGGGGATCAGGCGGCCCGGACGCCGGTCCGGTGCGCTCCGGTCGGCCCGATCAGGTGGCCGACCACGGCGATCCCCACCGGGACGAGACCGGCGGCGCGTAAGGCTGCCGCCGCGCTCTGGGCTCTGGCCCCCGTCGTGTAGACGTCGTCGACGACCAGGACCCGCTCCCCCCGCCAGCGCCCGGCGGCGGCCACAGCCCTGAAACCGTCGGGCGATGCCACCAGGTGGTCCAGCCGGCCCGGGCCCCGCTCCAGCAGGCTGGACCGCTCCGCTGCCAGCGCCGGCACCCGGTCGACCAGCGCGTCGACGGCACAGCGGGCGTGTGGCCGGGTCGAGGGAACGGTCACCACCACGTCCCACGCCGGGCGGCCCTGCCGGGGGCGGATGCGGCCTTCCGCACCGGCCAGGGTCGCCAGCCGACGGGCGGCCCGCTCCGCGTAGTAGGAGCGGACGTCGGCCACCGGAGCGTCCTTGTAGCGCCGGAGCATGCGGTGGACCCCGTCCCCGGCACGGAAGAAGGCGGCCGCCGTGACGGGCACGAGCGGGCGCCCGAGCCCGGCGGCCACCGTCCGGCAGCAGAAACAGCAGCTGTCGCCGGTCCCGACGGTGACGGCGCAGAAGCGGCACCGCCCCCGGGCCACGGGGACGTCAACCCCGGCCACCACCGTCGCTCTCCCGGTGGAGGAGGAACGTTCCCGTCGACCGGCTGATGAGCTGACCTTCGGCGTCACGCACGGTCGCCTCGCCATAGGCGACCTGGCGGGCCATGCGCACCACGTCACCACGCAGCCGGTACTCCCCGTCACGCAGCGCCGGCCGCATCGTCTCCACCTTGAGCTCGAGGGTGGCCCGCGTGCGGTCGCGACCGGCCAGAGCGGCGTTGATGGCGAAGTTCATCGCTGCGTCGAGCAGGAGGGCGTGGACGCCGGCCTGCACGATGCCGTGGGGGTTGCATGCCGCTCCGGTCGGGCCGAAGGCTCCCTCCACCCAGCCGAGGTCCTCGCCGTCCACCCCGTAGGCGTCGAACGACGCCCCGACCGTGGCGATCAGGGGCATCCCGCCGTCGCCCAGCCACCGGTCCATGTCCTTCGGCCGGGCGGGTTCCTGCGAACGGGGGGCGGCCGACCCGCCTCCATCCCCGCCATGACCTGGTCGATCGTGCGTAGCCATGGTCGGACCCTAACCGCCCGGTATGTCGGGCGCCGACCGGCTACACTCTTGACCAGGCGGTCAACTCTTGGTCGTCTCCCGCCACTGCGGCGGGCATCCAGAACCGAGCCGTGGTCGGGCCCGGCCGGCAGGTCACACCGCCGGACCGGTCCGCCCGGGACCGGGGGGTTCCCCGGGGAAGGAGACTCACCATGTCCACCGCCGTCATCGTCGACGCGGTCCGCACCGCCGGAGGCAAGCGCAACGGCAAGCTGCGCAACTGGCACTCGGCCGACCTGGCATCGGAGCCCCTGCGGGCCCTCGTCGAGCGGAACGACCTCGATCCTGCCCTCGTCGACGACGTGATCATGGGCTGTGTCATGCAGGTGGGCGAGCAGGCCCTCAACGTCGGCCGCAACGCCGTCCTGGCCGCCGGCTGGCCCGAGTCGGTGCCGGCCACCACCATCGACCGGCAGTGCGGCTCCTCCCAGCAGGCGCTCCACTTCGCCGCCCAGGGCGTGATGGCCGGTGCCTATGACGTCGTCGTGGCCGCCGGTGTCGAGGTCATGACCCGCACGCCCATGGGATCCTCCGTCGTGCGCGACCTGGGCTTCCCCTTCGGGCCCCGGGTGATGAGCCGCTACGCCGAGCGCGGCGGCCTGGTCAGCCAGGGCGAGGGTGCCGAGCTCATCGCCGAGAAGTGGGGGATCAGCCGTGACCAGCTCGACGAGTTCGCCGTGCGCTCCCACAGGCTGGCCGCCCAGGCGACCGCCGAGGGCCGGTTCGAGCGGGAGATCATCCCGGTGGCCATCCGCGACGACGACGGCAGCGAGACCGACGAGCTCGTCACCGCCGACGAGGGCATCCGGCCCGACTCGTCGGTCGAGGTGCTCGGCAACCTGAAGCCCGCCTTCCGCGCCGAGAACGGCCGGATCACCGCAGGCAACTCGTCGCAGATCACCGACGGTGCGTCGGCCACGCTCGTCATGAGCGAGGAGAAGGCGGCCGCCCTCGGCCTCACCCCCCGTGCCCGGTTCGTCGGCTTCGCAGTCGCCGGTGCCGACCCCATCACCATGCTGACCGGCCCCATCCCGGCCACCCGCCAGGTGCTCGAGCGGGCCAAGCTGACCCTCGATGACATCGACCTGGTGGAGATCAACGAGGCGTTCGCGTCGGTGCCGCTCGCCTGGGCGGCCGAGCTCGGCGCCGACATGGAGAAGGTGAACGTCAACGGCGGCGCCATCGCCCTCGGCCACCCGCTCGGTGCGTCGGGCGCCAAGCTCATGGCGACGCTCCTGAACGAGCTGGAGCGCACCGGTGGCCGCTACGGCCTCCTCACCATGTGCGAGGGCGGCGGGCTGGCCAACGCCACCATCATCGAGCGGCTCGGCTGACCGCTGGCCGGGCGGCGCCGCCCGGCACCAGCCCGGAACGCGACAGAGCCGGCCTACGGGCCGGCTCTGTCGCGCCCACGGCACGAACCACCCTGGAGAGTCCCGATGGCGCCGGAGGCGTCAGCGGAACCGGGTGGCGACGATCAGGCCGGCGAAGATCGACCCGATGGCACCCAGCAGCCACCAGTTGCTCACCCCACCGGGAAGCGCGTTCGTGTAGTTGAGGATGACGATGAGGACGCCGAGCACGAACAGCCCGACGATGAGCGCGCCCATCCACCGGGGGCTCTCCCGGTAGCTCTTGGGGACCGGCGGCGTGTAGCGCCCGCTCTCCTCCGGTGGCGTGTAGCGCCCGACACCGCCCTTGGCCGTCGTCCGGCCGAGCGAGCTCCCCTTGCGCTGGGCTTTGCCCGGCTTCGACTTCCCCTTGGCCTTCGTTGCCATGGCCGGAACAATAGCCACCGCACGGCGGCGGTCCCGGCCGCCGGGCGCGGCGTTGCCGGTACGCTGGTGCGCTCATGGGACCGCACGTGCTGGTCGTCGACAACTACGACTCGTTCGTCTACAACCTCGTCCAGGAGCTGGGTGAGCTCGGCGCAGAGCCGGAGGTGCACCGCAACGACGCCATCGACGTCGCCGGGATCCGGGCGGCCCGACCCGACCTCGTGCTCATCTCCCCGGGGCCCGGACGCCCGGCGGATGCCGGCGTGTCGCCGGCCGCCGTCCGCCAGCTGGCCGGCGAGGTCCCCATCCTCGGCGTGTGCCTGGGCCACCAGTGCATCGGTGAGGTGTTCGGCGGTGACGTGGTGCAGGCCCCCACGCTGATGCACGGCAAGACGTCAGCCGTCCACCACAACGGCCAGGGGCTCTTCGCCGGCCTGCCGGAGCCGTTCACCGCCACCCGGTACCACTCGCTCGTGGTGGACCCCGGGACTGTCCCCGACACCCTGGAGGTGACGGCCACGACGGCCGACGGGGTGATCATGGGCCTGTCGCACCGCTCGCTGCCGGTGTGGGGAGTGCAGTTCCACCCGGAGTCGATCCTGACGCCGGACGGCCCCAGCCTGCTGTCGAACTTCCTGGCCGCAGCGGCACCGGCCCGCGCCTGACGGCGACCGACCCGGCACGTGCACGGCTTCCGCCCCGCCCCTAGGGCAGGAGCGGTGGCGGTGGTGACGAGGACGTCGTCGACGTCGAGCTGGAGGTGGTGGACGTCGACGTCGTCGTGGTGGTGGGCGGCGTGGTCGTGGTTGTCGTCGGCGGTGGCGGGCCCGACGACACGATGATGTCCACCGAGCTCCCCGGCTGGACCTGGGTCCCCTCGGCCGGGACCGACGCGATCACGATCCCCGCTGCGTACTGGGTGGAAGCCTGCGAGGTCACCTTGCCCAGGTTGAGGCCCTGCTGCCCGAGGGCGTTGGCCGCCTGGACCTGGGTCTGCCCGGCGA
>JAJZBS010000197.1 GCA_021851885.1 Actinomycetes bacterium | reverse complement strand
CACGGCCGCGCAGGCGAGGAGCATCGCCATCGGGTTGGCCAGGTTCTTCCCCGCCAGGCTCGGCGCGGTGCCGTGTGGCGCCTCGGCCATCACCACGGTCGCCGCGAGATCGGCGTCGAAGGCGAGCAGCACGGACTCCGCGCCGGCGATCGAGCCGAAGAGTACCAAAACCAGATCGGAGAGGCAGTCGCCGTCGCGGTTGAGGGCAGGGATCACGAGCGGACCGTCACCGGACGCGGTGAGAAGGCCGGCGTAGGCGGCGTCGATGAGCACGGGGTGGTAGCCGACTTCGGGATGACGGGCTGCCGCCGCGTCCATCTCCTCTTTCAACAGCGCTTCGTAGCGGGCGGAGACGGTCCACTTGGGTCCACCATAGACCTCGCCGGTCATCGAGGCGGCGAGGCGGAAGGCGTGCTCGGCGACGGCACGGCAGCTCGACCGGGTAATCCGCTCTGTCCGCCCCGCCGACTCGTCGGCACCCCCGGGCATCCCAGCACGCCATTCCTCGGCGCCGTAGGCATCACCAACGGCCATGCGTACCACAGCGATAGGATTGGGGGAGCCGACGTCGTCCGCACCCTCTGACGTGATCGTCGCTGCCTTCAAGCCGAACCCTGCGGCTCGCATCGCCTCCGCCGCCTCGTGCACCACCGCGTTGGCGGTCCGACGCCGGTTGGCCAGAGACAGATCAAAGCGCTGGAGCTCGATCTCCACCCCGACCACCGATGGTGCGAGGACACGCAGCGCCTCGTCCAAGAGCTCTTGGCCCGTCTCGTCGCCCTCGCAGACCACCAGCTCAAGCGGCGTTGTCGTCAAGTTAGTCCTCATGTTGGTCGGCATCCGACACTTTCCGGCCCGCGGGCAGCGCGGCCATCACGCATGACACCTTTATCAGTCGATCACTTGACATGCCAGGCACTACTGTCGCTCTGTATAGCGATCTCGCTCCAGCGCCAGACCGGTGCTCATCCGATCAGGGCGCGCCTTCCTATCGAGGACCCAAGACGCCGGAGGTGCGACGTGCTCGACCAGCAGCCGACAGTCGACGATGGCGGCGCTCCGCCGGTCACGACGACCTCGGGCACCACGATCGCGACGATCTCCAGGGAGGCGGCCAACAGCTTCCTCGCCCGCTTCGACCAGCTCAGGACACTTCCGCCGACCGTGGCCCTGGGCGCCTTCGAAGAGGGACACACCCTCATCGGAGTCGCCACCCTCACCGGCAGGACAGATGCCAGCGCCACCCTCGTCGTTGTCGTCGACCCGGCCAGACGCAAGCTCAAGATCGGCAGCGACCTCCTACATAGCGCGGTGGCACGGGCTTCTTCGGCCGGTCTGCGCCGTCTGATCGTCACCTATGCCTGCGACGCCGTTGGAGCCGACGCGCTTTTCCGTTCGCTTTCTTTGCTGTCTGCTCGTCGCCAGGCACAAGGAACGGTGACGACGGTACTTTTCGTGTCGGCGACGAAGTGACCTTCGATGACCAAGCGCGAGCGCCGACGCTCAGCTGATTCATGTAAGGGACAGCGCGCCGGTGGTATCCACCATCGGGGCGTGGTCCCAGGGTTGCATGGTCATCCCGGCTGGTCCGGGAGGTGGCGTCGAAAACTGTTCTGGGGAGTCCCGCTTCGGTGGGGTTGCCCCGTTGGACTGATTGCCACTTCCGGCCCGGCCACGGATGCCCCGGATGAGGGAAGTGGGCCGGCGCCTGGTGAGGTCGGTCCGGTTGCAGCACATGAGTGGGAGCCGCTGGTTGGGCGTGTCTTCCTTGGGACCGTGGCCAGACATCGAGCGTCGCTTCTTGGAGCGGCCGGCAGGTAGGACCAACGACGAGGAGACGAGATGGCAGACAGAAGGCTGGTGGGGATCGATCTGGGAATCGCGTCGGCGCACACGGTGCGGGTGATCGACCAGACCGGCGAGACGGTCGCGAAGCGCAAGTGCTACCCGACGGTCGAGAGCCTCACCCAGGTGGAGACCGCAGCCATGGCGGGGGCGCCGGCGGGGACGCGGCTGGAGGTGATCATGGAGCCGACCGGCCCGGCGTGGCTGCCGATCGCAGTGTTCTTCGCCCGGCGGGGTCACATGGTGTTCCGGGTGTCCTCCGCGAAGGCGTCGGACCTGCGGAAGTTCTTCTCCCGCCATACCAAGACCAACGGGATCGACGCCGACACCCTGGCCCGGATCGGGATCGTCGACCCCGCCGGTCTGATCGAGCTACGACTGGCCGATGCGCCGAGGGCGACTCTCGACCGGCGGGTGCGGGCGGCTGACCGCCTGACAGCGCAGGCTTCGGAGCATAAGGTGCGCATCAAGGACCTGGTCCGCCAGGTACTGCCCATGAGCCCCCTGACCGGGGATCTCGGGGCCGCCGACCTGGCCGTGCTGGAACGCTTCGCGGACCCGAACCTGCTGGTCACAGCCGGGGCCAAGCGGCTCACCGCCCTGATCACCAAGGCGTCGCACGGGCATCTGGGCGCCGAGCGGGCCGACGAGTGGATCGCCGCCGCGGAGGCCTCCCTCGAGCTGTACGCCGGCCACCCCGCCGTCGCGTTCGCCGACCTGGCGGCAGAGATCGCCACCGAGGTCCGACTCCTCGCCGCCATCGCCGCCGAGCTCGCCGCCCACGGCGCCGCCCGAGAGGCCGCCTACAAGGCGGTCGACCCTTCCGGGCTCGCCCGGTCGCTGCCCGGGATCGCCGAGGTCGGCGGCCCCGCCATCGTCGCCGCCATGGGCGAGCCCGACCGCTTCGCCAAAGGCAAGCAGTTCCGCTCGTTCACCGGTCTGGTCCCCAAAGCCTCCGAGACCGGCAACACCGACCGCAAGGGCCAACCCATGTCCAAAGCCGGCTCGAGCCTGCTGCGCACCACCCTGGTTCGCGCGGCTGACACCGCCCGCAAACAGGACCCGCAGCTCGCCCGGATCTACTACCTGCAGATGGTCGAGCGCGGCAAGGACCACCTCGGGGCGACCTGTGTGGTCGCCGCGAACCTCGCCGAGCGAGCCTGGACGGTCATGCGCCGCGGCGAGCCCTACATCATCCGCGACACCGACGGCCGGCCCGTCACGCCCTCCCAGGCCAGATCCATCATCAACGAGCGCTGGACCGTGCCCGCCGACGTGCGGGCCCGGCGACGCTCCAAGAAGGCGGGGAAGGCCCCCAAGAACGTCCTCACGGGACAATCGAGACCTCAGACGGGTCACCGGGGCGACCTTCCCCTCACCCCATCCTCCGCCCTAGCCAGCTGACGGTCAAGCCTCGAACACCAGTTCGACTCGAAAAGATCCTTGACAACCGATCTCCCATAGGGAATCAGGTCACGGGGACAGCCGCTGCTTGCACCACCCTTCGCCGGCCGGCAGGTACCGGACCCGGTCGTGGAGCCGGCTCGGGCGCGCCTGCCAGAACTCCACCCAGCTCGCCACGACCCGGAATCCGCCCCACCACGGCGGGCGGGTCACCTCGCGGCCGGCGAAGCGGCCCTCGACCTCGCCGACCCGCCGCTCGAGGGTCAGACGATCGGGCAGCACGGTGCTCTGCGCCGAAGCCCACGCACCGAGCTGGGACCCGCGGGGGCGGGTGAGGAAGTAGGCGTCGGAATCCTCGTCGCCGACCCGCTCCACGTCGCCGGCGACCCGTACCTGCCGGTCGAGTGCGGCCCAGCGCCACGCAAGGGCGGCACGGG
>JAJZBS010000050.1 GCA_021851885.1 Actinomycetes bacterium | reverse complement strand
CACCGCCCGCCGCCCCGCCGTCGTCCGCCGCCCCGCCACCGCCCGCCGCCCCGGCGGCGGTGTCGCCCAGGCGGCCGAGAACAAAGCGCGAGGCGTTGAGGATCTTGATGGCGAGGCGCCTGCCGACTTTGATCTGGCCTTCGTCGACGGCGGTATCGACGCCCGGCCGGCCCATTGCCGCCCAGTAGCGCACGGCGTCTGCCCCGTGCGCCTGGAGAAGCGGCAACGGTGTGACCACGTTTCCCTTGGACTTCGACATCTTCTTGCGGTCCGGGTCCAGGACGAAGCCGGAGATGGCGGCGTCGCTCCAGGGCAGGGAGCCGTGCTCGAGCTCGGCCCGCACGACGGTCGAGAAGAGCCAGGTGCGGATGATGTCTTGGCCTTGCGGCCGGAGGTCCATCGGGAAGACGCGGGCGAACAGGTCCGGGTCGTCCTCCCAGCCACCGGAGATCTGGGGCGTGAGCGAGGACGTGGCCCAGGTGTCGAGGACGTCTCCCTCGCCGGCGAAGCCGCTCGGTTGCCCCCGATCCCCCTCCCCGTATCCGGCCGGAACATCCGTCGACGGGTCGACGGGGAGGTCCGCCTCCTCGGGCAGGACGGGATGGTCGTAATCGGCAGTCCCGTCGGTGCGGATCGGGTACCAGAGGGGGATGGGAACGCCGAAGAAGCGCTGGCGGCTGATGTTCCAGTCCGCTTGGAGGCCGTCGACCCAGGCCTGGTAGCGGACGGCCATATGCGGAGGGTGCCAGCGCAGCTCCTCGCCCCGCCGGGAGAGGTGGTCGGCGAGGTCGAGGACGCGGATGAACCACTGGCGGCTCGTGACGATCTCGAGAGGGTGGTCGCCCTTCTCAAAGAACTTGACGGCATGGCGGATCGGCCGAGGCTCGCCGACGAGGAAGCCCCCTGCGTCGAGAAGCTCGATCATGCGAGAACGCACCGCGTGCACCTTGGCCCCGGCCAGGCTGTCGTAGGCGGCCTGGGCGGCGGCGGGATCCTCGCACTCCCAGCCGGTACTTCCCCAGGTGACGGGCATGACGCGACCGTCCCGGTCGACGATGACCCGCAAGGGGAGGTCCAGCTCCTTCCACCAGGTGACGTCGGTCGTGTCCCCGAATGTGCAGACCATGGCGATGCCCGATCCCTTGTCCGGCTCGGCGAGCTCGTGTGCGAGGACGGGCACCCGTGCGCCGAAGACCGGCGTGGTGACCGAGGTCCCGAACAGTGGCCGATACCGGGCATCGTCGGGGTGGGCGACGAGCGCGACGCACGCCGCGATGAGCTCGGGACGCGTCGTCTCGATCTCGACGGCATCGCCGTCTGGTCGGGGAAAGCGCAGGCGGTGGTAGGCGCCCGGTGTGTCGCGGTCTTCCATCTCGGCTTGGGAGACGGCGGTGTGGAAGTCGATGTCCCACAGAGTGGGCGCTTCGGCCTGGTAGGCGTGTCCCGCGCGTAGGAGGCGGAGGAAGGCGCGCTGCGAGGCGCGCTGGGCACCGTGGCCGATCGTGGCATAGGTGTGGCGCCAGTCGACCGAAAGCCCGAGATACCGCCAGAGCTCCTCGAAGACGAGCTCGTCCTCGGCGGTGAGCTTGTGGCACAGGTCGATGAAGTTCGGGCGTGAGACCGGGATGGGGCGGCTCGGGGGCGTGTCCGGGGGCGTGAACGAAGGGTCGTAGGGGAGGGAGGGGTCGCAGCGGACCCCGTAGTAGTTCTGCACGCGCCGCTCGGTCGGCACCCCGTTGTCGTCCCATCCCATCGGGTAGAACACATCCGCTCCCCGCATGCGCCGGAAGCGGGCGACGGTATCGGTGTGCGTGTAGGAGAAGACGTGGCCGATGTGCAGCGTCCCCGACACCGTCGGAGGCGGGGTGTCGATGGAGTACACCTCGGCCCGGGGACGGCTCCGGTCGAAGTGGTAGATCCCCTGCTCCTCCCAGTGCGCTGCCCAGCGCCCCTCGAGGCCCTCGAGGGAGGGCTTGTCCGGAACGTGGGGCGCGGAAGGGGGGCGAGGGGTCATTGTCGGGCTACCGTACCCAAGTGCTGCACCTCCACGACACTGCGACGGGCAGGACGGTGCCCGTCGTGCCACGCACCGCCGGGGCCTTCTCGTTCTACGTGTGCGGACCGACGGTATACGACGTCCCCCATCTTGGGCACGGGCGGTCCGTGCTGGTCTTCGACGTGCTGCGCAGGTACGTGGAAGCGACGGGCCTCGCCGTGGTCCACGTGGCCAACATCACCGACGTCGACGACAAGATCATCCAGCGCGCGCAGCAGGAGGACCGGACGGCAGCCGCCGTCGCCGGCCAGTTCGAAGAGCTCTGGTGGGACGTGGTCGACAGGCTGGGCGCCCTGCGGCCGACCCGGGCACCGCGGGCGACCGAGTACGTCGGGCACATGATCGATCTCATCGGCGAGCTCGTGGCCGCGGGCGCCGCGTACGAGACACCGGGCGGCGTCTACCTCGCGACGGGCTCCGTCCCCGGCTACGGCCTGCTCGCCCACCAGCAGCTCGACGAGCTGCGCACCGGGGCGCGCGTCGAAGTCGACGAGCACAAGCAATCCCCAACCGACTTCGCCCTGTGGAGGAGGGACGAGCCGAGTGCGGCCGCTCCCGCGTGGCCCTCCCCGTGGGGGCCGGGCCGGCCCGGGTGGCACACCGAGTGTGTTGTCATGTCTCTCGACCTCCTGGGCGAGGGCTTCGACTTGCACGGCGGCGGGCTCGATCTCCGGTTCCCCCACCATGAGAATGAACGTGCCCAAGCCGTCGCCCTCGGGCGCGAATTCGCGCACGTGTGGATGCACCATGGGTTCGTCGAGGTCGAAGGCGAGAAGATGTCGAAATCTCTCGGCAACTTCACCTCGCTTGTCGACCTTCTTGACCGGACCGATGCGCGTGCGTTCCGCCTGCTCGTCCTGCGCTCGCACTACCGGTCGCCCCTCGAGGTCACCCCGGCAAGCGTCGCCGACGCCGAGACGGCATTGGGCCGCCTCGACGCCGTCGCACGCCGGTTCCCCGAAGCGCTGTCCGTCGGTGCGGGCCTTCCTCGTCAAGGGGCCGGCCCGACAGGGGGGGAGACCGTCGTCGACGAGGCCGAGATCGCCGGCTTCCAATCGAGCATGGACGATGATCTCGACACCCCGGCCGCCGTCAGCCGCATGTTCGACCTGATCCGGCGCGCCAACGCAACGGCCGACGCGGGAGACGGGGCGGCAGCGCTCCGACTTGCGGCGACCGTTGTCGTGATCGCTCGCACGCTCGGCCTGGAGCCGCGCGGACCGCAGCCCGGGGCCGGACAAGCCGACGATGAGGCCACCGACTTGATCCGCCGGCGCGACGCGGCGAGGGCGGCGCGTGACTTCACCGCCGCCGATGCCCTGCGGGACGAGCTGCACGAACGCGGTTGGATCGTCGAGGACGGCCCCGAGGGGACCCGTGTCCGCCGGGACCCCAGCTCCTGATCCCGCCTGTTCTTTGGGCCTGACCTGACAGCAACGGGCTCCACCCCGTACCGTTGAAGGGTGAGCCAGACCGCGGTCGCCGATGCGGAGCGCACCTCCCGCGGACCCGATGGCAGGCGTGTGACCCCTATCGGCACGGCGCAACCGCGGGCCGATGCCGTCGTCTGCCGGCTGCTGTGCGTCCCGACGGGAGGGCCGCAAGCCGGCGAGCGCGCTGCTCAGCGCCTGTTCGGCTCGTCGATGATTCTCTCTGCGGCGCGCTGTCTGCTCAGCTACGTGGTGTTCCCAGTCCTCACGCCGGTCTTTGGTGCCGCCGCGGGCGTCGGTCCCGCGATCGGGATCCCGATCGGTGTTCTCGCCCTCGTCTTCGACGTGCGGGGGATGCGCAGGTTCTGGCTTGCCCGCCACCGCCTCCGTTGGCCGATCACGCTCGTGTACCTGGCCGTGATCGGCCTCGTCGCGACGCTGTTGACGGGGGACATCGCCACTCTCGCGAGCTGACACGCTCGTCATCCGCATCCCACCGCTCATGGCGGCCATCCCGTTCGGTTGGCCCAACCGGCACCGTTCCGTTACCGTTGATACGAGGCGTCGGCGCCGTCAGTGGCGATGCCGCGCATACGCCTTTGCCCCAGTTCCCCGCATCTAGAGGTTCACGTATGTCCGGCTATCCCCTCGACCTCAACGACGACCAGCAGCAGATCCAGAAGTGGGTCCATGATTTCGCTGAGAGCGTCATGCGGCCCGCGGCCTCGGAATGGGACGAGCGCGAGGAGTTCCCCTGGCCGGTCGTCGAAGAGGCCGCCAAGATCGGCCTGTACTCGTTCGATTTCGTCGCCAACGCGTTCGTCGATCCGACCGGCCTGCTGATGCCGATCGTGAACGAGGAGATGACGTGGGGAGACGCCGGGATCGGCCTGGCCATCATGGGGAGCACGCTCGCCGTCGCCGGACTGTTCGCCAACGGGACCCAGGAGCAGCTGCTCGAGTGGGCACCCCAGTGCTACGGCTCCCCGGACAAAGTCCAGCTGGGGGCTTTCTGCGTCTCGGAGCCTGACGCCGGCTCCGACGTCAGCGCCTTGCGGACGCGGGCCGTCTACGACGAAGCCTCCGACACGTGGACGCTGAACGGGACCAAGACCTGGATCACCAACGGGGGCATCGCCGACGTCCACGTCGTGGTCGCCGTCGTCGAGCCTGGGCTCGGGTCCCGAGGACAGGCAAGCTTCGTCGTGCCGCCGGGCACACCGGGCATCCGCCAAGGCCAGAAGTTCAAGAAGATGGGGATCCGCGCTTCGCACACCGCCGAGGTCATCCTCGAAGACTGCAAGGTCCCCGGTTCCTGCCTTCTCGGCGGCAAGGAGAAGCTCGACGAGCGCATCGCCCGCGCGCGGGAGGGCAAGCGATCGAGCTCGCAGGCGGCCATGGCCACCTTCGAGGCGACGCGCCCGTCCGTCGGGGCACAAGCGATCGGCATCGCCCGGGCCGCGTACGAATACGCGCTGGAGTACGCCAAGGAACGCAAGGCCTTCGGGCGATCGATCATCGAGAACCAGGGGATCGCGTTCAAGCTCGCCGACATGAAGACGCGCATCGACGCGTCTCGTCTGCTCATCTGGCGAGCGGCGATGATGGGGGCGGCGAAGAAGACGTTTGAGTCCGGCGAAGGATCGATGTCGAAGCTGTTCGCCGGGGAGACAGCGGTGTACGTGACCGAGGAGGCGATCCAGATCCTCGGCGGCTACGGGTACGTCCGGGAGCACCCGGTCGAACGCTGGCACCGGGACTCCAAGATCTACACGATCTTCGAAGGGACCTCCGAGATCCAGCGGCTCGTCATCGCCCGGGCCATCTCCGGCGTCTACATCAAGTAGCGCGGCGGCTGCCGGGCTGGCCGGGCTGCCGGGCTGGCCGGCGGAGCGGCGTGACAACCGACAAGGCGGTTTCTCGCCCTGCCGCCTCCTCTCGGTTGCCCGTGACGACAGATGTGCCACCTCGCGCGGGCGCCGCACGTGCTGTCACAGGCAGCGCAGTGGCCCGGCCCAGTCCGGGTCGCAGTCCTCGCCCTGGTAGCAGTCGCGGAGATGGTCCAGCCAGGCGAGGGAGTCGGCGAGCCCACCGGCGCGATTGCGTGCGAGCCACAGCGTTCGTTGGCGGTCGGTGATCTCGGCGAGGCGGCGAGCGAGGTCCTGGCGTGCGACGTCGGGGACCGACGAGAGGCGACCGTCGCATGTCGCGAGCCGGGCCCGGGCGTCGTCGCAGGCGAGCAACACCAGGTCGGCGCCGGCGTCGACCTCCTCGAGGACGAGAGCTCCGTCGACGCGCTCGGGCCGGGCGGCCGCCACGGCGCTGCGAGCCGTGTCGACGACGCCCGAGACGGCGTCCAGGTGGGTGGCGTCCAAGCCGGTCGTGAACCCGCTCCCAAGCGGTAGTTGCGGGAGGTAGAGGTGGAGGGTGAGCGTCGAGAGGTTCGGGAAGGCAAGGGGGAACAGAGTGTGCACGTCCCCGAGTGCCGCGATCGCCCCCCCGATCCTTCCCGCCGGGTCGTCGTAACAGTGCATGTCCAGCAGCGCCGCGATCGCCGGCGGATCGAGGTGGCGGTTCGTGCGCGCGCACCACGTGAAGGCGGCCACCGCCGCGAGTCCCGGGTCGCTGAAGGGCAGCTGTTGGAGGTGGCCGAAGTCACCCCAGTCGGTCGTCATGACGGAGGAGATGCCTGCGGCGACAGCCGCGTCGGCGGCAGATCGCGTGTTGTCGACCGCGTTCGTCAGCCGTCCCACGACCGAGAGCCAGCTCGACGTCCCCGGGCACAGCCAGGTCTCGATCCCGCGCTCGATCAGAGCGCTGGCGCGATCTCCAAATGGGTGGCCGGCTTCGTAGCCCCATTCGCAGACGACGGTTCCCTCCGGGAGGCTGTCGGCGAGATCCGGGAAGTTCGAGAGCATGTCGCCCCAGACGAGCATCGTCTTGCCGTCCATCTCGGGACAGGTGGCGAGCTTGGACGCCCAGGCGGCCCAGGAGCCGTGGTCTTCGGCCGGCAGCTCCCACGGCTCGTCCATCCCGACGTGGACGCGGGGGCTCGTGAAGACGTCCCCTAGCTGTCCGAGGAGGTCCCGCACGAGATGGAGCGCCGCGGGGTTCGCCGGGTCGAGCGTCGACGCCGGCCGGAGCATCCCGAAGGGGTTGCGCACCATCCCGCGCGCGATGCCGAGGTCGCGATAGCGCGGGTGGATGAGCCATCGCTCCATGTGCCCGAGCGTGTTCTGATTGGCGGCGAGCTCGACGTGTTGAGCGGCGCAGTGGGCTTCCAGGGCACGGATGTCGTCGGCGGTGTAGGGGTCGGCCTGTGCCCAGACCTCCTCGTGGCCGCTGTAGGCGAAGGTGTGCTCCATGTAGAGCTCGAGGTGGTTGATCTTCCACGCCGCGAGCCGGTCGACGAGGGCAAAGAGCGTGTCCAGCGTCGGCACCTTGTCCCGCGACACGTCAACCATGACGCCGCGCCGCTCCACGTCCGGCCAGTCGACGACGGTGCCGACGGGAAGCCGCCCGCCGAACCAGCCGCGCGTGGCCAAGTGCGCGAGCTGGTCAAAGGTGCACCGCCCGTAAAAGGCCCCGGCTTCGTCCCCTGCGCCTATTCTCACCGACGTGGGCGCAAGCTCGATCCGATATCCCTGCGCCGGGAGGGACCGTGACACGGTGACCGCCGGCCAGGAGGTCGCGGGCGGGCCTTGCGTGGAAGCTTCGAGCGCGAGCTCTCTCGGCACGGGGAGAAGGGGGACGGCCCCACTCGAGAACCTCCGCGACCCATCCCCGGTGCTCACCACGCCCGCGATGATGGCACCGCGAGGGATCTCGTGATGCCGGAGAGCCCCCGCGTGGCAGTCGTCCGACCATTTCGCACCGAGGACCGGGCCGCCGTGCGGAGGATCTGCCATGTCACCGGCTTCATGGGAGAGCCGGCTGATTGGTACTGGAGCGACGAGGAGAGCTTCGCCGACATGTGGACCGGCTACTACACCGATCGCGAGCCGGAGTCGGCATTCGTGGGTGAGATCGGCGGTCGCGTCGTGGGCTACCTGCTCGGCTGCGTCGACTCACGCAAGGCCTGGAACCCTGCCGACGTTGGGCGGCGGCACTCCTTCCATCGAGGTTTGCCCTTCCGCCCGGGCACCGCTGGCATGATCTGGAGGGCGGGACGCGACTTCGTCTCCGACGTCGCACACCGAAGCGGGACGGTTCGCGGTCCGTTCTTGGACAGCCGGTGGCCGGCGCATCTTCATATCGACATCCTTCGTGAGGGCAGGGGCTCGGGCCTCGGCCGCGCCTTGATCGACACGTGGATGGAGAGGTTGCGCTCGTTGCAATCGCCGGGTTGCCATCTGGAGACCCTTGCCGAGAATGCGAAGGCCCGCGCCTTCTTCACGACAATGGGTTTCGAAACCTTTGGCGATCCGGCGTTCCTTCCCGGCGCACGTGCGCGCGACGGGTCACGACTGCACAACTTGGTGATGGTTCGTTCCGTGCACCCTTAAGCGCGTTTGCGCTTGGAACTTCTCGTACATACGATGGGACTTGGTCTCGTTGGCGGGAGCCGAACCGGCATGCGGCTTTGGGTCGGGGACAGGCGGTGTTCCCGACCCGCCCGCTGGGGCCTTGTGCCCGGCGCCCCCGCGGCGCCGAACTCTCAGTTGTCGAGAACGACGCGCCCCGCGCGTACGGTGCCCACGACGTCCATCGCGGGGTCGATGATCACCAAGTTGGCAATGTGCCCGCGCCGGATCCTTCCAATCCGCGTGTCGAGGCCAAGGAGCTGCGAGGGGTGGAGCGAGGCCATCCGGAGCGCATCGTACAGCGAGACACCAAGATGTGTGACGCAGAAGCGGACGGCCGATGCCATATCGAGTGTTGATCCTGCGAGGGTGCCGGCCACCTTTGGGACATTCGGGTGGCGATCGGCGGTCGGCGAGGCCGCCGAGTCCAGGGACGCCGAGGTTGGCGACGGGTCGTTTGCCACGGTGCAGCGTCCACCGTGCACCTCGATCCTGTAGGGCCCGAGCGTGAACCGGGTCAAGCTCCCGCCGGCCGGCGGCATGGCGTCGGTCACGAGGATGCACCGGCTGGCGGGTTTCGCTTCGATCGCGGTCCGCAACGCGCCGGGATGGCAGTGGTGTCCGTCGGCGATGAGCCCGACCCATGGTCCGGGTGCCGCGAGCGCTGCGCCAACCACTCCGGGAGCGCGCGCGGTGAGTGGCGACATCCCGTTGAACAGGTGCGTGACGCACGTCGCCCCCGCTTCGAACGCCTGCATCGCCTGTTCGAAGCTCGCGTCGCTGTGCCCGACCGAGACGACGACGCCCCGATCTCGCAAAGCGCGTACTGTCTCGATGCCCGCCACTTCGGGAGCGAGCGTCACCACCACCACCGGCGAGCCCGTTCCCGGGCCGGGCAGCTTGGCGAGGACCTCCAAAGGGAAAGCGTCCAGGATGAAAGAGGGATCGTGGACGCCGGAGCGAAGCCGGGAGATCGCCGGTCCCTCGAAGTGCACACCGAGGATCCCGGACGGGTCTTCTGCATGCGCCCGCAGTGCCGCCGCGAGGGCCGTGTGCATCGTCTCGACCGGGCCCGTGATATAGGTCGGCACGATCGACGTCGTGCCGAAGCGCGCGTGGGCTTCGGCGATGGCCCGTATGGCCTCGGCAGTCGGCTCGTCGTTGAACAGGACGTCGCCCCCACCGTTCACCTGGATGTCGACGAAGCCGGGAGCGACGATCGCTCCTTCGACGTCGAGCACGGTGACGCCCGCCCCCCGGTCGGTGGCAGGGCGGAAGCCGGGCGGGCGGGCGCCGATACCGGCAACGCGTCCATCGGCAATCTCCACGAGAGCGTCGTCGACGACCTCGTCGCCCGTATAGGCGACACAGTTCACGATGACGGTTCGCTCAGGCACCACGTTCACTATTGGTCGCCGCCGAGCCTGCCACGGCCAAGTGGCCGGTGATCAAGTCGTCGAGCTGCTGTGCCAGTCGCCCGAGCGAGAAGTGCTCGCGCGCCACCCGCTTGTTGTGGGCGAGGAGGTGGGCATCGGGGGCGGCAAGCCATGCCGAGAGGGCGCTCACGTCGTGCGCGTCGAACCACTGAAAGCCGAAGGCGGCGAGCTCGGCTGCGACCGGGTAGTCGCCGATCGCGAGCGGTTTGCCGTAGACGGCGGATTCGACGGCGGGGTTGCCGAACCCCTCCCACGTCGATGGGAACGCCACGACGTCGCTGGCTGCGTAGGCATCGGCGACGGCGCAAGGCCCGCCCGGCGCAAAGCCGCGCAGGACTCGGCACCGGGCCGAGGCGATGACGTCGGCGAGCTCGAGCTCGTAACCGTCTTCCGCCGGGCCGAGGAGCCAGTAGGTCGCCCCGAGTGCTTCTGCGATGCCGACGGCTCTGGGGACGTTCTTGCGCGCAATGGCCCGCGTGGGCTGCAGCACGAGGAGCTCGCCGTCATCCACGCCCATCGCGGCCCGGGTCGCGGCCCGGTCGCCCACGCCTGCAGAAGTGTCGAAGGCGTTGTAGATGCACTCGGCCGCGATGCCCCGGCTGCGCAGCTCCTCGGAACTGCGCCGATTGATGGTCACGTGGCGCCACGCCGGGTTGGACGGGGGAGGGGGACGTCCGCGTAACGCAGGGCGCTGCCAGGGGAGGTCGTGGTGGTGGAGGATGGCCGGTCGCCCGGCGAGGACCCGGGCGGCGCACGCCATGGCGCCGGGATTGAGCGGCAGGGAGCAGAGGTTCTCGACGACGACGAGGTCGGCGCCAGACAGCGCAGCACGCAGATCGGCGTCGCCGGGCGGCGAGGGGGCGTCCATCGCAAGCCCCGGCACCACGACGTCCGGTGCACCTTCTCCCGCGACCGTAAAGGTGGCGAAGCCCCGCTCGGCGAGCACGCGTTGCCACTTGGCCGCCTCGACGGCGACCCCGTCTTGCCCACCGAGCCGGAAGGACACGAAGGCAATGGTGGCGCGCGGCGCACTGATGCCGATGCAGCGTAGCGAGCCCACAGGGACTACCGTCCATTGCGTGCCGGACGAGCTCCTGTACACGGTCGAAGGTGGTGTCGCCCGTGTGACCATCAACCGTCCCGAGCGGCGCAACGCGATGTCCTTCGAGGTGATCGGTGAGCTCCGTGCCCGTTGCCGCCAAGCCAAGGACGACGCGAACGTGCGGGTTGTGGTCCTGGCGGGCGCCGGGGACCAGGCGTTCTGTGCGGGAGCCGATCTCGGTGGCATGGTCGCCACGGCCGGGTTCTACGACGCCCACAGAGCCCGGGGGGAACTGGCGGGCCTCTTCACGGAGCTGTGGGAGCTCGGCAAGCCCACGATCGCCCGGGTCCAGGGGTTCGCCCTCGCCGGGGGCTTCGGTCTCGCCCTGGCGTGCGACCTCGTCGTCGCGTCGACGAACGCCCAGTTCGGGGCGCCGGAGATCAACGTGGGCCTGTGGCCCTATATGGTCACCGTGCCGATGCTACGTTCGATGCCGCCGAAGAAGGTCCTCGAGCTGAGCCTCACCGGACGGCGCGTGGGGGCTGAGGAGGCTGCCCAGATCGGCTTCGTCAACAGTGTCGTCGGGCCGGACCAACTTGATGCCTCCGTCGACGCGCTGGCCGAGTCGCTCGCGGCGAAGTCGCCGGCCGTCATGCAGATGGGCCGCGACGCCTTCTACCAGGTTCTCGGGATGAACAGCAGCGAAGCGCTCGGATACCTCCACGCGCTACTGACAGTGACCTCCATGACCGAGGATGCCGCCGAGGGCATGGCTGCCTTCGCCGCCAAGCGTGCTCCGGTCTGGAAAGGGCGATAGGAGAGCGAGGCGTAACCATGGCACGGCGTGCGTTGATTACAGGTGTGACGGGTCAGGACGGCTCCTATCTCGCCGAGTTCCTGCTCGAACGCGGGTACGAAGTGGTCGGGATGATGCGGCGTTCGAGCACGCTGAACTTCGAGCGCATCGCTCACATCCAGGACCGTATGACGCTCGTCACCGGCGATCTCCTCGACGAGGCGTCGATGATCGGCGTCTTGCGCGAGCACCGGCCCGACGAGGTCTACAACCTCGCAGCGCAGTCCTTCGTCCAGACGTCGTGGAGCCAGCCGGTGCTGACGGGGGAGACGACGGCGCTCGGCGTCACGCGCCTGCTCGACGCTATCCGGATCACCAATCCGGAGATCAGGTTCTACCAGGCGAGCTCCTCGGAGATGTTCGGCAAGGTCAAGGAAGTGCCGCAGAGCGAGGCGACGCCGTTCTATCCGCGGAGTCCTTATGGAGTGGCCAAGGTCTACGGGCACTGGATCACCGTCAACTATCGCGAGAGCTACGGCATGCATGCGTCGTCCGGGATCCTCTTCAACCACGAGAGCCCGCGCCGGGGAATGGAGTTCGTCACGCGCAAGGTGACCCACGGTGTCGCCCGAATCAAAGCCGGGCTTGACGAGAAGTTGCCTCTCGGGAATCTCGACGCCCGCCGGGACTGGGGGTACGCGCCCGACTATGTCCGCGCCATGTGGCACATGCTCCAGCTGGACGAGCCGTGTGATTTCGTCGTCGCGACGGGAGAGACCCATCCCGTGCGCGAGCTCTGCGAGCTCGCTTTCGGGCACGCTGGTCTCGACTGGCAGGAGCACGTCGTCGTCGACGAGCGCTTCTTCCGGCCCGCAGAGGTCGACATCCTCGTCGGGGACGCCACGCTCGCCCGGGAGAGGCTCGGGTGGCGCCCGGAGGTCGACTTCGCCGAGCTCGTCGCCAAGATGGTCGACGCCGACATAGAGCTCGTCGCTGCAGAGCACCGCTGAGCGGCCCCTCCCGCACAGCCCAGGCGCCACCGGCACGGCCACCGGGACGGGTCGGCGGAGGCGGGAAGCCGCCGGGACGCCGCTGCGGTAGACGGGAATCAGCCGGGTTGCACCCGGTACGCAGCTGAGGGAGCCGGCCGCCGGTTGCCGTGCACCCCGGAGGCGCACCTGCTTGGCTTTCGCCCCGGAGGTCCCCGTAGCATGACGGCGATCTCCGATGGCCCTCGCTGCCCATCTCTCCGCCGCGGTCGCGCTCGCCGACCAGTTCCCCGTCCTCGCCGGTGTCGATCTTGACGTCGCCGAAGGCGAGGTCGTGGTCGTCCAAGGCTCGAACGGCGCGGGCAAGACGAGCTTGTTGCGTCTGTGTTGCGGGCTCCTCCCGCTGACCTCGGGCGAGGCCGAGGTGCTCGGTGTCGACCTGGGTCGCGACCGTGTCGGCGTGCGCCGCAAGGTCGCCTTGCTCGGCCATGCCAGCTTCCTCTACGACGACCTGACGGCGGCCGAGAACGTCGCGTTCGCACTCCGCTGCGCCCGCCTCGCTCGCTCCGGCACCGCGGGTGCCCTGGAGGCCTTCGAGCTCACCGGGCGCGTCCAGCGCACCCCTGTCGGCCGCCTCTCGGCTGGGCAGCGCCGCCGGGTCGCCCTGGCCTCGCTGGTGGCGCGCGCCGCCCCGTTGTGGCTGCTGGACGAGCCTCACGCGGGCCTCGACGCGCACGCCCGCGACCTCCTCGACTCGGCCGTCCGCAATGCGGCTGCAGCAGGGACGACCGTGATCCTCGCATCGCACGATGCCGAGCGATCGCTTGCCTTGGCCGACCGTGTCGTCACGATGGCGGGCGGATGTGTCGTCGCCAGTGGTAGCTCGGCCGCTCCTCGGGCGCTTGACGCAAACGGCACGGACGGCCGGATGGCCGGCGAGCGCACGTTGGCGGAGGTTCCCCATGTGGCGTGATGCGTGGACCGTCGCCGCCAAGGACTTGAGGATCGAGCTGCGTTCTCGCGTCGGGGTGAACCAGGTTGTCCCGTTCGCGGTCCTCGTGCTCCTGCTCTTCGCGTTTGCATTGGGTCCTGATCGCAAGGCGCTCGCCAGCGCCGCCGCCGGATTGTTCTGGCTGGCCGTGCTCTTCTCCGCAGTCCTCGCAGTCCAGAGGAGCTTCGCGATCGAGTCGGCCGACGGGGCCCGGGACGGGCTTCGCCTGTCCGGTCTCGACCCGGCGGGGATCTTCCTCGGGAAGGCAGCTGCCGTCGTCGTCCAGCTCGCCGCCCTCGAGGTGGTCGTGGGGGCAGGCGTCGTCGTCCTCTACGGGGCGCACATGAGCGGTGTCGGGCTCGTTCTCGGCGCGAGCGCCCTCGGGACAGTCGGGATTGCAGCCGCGGGCATGGCCTACGGAGCGATCGCCTCCGGGTTGCGGGTGAGCGAGACGCTGCTGCCGCTGCTCCTGTTGCCGGTCGTCGTGCCCGTGCTCCTGGCCGGGACGAAGACCTGGGACGCGGCATTGACGGGTCACCTGGCCAACGGGATGCCATGGCTGCGCCTGCTCGCGCTCTTCGCGATCGTCTACAGCGCTCTCGGCCTCTTGGCCTTCGGACCGCTCCTGGAGGCGTCATGACCGAAGAGTCGAGGACGCGGAGCGGGTCGGGCGCCGTCACGGCTCTTGGGGTGGCGGCTGCCATGGCAGTGGCGTTCACGGTCTGGTTGGGCCTGTGGGTGACGCCGCCGGACGCCTTCCAGCACAACTTGGTGCGCCTCCTCTACATCCACCCGCCGATCGCCTGGGTGACCTATCTCGCCCTTGGTGTGACCGCACTGGCGAGCGCCCTGTACTTGTGGCCGCGGACCCGCTCCGCCTTCTGGGATCGCCTCGCAGGGGCATCGGCCGAGATCGGTGTTGTCTTCGGTGCCCTCACGCTGATCACCGGGTCGATCTGGGGGCGCCCCACCTGGGGAGTGTGGTGGACGTGGGACGCGCGCCTGACGTCGACGGCCCTGCTCGAGCTTCTCTACATCGGATATCTCGCCCTCCGCCAGGTCCCCGGCTCCATGCCGGGCCGGGGGAAGCGCTCGGCCATCGCCGCCTTGATCGCTTTCGCAGATGTGCCCGTCGACCACTTCTCCGTCCTGTGGTGGCGCACCCTCCACCAGGCACCGTCTGTTCTCAACGCCGACCTCAACCCGACGATTCACGGATCGATGGCCTGGACGCTGATGCTCGGGTTCATCGCTTTCACACTCGTCTACGGTTGGCTGCTCGCTATGCGCTACAGGATCGCAGCGGCAAAGGACGCCACCGAAGACGTCGCGCTCGCGGCCGCAGTCGCCGAGCGGCGCTTGGAGGGTGGGACCGCCGGGATCGTCGGGGCGAAGGCCTGACGGTGGGGTACGTCGACGCCGGCTACACGATCGCTCTCGGGGTGATCGCCGTCTACGGTGCGCTGTTATGGCGCCGCGCGCGGCGCCTTGGGATCCGTCGGCGCTCGGGGCCGTGGCGCGGCGGCGGCGCGCAGCTGTGAGTGGCCGCGCGCCCGCGCGCCGGCTTTTCATCGTGGGTATCGTGCTTGCCGCCGCGCTCGGAGCGGTCCTCTACGAGGGCCTCGGCAATGCGCTCAGCTACGACATGCCGGTGAACCAGGCCGTGGCCCAGCGAACCTCGCTCGGCTCCCAGGTCATTCGCATCGAAGGGAAGGTCGATCCCCGCTCGATCCACCGGACGGGCACGACGAGCATTTTTGCCGTGACGGCGAACGGCGTCACCGAGGAGGTGCACGCGCCGTGCTGCCCGCCCCAGCTGTTCGGGCCTAACGCTCCCGTGATCGTCGTGGGCCACTTCCAGGCGGGCGCGGACTACTTCGACAGCCAGCAGATCATGGTCGCGCACGGCAACGTCTACACGCCCGAGGTGACCACGGCGTCGCAGTCCAAGGCGAAGGCGGCGTCACAGACCAAGGTGAACGCGGCACCACAGCCTGAGCAGCAGAAGTGAACGCGGCCCTCGGGCACGCTGGGGTGCTCCTCGGCCTGTTCGCGGCAGTCGGCGGCATTGGTGCCAATGGGTGGGGGCTCGCCCGCAAGAAGCCGCAGACCCTGCGCAGCGCGCGCATCTACGCGTGGCTCATCCTGGCCGGGGCCGTCGTCGCCGTGGTGGCGATGGAGCGTGCGTTGATCACCCACGACTTCTCGATCGTGTTCGTCGCGCAGAACAACAGCAGGCATACCCCGCTTCTCTACGACATCACGGGCCTGTGGTCGGCCTTGTCTGGGTCGATCCTCCTGTGGTCGTTCATGGTCGCCGCGTGGATGGCGATCATGGTCCACCATTTCCGGCGCCGGGCAGAGGATCCCCTCGTCGCCTGGGCGACCCTCGTCGTCTACGTGGTCGCCGCTTTCTTCTTCATGCTCATGGCCGGCCCGGCCGATCCGTTCCGAACCGTCAGCGGCCCGGCACCGACGTCCGGGCTCGGCCCGAACGTGCTGCTCCAGGACAACCCCCTGATCGCGTTCCACCCGCCGATCCTCTACGCGGGTTTCGTCGGCTTCACGATCCCCTTCGCCTTCGCCGTCGCCTCCCTCGTGACCGGGCGTGTCGGTGAGGGGTGGCTTGTCGAGACGAGGCGCTGGACGCTCGTGGCGTGGGGGCTGCTCACGATCGGGATCGTGCTCGGCGCGTGGTGGTCCTACCAAGTGCTTGGCTGGGGAGGCTTCTGGGGTTGGGACCCCGTCGAGAACGCAGCGCTCCTCCCGTGGTTGACGGGAACCGCCTACCTGCACTCGGTGATCGTCCAGGAGCGGCGGGGATTGTTGCGGGTCTGGAACCTCTCCCTGCTGTTGGCGACGTTCTCCCTGACCATTCTTGCGACGTTCTTGACGCGCTCAGGTGTCCTCGAGTCGGTCCACGCCTTCTCCAACTCGAACCTCGGTCCGTTCCTCCTCTCGTTCCTCGGCGTGATCGTCGCCACGGCGGTCGGTCTGCTCGCGTGGCGAGGTGACCGGCTGCGTACTCCCGTCGGGATCGACTCGGCCGTCTCGCGCGAGGGCGCCTTCCTCGTGAACAACCTTCTCTTCGCAGGATTCGCTTTCGTCGTCCTCCTGGGCACGGTCTTCCCGCTCTTCGTCCAGGCGCTCCAGAACCGCCAAGTCAGCGTCGGCCGTCCGTACTTCGTCGAGATGACCCAGCCGATCGGTCTGGCGATCCTGCTCATGATGGGCATCGCGACGGCGCTCCCCTGGCGCAAAGCTTCGAAGGACATGATGCGCGACCGCCTCCTCGTCCCGGCGGCAACCGGTGCGTTTGTCATCGTTGCGTGCGTCGTCGCCGGCGTACGCGGCTTCGGGGACCTGGTTGCCTTCGGTTTCGGCGCTTTCGCGGTGACCGCGGCCCTGCGCCAACTTGCGCTGCTCTTCCGGGGCGAGCTCCGCCGCGATGCGAGCAGGCGCTGGACGGCACCCCTACGCGCCCTGGCCGGGCGCCGCGGCGGGGGGATGGTCGTCCACGTCGGGGTCGTCATCGTGGCCGTCGCTTTTGCCGCGGCCTCCTCCTACGGGCACCGGGGCCAGGTCGCCATGACACCCGGTCACTCGGCCACCTTCGACGGCCACACGTTCACCTATGTCGGCCTGCGCTACGTATCGACGCCCAGCCACTCGGCCGTCGAAGAGGCCATTCTCGTCGACGGTCGCGGGCCGTACCTGCCGGCTGTGAGCCAGTACGGCGCCAACACAGAAGGCGTCGGGACCCCTTCTGTCGACTCTGGCCCCTTCGACGACGTCTATCTGACCGTTGCCGCCCTCCCGCACAGGCGTGACGGCACGGCGATGATCGGGATCGTCGTCCAGCCCCTCGTCATGTGGTTGTGGGTCGGCGGCGGGATCATGCTCGCAGGCGCCCTCCTCGCCGCTGTTCCCGACAGACGCGACAGGCGCAATGCCTCTAGCCGCCCGAACTGATCGGCACAACGGTTATGTCCCGTCCCCGTCACCCCACCCGCTGGATCGCCCTCGCGGTCGGCCTCGCCGTCGCCGTCCTGGTCGCCGTCCTGGCGACGCGAGCCCCCGCCGATCTGAGCGCCGTCGACAGCCCGCTCGTCGGCAAGGCGGCGCCGCGCACGATCGGGACCACGCTTGCGGGGAAGAGGCTGTCTCTGGCCAGCTTCCGGGGCCGGTTCGTCGTCCTCAACTTCTTCGCGTCGTGGTGCCCGCCCTGCCAGGAGGAGCAGGCGGACCTCGTTCGTTTTGCGTATGAACACCAAGGGCGCAACGGGGTTGCGGTCGTCGGAGTCGTCTTCGACGATTCGGCGACGAACGCCGCGCACTTCCTCGCCTCCACAGGCTCGACCTGGCCGGCTCTACCCGACCCTGGAGGCGCGATCGCGCTTGACTGGGGCGTGCGTGCTCCACCGGAGAGCTTCCTCATCGCGCCCGACGGCGTCGTCATCGCCCACACCTACGCGGTGACGACGACGCTGCTCAACCAGCTTGTCGCGCGGGCGAAGGCCGAAGGCCTATGACGCCAGCACCGAAGAGGACCACGAGTCGCCGGTCCGGGCACGAGCGTGCCGTGCTCGCCGCCTGGGTCGTCCTCGCCCTCGCCGCCGCCGCGGCGCTCGCCGTGGGGGCACGGCCCGTGGGCGCGCCGCTCAGCCCTGCACAACGGGCCGCCCAGATCGACGGCGCGGTGCGCTGCCCGAGCTGTGCCGGCCTTTCGGCCGCCCAGTCGAACGCCTCGACCGCTGTCGCCATCCGCCAGATCGTGCGCAAACGTGTGGACGAAGGGCAAAGCGCGAGTGCCATCGAGTCCTTTCTCGTCAGCCGCTACGGGGAATCGATCCTGCTGACCCCCCCGTCGGGAGGGGTCGACATCCTCGTCTGGCTGCTCCCGATTCTTGGCGGCATCGCCGCTCTTGCCGGATTCGGGATCGTCTTCGTCCGCCGTTCGCGCGCCGGCTTCACGCCTGAGGTCACCGACGACGAGCGCGCAGCTGTCGAGGGCGCCCTCGCCGCTGCCTCCGCCGCCGCTGCTGCCACTGCCTCCGCCGCCGATGCTGCCGCATCGGCGTCTTCATCCCAGGCAGCGTCCCCGTCGCCGGCGGGAGACGGGTGACCGTGACTCCCGGCGACGCGGTGGAGACCGGCGGTGCGCAAGCGCCGGCCTCCGTGGCCGGTGCAGATGTCGCCGCGGCCGCCGACGACGCCATCGCCGAGGAGACGCTGGAGACGGCGGGGAGAACGCAGGATACGACCACTGCTGAGTTGATGCGTTCCCTCCAGGACCTCGAACGCGAACATGCGGACGGCGAGCTTGCCGAGGAGGACTATCTCGCTCTGCGAGAACGCTATGTGGCGCGCGTCGCAGAGCGCATGCGCTCTGCGAGCGGCGATCCAGGTTCTCCTGGCCGGCCCGCTCGCAGCGGCGGACCCGGCCGCGATCACCGTGCCGGCGACGACCGTGCAGCGACGGCAGCGTTGCGTCAACGTGCCGGGACGGCTCCGGCCAGGTCGAGCGAGGGCAGCGCCGACCGGGCGCGCAAGCGGAGGATCTGGCGGGTGCGGGGTGTCGTCGCAGGGCTCGTGGTCTTCGCGATCGGGGCCGTCGTCATCGTCGCTACCTCGACAGGCAGCCGCCTTCCCGGCGAGTCGGTGTCGGGCGGGCTCTCGTTGTCGACGACCCAGCGAGCAGGCCGGCTTGTCGCGCAGGCGAACGTCCTATCGAGCGAGGGGAAGCAGGCGCAAGCGCTGGCGACCTACCAAGAGGCGCTCGCCTTCGATCCCGCCGACCCGGCAGCCCTTCTCGGAAGCGGATGGCTCGAGCGGTTGGCAGGGAACCAAACCGGCAACAAGGCCGTGGCCGCAGCGGGACGCAAGCAGATTGCCGAAGCCGTGTCCCTCGACCCCCAGGCGCCGGAAGGGCACCTTCTCCTCGGGACGGTCCTCTACCAAGACGTCGGCGACGTCGGCGACGCCGTCACGCAGTTCCGCTTGTTCCTCGCCTTGCATCCGCCCGCATCGGCTGTCCGCGCAGCGCGCCCGGTCATCACCGGTGCGTTCCGCACTGCCAACGAACCGGTGCCCGCCGCACTCGGCCGGTGAGGCCCGGCACTCGGCCGGTGAGGCCCGGCACTCAGCCGGCGAGAGCGCGCAGGCGCCCGACGACGCGTGCGAAGGCGGCGCAGAAGGCGTCGACGTCGGCGTCGGTTGTCGACCATCCGACCGACACCCGCAGCGAGTGGTCGGCGTCGGCCCCCATCGCCGCCAGCACCGGTGACGGCTCGAGCGCCTCGGAGGAGCACGCGGAGCCCGAGTGCACGGCGACGCCCTCCTGATCGAGGCCGAGCAGGACCGCCTCGGGCTCGACGTCGTTGATCCCGAGGCATACGACGTGGGGGAGCCGGTCGTCGCTCGCGCCGAAAGTCCGGACGCCGCCGACGGCGAGGGCGGCCGCCACAGCGCGCTCGGTTTGCTTTCGCGCAACCTCTGCCTCCCCGCCCACTCCCCTGTGCTCGATGGCGGCGGCCGCCGCGCCGAACCCGACGATGCCGACCACGTTCTCCATGCCGGCCCGCCGGCCGCGTTCTTGATCTCCGCCGATCACGAGGGGGTCGACGCGCAGGCCACGACGGATGACGAGGGCGCCGGCACCGGGGGGACCACCCAGTTTGTGGGAGCTCACCGAGACGAAGTCGGCGTCGAGAGCACCCAGGTCCATCGGCACATGGCCGGCCGCAGCGGCGGCGTCGACGTGAACGGGTATCGAGTGCCCCCGGCAGGCGGCGACGATCTCGGCCACCGGTTGGATCGTCCCGACCTCGTGGTTCGCCCACTGGCAGTTGACGAGCGCGAGCGGGCCACCGGCTGCGGCAAGGTCCTCTGCGATCGTGGAGGGCGACGGCGCGACGTGCCCCCGGCCGACGTGCCCCCGGCCGACCGGCGCCCGGCCGACCGGCGCCCGGCCGACCGGTGCCCGCGCGAGGTCGTCAAGCGACGCAACGACGCTTCCGGGGTCGATGCGCCCCTCTGCGTCGACGGTCGGCTCCCTTACCGCGCCCCAACGTCGTGAGGGATCGCGGACGCAGGAGTGCTCAACGGCTGCGCAGACGACCACCGGCGGACTGGCCGCCGTGCGCGGGGGCGGGCCTGTTCCGGCCGCCTTCGCCCCAACGGGATCACCAGTTGCCCGGGCCACGGCGCCGAATATTGCGGCGTTCGCCGCCTCTGTCGCCCCCGCCGTGAACACAACCTGTCGC
>JAJZBS010000196.1 GCA_021851885.1 Actinomycetes bacterium | reverse complement strand
GCAGGGAATTCTCCTCGATCCCTTTGCTGGAGCCGGTACCAGCCTCCTTGTCGCGGCCGAGCGAGGCCTCGGCGCCGTCGGAGTCGACCTATTGCCCTTCGCCGCCTTCACAGCAGATGCTTTGCTTCGCGCGCCACTGGCCGACTGGGACCTAGTCCGCCGCCACGCGCGCCGAGTCCAGGCGGCCAGGCCAGTCGATGTGGGGGACTTCCCAGACTTTCCAGTCCGAAACTGGGCCTTCACGCCAGCCGCTCTGGCTGAACTGACCAGACTCCACCGGGCGATCAAGCGTCTTCCCCCAGGCACGGAGCGCGACATGGTGCGCCTGGCCCTGTTATTCATCGTGGAGCACGTATCGCAGGCGACTAAGGACGGTACCTCCTTGCGACGACGCGCTCACAGCGAGGGTCGCCGGGGTCGTTACCAGACCAGGAGGACCCGCAACCAGGTGCTCACAGCCTTCCTCGACCGCCTGAGTCAACTTGAAGCTGACGCCGCGCAACATCCACGGCCGCCACGGGAAAGTCGAGCTGTCATCGGCGATGCGCGATGCCTTCCCGCCGTCGTAGGTAACGACGCCGACTTCGATGTATGCATCTTCTCGCCTCCCTATCCCAACCGCTACGACTACACCGCTAACTACCAGCTCGAATTGGGTTTCGGCTTCGTGGCTGATCGAAGTCAGCTCAAGGAGCTACGACGTGCTCAACTCCGGTCTCATCTCGAAGCAACGTGGCCGGAGGCGCGCACCGTTGCAAGCCATGCCCTAGACGAGTTCCTCGCCAGCCTGCTGGCAAGCAAGAGAGTCGGCGACCAGACCGGGCGCACCTTCCGAATGATTGCCGGCTACTTCGAGGATATGAGTTCCGTTCTCTCTGGTCTGGCCACCTGTATGCGACCAGGAGCACCGGTAGGTGTCGTCGTCGGTACACAAGTCTTCGCCGGTCAGGCGTTACCCACAGACCTTCTGATCGCCGAGATCGCTGACTCCAAGGGCTTCACGGTCAAGGATTTGTGGATGGCGCGCCGAAAAGGAGTCGCCGTTCAGCAGCGGGCGAGGTACAGCTCGATCCCGACCTCGCGAGAAACGGTGATTCTGTTGGAGGCATAGATGCCTTCCCCGGTCTCTCTATGAAGCGTGACTGCCGCTGAGTAGGGCATGCCCTAGGGCGCGCCTTACGCTGCCCTATGCAGTCGAACGGCGGTGGTAGGGATCGCTGAACTCTCCCCAGACTCGATCACCGAAATTCCCCAGGTGTTGAGCGGGGCGGCGGGCTTGGGGTGAGTGTAGGTCAGGTGGTGGCGGGCGCCTCCTCTTGAGTCGGTGAGCCGGGCGCAGCGCAGACAGGACAGGCGATCAGGCTTGTCATGACCCGGCCGCCACGGCCTTGCGGACCTTGTCGGCCCGGGCCCGGTGGCTGCGCATCCGATAGCTGTCCCCGGTGATGTCGACGACGACGCTTCTGTGCAACAGCCGGTCAAGCATGGCGGCGGCGACCATGGCGTCGCCGTTGAAGACCTTCCCCCAACTGGCGATGCCCAAATTCGTGGTCAACGCGATGGAGCCCTTCAGGTATCTCTGGCTCACAACCTGGAACAGCGCGGCGGCGGCCTCGTCGGGCAACGGCAGGTAGCCCACTTCGTCGACGATGAGGAGCCGAGGTCCAGCATAGAAGCGCATGGTCGTCGCCCACCGGCCCTCAAGCGCGGCGCGGTGGCAGCGCGCCGCGAGGTCCGCCGCGGTCGTGTAGTGGACGCGCATGCCGGCGGCCACCGCGGCGTGGCCGAGTCCGACGGCCAACATCGTCTTGCCGACGCCGGGCGGTCCGATCAACAGCACGTTGGTGGCGTCCTCGACAAAGCGCAACGTCGCGAGCTCGTCGATCAGCTTCTTGTCGACCGACGGCTGGGCCGAGAAGTCGAAGTCGGCCAACGTGAACGGGCTGGGCAGCGCGGCGAAGCGGGTCAGACTCGCCCGGCGGCGCTCGTCGACGGCGTCGACCTCGACGCAGAGCAACCGCTCGAGGAACTCGGAGTTGGTGAGCTTGGCCGCGCGCGCCTCGTCGAGAAGCCCGGGGAGCGCCTCGGCGGCGGCCCCCATGCGCAAGAACGCCAGGTGGGCCCGGAGGCGCTGATAGTCCGATCCCGCACTCATGCCGACACCTCCCCGTCGGCGTCGTCGGAAGCGCCGGGGAAGGCGAGCGCGACGACCTCGGCGAGCCGCTCCAGGTCGACCGTCGGCTCGCCGCCCGATCCAAGCAGCTCCGCCCGGGCCTCGAGCGCGGCCGGCCCGGGCGGTTTGTTGGCCTTGCGGTCGCAAGGCCGGGCGGTGGTGAGCTGGCCGAGCACCGCCGCTTCGAGGGCGGCGCGGTGCTCGGGGGTGCGCACCATCGCCCCTGCTCCAGGCACGGCCAGGCGGTGGGTGACGAGCACCAGGCCGCCGGGGGCCACGATGTCGAGGGCGCCCGATCCGAGGCGGTGGCGCAGCGTCATCTCTGTGCCCGTCAACCCCGGCGGCGTCGAGTACCGGTTCCCCCGAAACGCCACCGACGCCCGGTCGTCGACGGTTCGGGCCACCTCGACGGCCGCCGGATAAGGCATTGAAGGCAGCGCCATCAGTTCCTCGGCCTCGGCCAGCTCGCCGACCGTCGGCCACACCGGCCGCTCGCCCGGGGCGAAGTCGCCGGGATCCATGTAGCGGCCGGGCGGGCGGAGGCGGGCGTCTCCTGTCGTGGACCAGAACCGGTCAAGGCTCACTTGCGCGTCCTCGGGGTTCGTCGCCGTCATCGTGCGCCACCACCGGCCGCACATGAACTTCACCCCGCACTCCACCGCGCCCTTGCGGTTCCCCCGCCGGGGCGGGCACGGCGTGATGATGGCCCCATAGTGCTTCGCCACCGGAGCGAACGACGCCTGCACATCGGCGGTGCCGGGCTTGATCACCGTGGCGAGGCGGTCGGTGCGCCACTTGCGCGCGGTGCCGCCCAGCCGGCGCAGCACCCCGTCGATCGCCTCGATGAGGTGGGCCTGGTCCATCGACTCGGTCAGCACCTCGCGGGTGCGTCCCGAGTGCGACAGCGTGCCGAGCAGGCCATAGGACGTGGCGCCCCACGGCGCGCGCCGGCGCTCGGCCCAGTCCCACTGAATTTCCTCGCCTGGTGGATGGTCGATCTCGGTGGTCTCGCGGCCGTTCACCCCGTCGCACGCCTCGCAGTGCGGGCGCAGGCCCGCGACGCGCACCTGGCGAACGAAGCTCGGATACGAGCACGGGTAGCCGAGCGGGACGACCTCGTCGTAGAGGGCGCTCGCCCACACGTGTGGATCATCGACGAACCGGGCGGACACGTAGCGCACGAACGGCGCCAACGGGTCCGGCGCAGACGACCGGCGCACGCCGGCTACCCGCTCGCCGTTCAAATGGGAGCGGACCGTCTTGCGGTCCCGCTCGAGGTGGCGGGCGATGGCCGAGATCGACCATCCCCTCTTCTTCAAGGCATCTGCTTCCACGTCTTCACTCCTTGAGAACATGGTCAGGGGCTCCTCGCGCTGGTTGGCTGGAACCATCAGCGTCGGGGAGCCCCCAGCCGGTTTGGTGGACCCTTCTGGGGGCCCACCGCCCTGCTCAAGGGTGGGGAATTTCAGTGATCGTCAGTGGGGAATTTCAGCGATCCGCAGCACACATGCCCGACCGAAA
>JAJZBS010000195.1 GCA_021851885.1 Actinomycetes bacterium | reverse complement strand
ACGCTGTTCACTCTGCGCGAAGACATCGGTGCTGCTCCCCGACGTCTGGCTTCTCCGCAGGGTCGACGAGGTCGCGGTGATCGGCGCGGCACTGCTCGCGAAAGCGACCGGCACCGGACACCGCAAGTGTGAATGGCCACGAGAAAGTCCCCGGTTTTGGCCACAGGAAGTCCCAGCTGATGGCCATGAGAAGTCCCTGATTTTGGCCACGAGAAGTCCCGGCCCTCGCTGAAGCATCCGGTCAAGTCCGGCCGAGTGGTGTATGACGACCACCACACCAACCGTGGATCGTGTTCCTAACTGACGGCCTCCAGCTCCGCCGCCGTTGCCACCTCCTTCGCGTCGATGGCGCCGCCGGGAAGGACCCGCACCCGCGCCTTGGCGAGGCTCTCGGGGCTCATGTAGCGCCGGGGGACGGCCCACTCGTCGTGCTGCTCGGCCAAGACCGCGCCGACGAGGCGGATGCAGGCGGCGCGGTTCGGGAAGATCCCGACGACGTCGGTCCTCCTCCGCAGCTCCTTGTTCAGCCGCTCCTGTGGATTGTTAGACCAGATCTGACGCCAGTGCTCGGGCGGGAACGAGGAGAACGCCAGCAGGTCGGCCTCGGCGTCGACGAGGAACTCGGCGGTTGCGGGGAACTGGGTGAGGAGCTGGTCGACGACGCGGTTGAACTGGGCGTGGACCTGGGTGGCGTCGGGCTGGGCGAAGATCGTCCGCACAAGCGTCGCCACCATCGCCTGGGCGGCCTTCGGGACGCGCGTGAGCAGGTTGCGCATTAACCGGCCTTCGGGGGTGGAGTCAAGCGATCACCGGTTGGCGTCTCGTCGGCGGAGTCCGGCGAGGTGGTGCCGCTCATCGGCCACTTCGAGCGCGACGATGATGTGGCGCTCCCGGTCGACCAGGACAGCTTCGAGCCCCTTCGCGCGACGCGCTTGCCATGTGGGCCGAGGCGAGCGCCGCGGCTACCCGGGCCGGCCAGGGATTCGGGCACCAGGAGGTCCACGGAGACCCCGCCGGGGCTCAGCCATGATCCGGGCTGGTCGCGCCAGGAAAACCCGGAGGCCACGAGGAGGTCGCCCAGCAGCGGGGCAGCGGCGAGCTCGACGGGCGAGACGGCGAGGTCGGCGTCGGTGGTGTACTCGGCCACCGCCAGATCGGAGTCGCCGGTGTGCATATAGACCGCTTGGGCGCCGACCAAGACCATCGCGTCGAGGTGGGTGGCCAGTGCCTCGGCTGCGTCGAGCAACCCAGCCCGAGCCCGGACGTAGAGGGAGTCACGCACGCCAGGCATCTTCGTTGGCGCGCATCCAGGAGATCATCTCTTCGCCTTGGGAGGGTTCGCGCCCCGGCCCTGTCAGCAGATCGACCGCCAGCTGCGACGCCGCCACCACCGTCAGGCCGTCCCGCCGGGTGGTTCGCTCGAAGACGACTGGATCGAACGCCTCTACCAGGACGACGTTGGCCCCGGAATCGGCCGCTCGCAGCTTCAGCGTCTCGGCAGCGCCGAGCGGGTCGGCGACGTAGAGCGCGACTCGGCGGGCCGGAGCGACGGGGTCGTAGGACTGGTCGGCAAACGCCCCCGTCGCCGCGTAGGCCAAGCGCGTCCCGGCGAGCCGCTCGGCGAAGGAGGCGATGCCGCGGGGGTCGAGGTAGGGGCTGATCTGATTGGAGCGGGAGAACGCGTAGTCCTGGCTCCAGCGCCGAATGGCCGCCTCCCAGTCCAGCCCTTCAACCTCGCCGCGGGGAGCGCGCTTGACGAGGCCCTCCCGGTCGAGCAGTTCGAGGGTGCGCGACAACGACCCCAGTGACACCGAGGCGCGCTTGGCGAGGGCGCGCACCCCGTAGGGGGGAGGAAAGTCCACCAGTGCCCGCAGAGCGCGCCCCGCTGCCCGGCCGCGCAGCGACTGGAGCACGTCCGCTTGCGGCCAGGGGTCCTTTGTCGCTCCTTGCCGCTCGACGAACAGGCCCGGCCGGCTGGCGACGAAACGCACGTTGCCGGTGGTGTCGATAAAGCTCACCTCCCGATCGGCAAGCCTGCGCGCCAGCGTTGGCCCGATGTAGGAAGCGGCGATCAGCGGGCGGCCACGGGAGGCGGCGAGGTCGGCCAGCACCTCGTCGAGCTGGCGGCCGAGGATGGAGCGTCTAACCTCCACCGCGAAGGTGGTCTCGACCCCGTCGGGGGAGGCGAGCGTCCACAAAGCGCCCACCCGGCCACGCCTGTCTCTCGGCCCTCGCTCAAAGCGCAGCGACCACGCGGGGGGCAGGCTCTCGCCAGCGATGCCCTCGACGACTCGAAGCGTCTGGGCCTGGCTCGGAAGGCTGGCGGCCATGTCTCATCTCCTGGTCGCTGTGTCGCACGATCATAGCCGTTCCGGAGATACCGGAACACAACATAGTATGGAACAGCCAGATGGCCTCGCTTCGGCCGGGCGTAACCGGCGGGTGCCGTAACCGGCGGGTGCATTGCCCGGCCACCGACCGGATGGACCGGCCCTCGATCAGGACTGCGTCGACGGCATAGCGGGCACGATCCATGGACACCACCTGAGCAGGTGTCCACGATGTCCTGGGACATGGTGTCCACTAAGTCATGGAACCGGACACCTTCGCCTCCACCAAAAGTCCTGGTGCACAGCGACCTCGGCCAAGGGCGGGGAACTCCCTTGTCAACAGAACGTTAATGCACAGGCGACGCCCGAGCCGTCAGCTTCACTCGAGAGCAAGCGAAGGTTGCCCTCGACGAGCTCCGTCGGCAGGGGTGGGCCCTCGGGGCCCTCGCTCCTCGTATCTGTGGCACCAGGCCGCTCTCCCCACTTGGTCGCGTAGCGCCGATAATCAGGGTGCCTCGCGTCGAGCGACGCTGCGATGGATCTTGTCGACGTCGCGCGACAGAGCGTCCACGAGCGAATTGGAGTTGGCACGGTCTGACGGACGTCCACCGAGAGGCGCGCGAGAAGGCCGAGAAGGCGGGAAAGACCGGGGGAGAGGTCACCGCCGCCGCCGAGGCCGCTTTGGGCAAGCCGGTGCCGAAGCCCTCCGCCCAACGAAACTTCACCGACCCCGAGTCCCGCATCATGAAGACGAACCACGGCTTCGATTACATCTACAACGCACGGGCCATGGTCGACGAGGCCCACCAAGTCGTGCTCGCGGCAAACGTTACCCAGGCCGCCACCGAGATCGACGAGCTCGTCCCGATGATCGAGAAGACGAAGGAGAACCTCGCCGCCGCAGGCATCGAGGGCTCCGTGAAGACGGCCCTCGCCGATGCCGGCTATGGCTCGGAGGACAACCTCGAAGCCACAGAAGACCTGGGTCCCGATGTCCTCTGTGCGACCGGGCGGCAACGCCACGGCGAGAAGTTCCAAGAGACACCACGCGGACCGGTCCCGAAGAACGCGACACGACGCGAACGCATGGCTCGGTGGCCCCGGACGAAGAAGGGACGCGCCGACTACGCGGGCAGAAAGGCGATCGTCGAGCCGGCCTTCGGGCAGATGAAGGTTCGCCAGGCGGCCGGCCAGCTCCGCCCGCGCGGCCTCGCCGGAGCGAAGGGCGAGTGGACGCTCCACGTCATTTGCCACAACTTGCGCAAGCTCGCCAACGCAGGCGGCAGCGTTTTGTTCGTCCCCGCATAGTGAGGACAGAGCCTCTCTTCACGGCGACCGGGGGATCTGAGCCGCCTTTTGGAACGGCAGCAGGAGAAGATGCTCAGGTTGGAGCTCGTC
>JAJZBS010000194.1 GCA_021851885.1 Actinomycetes bacterium | reverse complement strand
CGACCTCCGCCGGGGTGAAGGCCGTGGTGGCGATTTCCGCCGGGGTGGCGACGGGCGCGGTGATGACCGAGCACGCCGGGATCGCGGTGAACATGCGCCCGAAGGAGGCGAACGGGGAACGACCTTCCATCAGGCGCCTTGGTCAGAGGTCGTCGGATCTCCAGTCGGGCCAGACGCGCTGGAGAAGAGGAGCGTCGCACAGGCCCGCCGGAGTGAACGAGGCAACCTCGAGAGTGCCGGCGACCTTGCAGCGGCTGTCACGGGCGAGCTTGTCGATGTTTCGGGCGTCGACCGCTCGCGGCTTGCGGCCCGTGTGGAGTTGGCGGCGAACGCCTACGCGCACGATCGCTACGAGCAGGCCCTGCGGGAGGTGCGTGCGGTTGTCGACGTCGCTCCTTCGTCGGCGACCGTTCGCGAGCTGTACGGCCTGACCCTCTACAGGCTCGGGCGGTGGCGGGAGGCAGCCCGCCAGCTTGAAGAGCTCCACCGCCTCACCGGGTCTTTCGACCAGCACCCTGTTATCGCAGACTGCCATAGGGCCATGGGCCACCATCGCCGGGTGGAGGCCATCTACGACGAGCTCCGCCGCTCGTCGCCATCGCCGGACGTCCTGGTGGAGGGACGGCTTGTCCTCGCAGGCACCAAGGCCGATCGAGGAGACTTGGCCGGGGCGATCGAGGTGCTCGCTCCCGCTCCCTCCGTCGCTCATCCGGCCCAGCGGCACCTGCGGCTCTGGTACGCGCTTGCGGATATCTACGAGAGGGCCGGCGACGTCTCGCGTGCACGCGAGTACTTCCTCCGGATCGTGCGTCACGATCCGGACTCCTACGACGCCGCCGAGCGCCTCGTTGCGCTGACGTAGTCGTCCACAGCGCCCGTGCGCTCGGCAGCGCGCCAACCGTCCGTGTTCACTTACATCGACTTGTTCGGGACCGGTGCGTCACAACGGAGCTACGGCCCAAGCGGCGATAGGCTCGGCGTGCGGCGGTTTTCGGGAGTATTGAAGGAGGACGGCGATGGTGGACATCGAAAAGCTTCTCGGGGACGATGCGGACGCGTTGCTTGGGCACACCTGCAAGACCGTCACCGCCGAGCAGCTCGTGCTCCCGGGGCCCGACTTCATCGACCGGGTGACCATTGCGAGCGACCGGCCAACGCCTGTCCTGCGCAATCTCGGGACGCTCTATAACCATGGTCGCCTCGGTGGGACCGGCTACGTCTCGATCTTGCCGGTCGACCAGGGCATCGAGCATTCGGCTGCCGCGAGTTTCGCCAAGAACCCCGCCTACTTCGATCCGGTCAATCTCTGCGAGCTTGCGATCGAGGGGGGCTGCAACGCCATCGCCACAACTCTCGGGGGCCTCGGCATCCTTGCACGGCGCTTCGCTCACAAGATCCCCTTTATCGTCAAGATGAATCACAACGAGCTGCTCACCTACCCCGCCAAGGCCGACCAGATCCTCTTCGCCGACGTCCAGCAGTGCTTCGACCTGGGCGCGGTTGGCGTGGGGGCGACGATCTACTTCGGCTCCGACGGTGCCACCCGCCAGATCCAGGAGGTGTCCGAGGCCTTCGCTGAGGCCCACCGTCTCGGCATGTTCACGGTGCTGTGGACCTACCTGCGCAATCCGGCGTTCAAGACCGCAGAAGCCGACTACCACCTCTCGGCCGACTTGACCGGCCAGGCGAACCATATCGGCGTGACCATCGAGGCGGACATCGTCAAGCAGAAGCAGCCGGAGAACAACGGCGGCTACACGGCGCTCGGCTTCGGCCGGACGGACCCCCTCGTCTACAGCGACCTGACGACGGACAACCCCATCGACCTGACGCGCTGGCAGGTGGTCAACTGCTATATGGGGCGCGTCGGGCTCATCAACTCCGGCGGCGAATCGAAAGGCGCGAGCGATCTCGCCCAAGCCGTGCGCACGGCGGTCATCAACAAGAGGGCAGGAGGCACCGGCCTCATCACGGGCCGCAAAGCGTTCCAGCGGCCGATGGCGGAGGGCGTCGAGATCCTCAACGCCGTCCAGGACGTCTACCTGGACTCTTCTGTCTCCATCGCCTGAAGAGCGCCTCTGCCACCGTCGTCTCGCACGCGCTTGCCACGGCAGTGGCCCATCGCGACCTACCGGCGGCGCAGCGCGCTGTCAGCAGTGCGGGGAGAGGTTGGCCGAGGTCGCCGTGCGGACGACGCTCACCGCCGGCACCGAGGCCGGCGCCTGTACGAGAGCGCCTGCTGCCGGAGATCCCACCGGGGGTGCCTCGTACCAGCCTTCGACGTCGGCGATGACATTTGCCGTGCCGTGGGCGTTGTAGATGGTCACCGATCCGCCGGAGCCGACCCCGACGACGACGAGGTTGGGGATGGTCTCGCCCTGGGACCAGTTGAGGTCGGAGACGGCGGGCAGCGCGTCGCCGGTGGGGTAGACCGCAAGGTACCCAGGCGACGTCGTCCCGGTTACCGTGACATTGAGCACGACGCCGGTGAGGCCCGAGCTCGGGATGCCATCCACCCCGTCGATCGTCAGGGTCATCGACCCGCCGGGGCCGAGGGCCTTGCCTGATCGGGTGTCGAGCAGGCGAACGGGCGCCGTCGACGCGTAGTCGTTACCGGTTGGAGCGTAGTATCCGCCGACGTCGACAATGACATTCGTCGATCCGGCTGCGTTGAAGATGTCGATCTTGCCACCCGATCCCACGGGCACGACGACGCGGTTCGGGATCGTCGTGCCTGCCGGCCAGTTGAGATTGGACGCCGTCGGCTGCTGTGCACCGTCGGGCCACACGGTCAGGTATCCCGGGGAGCTCGTTCCCGTCGCCGTGACGTTCAACACGACGGCGGTCGCCCCGGACGCCGGCACGCCGCCAACGCCGGTGGCCTGAATTGAGATCGTGCCCTTGGGGCCAAGGGCGCCCAGGGCTGCATTGGCCGTGGGGATCTTCTCGGCGGCACAGAACGAGGGCGTCGGGCTGGCCGCGCAGCGCGTGTCGGCGATGCGGGCCGGGGCCGCAAGGGCGTTGTATGCGTCGGCAGCCGACGTCGTGAAATACCCCTCGACGTCGACGAGCACATCGGCCGTCCCGTTCGAGTTGTAGATGTCGAGGGCGCCGTTGGTGCCGAGCTCGACCTGGACCAAGTTGGCGATCGTCTCGCCTGCGGAGAAGTTCAGGTTCGAAGCGAGGGGCTGGGCCGCGCCGTCGGGCCACACGGTGAGGTAGCCGTTCGAGGTCGGCCCGGTGACCGTCACGTTGACGACGACTCCCGTGGCACCGCTGGGGACACCTGCGTTGCCGCTGACCTGGACTGTGAGCGTCCCGGCCGGACTACCGGCAACGAGGTGCTTGCCGTCGCACTGGGCAGCGCCGCCGGAGAGCCCCGAGGGGTTGTTGGCGCGCGTATCGCAGATGCGCGCCGGGGTGACCGGTGTGTACTGGGACAGGGCGGAAGGAGTGACCTGCGGCGTCGAAACCGACAACACGAGCGTGCCGCCCGCTGGAGAGGTCCCGCAGCTGCCGGAGTAGCCGACGGCGAAGCACTGGTTGGATGCCGGGCAGGCGAGACCCGTCAAAGCGTTGATCGGGCCGGCTCCGTTCGGCGTCGGGATCTCCGACCAGGAGGTGCCGTCCCAGAGGTCCAGTGAGGTCGAGTTCGTCGCCGAGCTGGCGTTGATGCCCAGGGCGTAACACGCGGAGGCCGAGGGGCAGTCAAGCCCCATGACGTCGGGGTTGCCAGGCAGCGTCATCGAGGTGAACGTGGAGCCATTCCACTCCAATAGCGTGCCGGAACCTGC
>JAJZBS010000049.1 GCA_021851885.1 Actinomycetes bacterium | reverse complement strand
CTGGGGCATGAAGCCCATGTCGGCCATCCGGTCCGCCTCGTCGAGCACGAGGATGCGAACGTCGGCGACGGAGAGCTCGCCCCGGTCCCCGAGATCGATGAGGCGACCCGGCGTGGCGACGACGACGTCGACGCCACGGTGCAAGGCGCGGATCTGGCGATCGAATCCCGTGCCGCCGTAGACAGCGACGACGGTCAGCCCCACCGCTTCGGCAAGCGGCGCGAGGACGCCTGCGACCTGGACGGCAAGCTCACGC
This sequence comes from Actinomycetes bacterium, assembly GCA_021851885.1. GTDB lineage: Bacteria > Actinomycetota > Acidimicrobiia > Acidimicrobiales > JAMCQF01 > JAJZBS01. The sequence goes on along the minus strand of JAJZBS010000049.1, from coordinate 21,038 downwards.
GTCGGCACCAGGATGAGCGCGCCGGGCCGGCCCCGTTGGGAACCGGCGGGCGTGCGCTGCAGGACCGGCAGGCCGAAAGCCAGCGTCTTGCCGGATCCCGTCTTGGCCTTCCCGCAGACGTCTCGGCCGTCGAGCGCATCGGCGATCGTCAGCTTCTGGATCGGGAACGGCTCGGCGATGCCTTCGGATGCGAGCTTGTCGCATAGCTTCGGCAGCAGCCCGAGCGCGGCGAACCCGCCGGACTTGTCGTGATCGGCAGTCATGATCGGTCTTCTCTCAACTTTCTGGTGCTGGGTCGCAACAAGGCGGTCCCGGCATTCACGACGCGGTCGCTCGTGCGGGACCAGTCGGGTCCGCCTCGACGGCCCCGGCATGTGCAATGCCCAAGCAGAAAGTCAGGAAGACCCCATGCGCCGGAACAAGATCCGACACATGCAAGTCCCCACTATAGCTGATAAAGGGAGCTGCCCGCCTCCCGGAACTCCCCGGCCTTCTCCTTCATCCCGATCTCGATCGCGACCGCATCGTCGAGGCCGTGGGACGCCGCATAGTCCCGGACGTCCTGGGAGATGCGCATCGAGCAGAACTTCGGTCCACACATGGAGCAGAAATGCGCTGTCTTCGCCGGTTCGGCGGGCAGTGTCTCATCGTGATAGGAGCGTGCCGTCGCAGGGTCCATGGACAGGTTGAACTGGTCCTCCCAGCGGAACTCGAAACGAGCACGGGACAGGGCATCGTCCCACTCCTGCGCGCCCGGGTGCCCCTTGGCGAGGTCGGCCGCGTGCGCTGCGATCTTGTACGCGATCATCCCGGCCTTGACGTCGTCACGGTTCGGCAGACCGAGGTGCTCTTTGGGCGTCACATAGCAAAGCATGGACGTGCCGTGCATGCCGATCACGGCAGCGCCGATCGCAGAGGTGATGTGGTCGTATCCTGGAGCGACATCTATCGTCAGTGGCCCCAACGTGTAGAACGGCGCATCGTGGCACACCTCTTGCTGGAGTTCGACGTTCTCGGCGATCTTGTGGAGCGGGACGTGGCCCGGGCCTTCGATCATGACTTGGACGTCGTGCGCCCAGGCGACATTCGTCAGCTCCCCCAAGGTCGCGAGCTCGGCAAACTGCGCTTCGTCGTTGGCATCGGCAATGGACCCCGGGCGCAGGCCGTCGCCGAGGGAAAAAGCGACGTCGTAGGCGGCCATCACCTCGCATATCTCCTCGAAGTGGGTATAGAGGAAGTTCTCCTGGTGATGCGCAAGGCACCACGCCGCCATGATCGACCCGCCGCGGCTCACTATCCCGGTCACCCGGCGCGCGGTGAGGGGCACGTAGCGCAGGAGGACGCCCGCGTGGATGGTGAAGTAGTCGACACCTTGTTCGGCCTGTTCGATGAGGGTATCCCGATACAGCTCCCAGGAAAGCGCTTCCGCCCTCCCGTCCACCTTCTCGAGCGCCTGGTAGATGGGAACGGTGCCGATCGGGACCGGTGCGTTGCGCAGGATCGCTTCACGGGTCGTGTGGATGTCTGCTCCGGTCGACAAGTCCATGACAGTGTCGGCCCCCCAACGGGTTGCCCAGGTGAGCTTGTCCACCTCTTCAGCGATCGACGACGTCACTGCCGAGTTGCCGATGTTCGCGTTCACCTTGACGTGAAACCGTGCCCCGATCACCATCGGCTCGAGCTCGGGGTGGTTGATGTTGGACGGCAGGATCGCCCGACCCGCCGCGAGCTCGGTCAGGACCACCGACGGATCGACACCCTCACGTATCGCGGCGAACTCCATCTCCGGAGTGACCGCCCCGTGCCGCGCATAGTGCATCTGCGTGACACAGGCACCGGGGCGAGCGCGCAGCGGTCGAGCCGTGACGACGGGGTCCACATCGCGTCCGGCTCCCCGCCGAACGGCAGCGCGGCCGTCGTCGCGCACCGTGACGGCCCGCCCCTCGTGCTCTTCGACATCGCCACGTTCCAGGATCCATGGCTTCCGGAGCGGCGCCAGGCCGACTGGGGCGTTCCTGCCGGCACCCGCCGGCCCAACTCCTTCGGTCGCAGGAGCGATACCGTTCTCGGCCGGCTCGCTCCCCAGGGGACCCGATGTGTCGTAGAGGAGGACCGGGGGGTTCTCGACGGGGCCGTCCCGGCCGACAGACGGCGACAGTGTCACCTCGGTGAAGGGGACACGCAAATCTTCGCGGCTGCCCTGGACGTGGATCTTGCGGCGTGCGCTCACGGTGGTGCCTCCTCGCGTCGCTGCGGACCCTCCGGCGTGCTCTTCAGTGTCGCATACGTACCGAGCGGCCCGCGAACACACCTGGGCGGCCGGCTCCGGCCCCGGATGGCCGTCATCGCCCGCAGGCCGGCGAGCGGCCCCATTAGGATCCCCCCATGGCACGCCTCGATGCAGGGGACCGAGCTCCCGCTTTCACGCTCCCGGACCAGGACGGCAACAAGGTCAAGCTCTCGGACTTCGCCGGGCGGCGCGTGATCGTCTACTTCTACCCGGCCGACGACACACCCGGCTGCACCAAAGAAGCGTGCCAGTTCAACGACAACCTCAGCAGGTTCGCCACGGCCGGGGTCGATGTCGTGGGCATCTCGCCGGACGGAGGGGAAAAGCACCAACGGTTCCGTGCGAAGTACGGACTGACGTTCTCCCTGCTCAGTGACCCTAACCATGCCATCATGGAGCGATACGGTGCTTGGGGCCCGAAAACGCTGTACGGCAAGCAGACCGTCGGAGTCATCCGCTCGACGTTCCTCGTCTCGGCCAGCGGCGAGATCGAGCGGTCCTGGTACAACGTGCGGGCAGACGGGCATGCGGAGAAGGTCCTCGCTGCACTGTGACTGACGCCGTCGAGGCCGAGCACCTCGTCAAGTCCTTCAAGGGCTCCGTCCGCGCTCTCGACGGCCTGAGCTTCGCCGTCAGGGCCGGAAGCGTCTTCGGCCTGCTCGGCCCGAACGGAGCCGGGAAGACGACGGCCGTGCGCATCCTGACGACGATCCTGACCCCCGATGGGGGCACCGCTCGGGTCCTCGGGCACGACGTCATCACCGAGGCCCGCACCGTGCGCGGCCTCATCGGCCTCGCGGGCCAGTACGCCGCCGTCGACGAGAACCTGACAGGCCGGGAGAACCTCGACATGGTGGGAAGCCTCAACCACCTCCCGCGACCCGCCTACAGGCAGCGGACGCGCGAGCTCCTCGTGCAGTTCCAGCTGGACGACGCGGGCGACCGCCCGCTCAAGACGTACTCCGGCGGGATGCGCCGGCGCCTCGATGTCGCTGCCGCCCTCGTCGCGCGGCCCGCCATGCTCTTTCTCGACGAGCCGACGACCGGCCTCGATCCCGCGAGCCGCAGCGCCCTGTGGATCGCCGTCGAAGAGCTGGTGTCCCAAGGGACCACCGTCCTGCTGACAACCCAGTACATGGAAGAAGCCGATCGGCTCGCCCACGAGATCGCCGTTGTCGACCACGGGACCGTTATCGCCCTCGGGACGCCGGCACGCCTGAAGGCACAGATGGGTGCAACGGTTCTCGACATTGGCCTCGCAGGCGCGGCAGACGCCGCTCATACCACGGAGCTCCTGCGATCCACCGGGCGCAGCGGTGCGGCGCGCGTCGGCGATTCAGTCGAGCTCGGGGTCGACGACGGTCCACGGGCAGCCATCGAGATCCTCCGGCTGCTCGACCAGGCCGGCATCGAACCGCACCGGTTCACCTTGCGCGAGCCGACCCTCGACGATGTCTTCCTCTCCCTGACCGGGAACCCGACTGCCGACGACGGTCTCGCAGGTGCGGACCCCGACCGCGGCAGCTTCGACCGCCAGCGCTCAGGCGATCGAGGGAGCGCTCCAGGAAGTGGGCGCGGCGCCCGGCGCAGCCGACGGCAAGCGCGACGCGGGGCCGGCCATGGGTGAGACACCGACGAACCCGTCTCGGGCTCGTCCGACGAGCCTGGCGCCGGGGGCTGCGATGACCGCCGAGGCACCAGGTGCTGTGACGACACCGGCGCCGTCGACGCCCGGTCCCCGCCACACCACGGCCACGGACCTCGGCTGGCTGATACGTGATGCGTGGACGGTGACCAAACGCAACCTGATCGGCTACACGCGCATTCCCGAGGCGATGTTCTTCTCGAGCGTGCAGCCCATCATGTTCGTCTTGCTCTTCCGCTACGTGTTCGCCGGGGCGATCCATACGCCGGGCTTCAACTACGTGGACTTCCTCATGCCGGGGATCTTCGTACAGTCCGTCGCTTTCGGGGCCGTGGGCACGAGCATCGGGTTGGCCGAAGACCTGCAGAAGGGGATCATCGAGCGTTTCCGGGCACTGCCGATGGCGCGATCCGCCGTGCTCGCCGGGCGCACGACGGCCGACCTCGTGCGCAACGTCTTCGTGATGCTGCTCATGCTCGGTGTCGGATTTCTCGTCGGCTACCGCGTCCACACCGGCATCGCGCAGTTCCTCGGAGGGGCGCTTCTTGTCCTCGCCTTCGCCTACTGCCTGTCGTGGGGCTTCGCGGTGATCGGCATGGCGGCACCGAACAGCGAGACGGCGCAGGTCATGTCGTTCCCCGTTCTCTTCCCCTTCACGTTCGCCTCGTCGGCCTTCGTCCCTGTGCAGACGATGCCGGGTTGGCTCCAGGGGTTCGCCGTCAACCAGCCCGTCAGCAAGGTCGTCAACGCGGCACGCGACCTGATGTCCGGGCACGTCCCGGGCGTCTCGAGCGCGACGGCCACATGGGAGGCCGTCGTCTGGACAGCGGGCATGCTCGCCGTGTTCGCGCCACTCGCCGTCTGGAAGTACAGGAGCCGGATTTAGCGCGGATGGGCGCTCGGCCGGCGGCCGGGCGCCAACGGTCCTGCTCCTCTGATCTGAAGGGGAAGGGCCACTACAGTGAGGTCCATGCCACCCGAGAAGCCCCATTGGCGCCATCTCTACCAGGAGGTCGTGACCTCGGGGTTGTGCACCGGCTGCGGCGGCTGCGTCGTCGCCTGCCCCTACGACGTCCTCGGCTACAACGCCGACGGCCCGTTCAAACCCTTCCACCTCGACGATGCGGGAGGAGCCGAGGACTGCACGCACGGCGACAGGGGCTGCACCTTGTGCACCCGGGCATGCCCGCGCTTTCGCGGATGGGAACCGGAGATCGATACATACCTGTTCGGGAGGGCACGCGCCGTCGCCGAGGTCGCCGGCGTGGAGGGGGAGGTCCTGCTCACTCGCGCCGCCGATGCCGATGTGCGCACGACCGGCCAGGACGGTGGGCTCGTCTCGGCACTGCTGATCTGGGCGCTCGAGCACGATGTCATCGACGCAGCGCTCGTCTCGTCCGTCGAAGGCGACGGGACGACTTGGAAAGCCGTGCCGGCAGTCGTACGGACGCGTGCAGACGTCTTGGCAAGTGCCGGGTCGCGCTACACCTACTCGGCGAACGCGCTGGCCTACCCAAAGGCGATCGAGGGCGGTGCCGAGAGGATCGCCGTCGTCGGCATGGGCTGCATGGCATCCATCCAGCCGGTCATGGCGGCGCGCAAGGCAGGCAAGATCGCCCGGCGCCTCTCTCTCAGCATCGGACTGATGTGCTCGAAGACCTTCGACGACACCATCTTCGAGGAGCTGTTCGACCAGCGTTACGGCATCCGGCGGTCGGACATCGTCAAGATCAACATTAAAGGCGTCTTCCAGATCTGGACCCGCGATGGCGCCTACCACGAGGTGCCACTCAAAGAAGGCCATGGATGGACGCGCGAAGGGTGCACCAGCTGCCCGGACTTCGCAGCGGAGCACGCCGACATCTCGGCAGGTGGCATCGGCGCCTTCGACGACTGGACGCTGACCGTCGCGCGGACGGACAAGGGCCGGTCGCTCGTGGAGTCGATGGTGGCCGACGGGACGATCGAGTCGCGCCCGGGAAGCGACGATCCCGGGGCAATCGCCCTCATGCGCCGTTTGGCACGCGTCTCCCGCCGCCGCTGGCCGGAGGGCGCCTCCCCGGAGCCCCGGCAGCTTCCGCCGCCGGCGCCGCAGCCAGCTGTCGCGCCCGCCTGAAGACGGCATCGAGCATCTCTTCGGTCAGCCGTCCCGTGAAGGTGTTCTGCTGGCTCGGGTGGTACGAGCACAGGACAGTCCACCTCCGCTCCGTCGGCACCTCGACGAGGTGGCCGAAGGGGGGCCGCCGGCGCAGCCCCGCAAGGCGGGCGACAGCGGCATAGGCGAACCCTCCGAGGGCGACGACAACCCGCACTCCGGCGAGCGCGTCAAGCTCCCTCTCCAGATACGGCATGCACGTGTCGCGCTCGGTGGGCGACGGTTTGTTGTCGGGCGGCGCACATCGCACGACTGCCGTCACGTAGGCCCCGCGCAGGACAAGTCCGTCCCGGGCATGCACGCTGGTAGGACGGTTGGCATAGCCGGCTGTGTGCAGAGCGCGGATGAGCCAGTCGCCGGAGCGGTCGCCGGTGAACATGCGCCCGGTCCTGTTGGCACCGTGGGCGGCCGGAGCCAACCCGACGATCGCGACGCTGGCGCGCGGATCGCCGAAACCGGCGACAGGGCGGCCCCAGTACGTCTCCTCGGCGAAGGCGGCGCGCGGGGCGGCGGCGACACTCTGTCGCCAGGCGACGAGGCGTGGGCACTTGGCGCACGCCACGATCTCGGCATCCAACGTCGCGATCTCGCGCCTCACGGCCGGAGTGGGCGGGCGTGACCGGGGCGGCACCATCTCCTAAGGCTACGTTGGGCTCCGTGACCACCCGCTCGGGGACACTCCTGCTTCTCGTGCGCCACGGGCAGACGACGACGACGGGCAAGCTCCTCCCAGGACGCTCCCCGGGCCTGCACCTCACCCCCAGAGGGCGCGCTCAGGCGGAGGAGGCGGCAAGGCGTATCAGCCGTTTGGTTGAATCGCGCGGGTCGCGAGCAGAGCCATGTGCTGTCTACGCATCTCCTCTCGAACGGACCAAGGAGACCGCCCGGCCGATCGCCGGTGCGCTCGGCGTCCCGGTCCGCAGCGCCCGCTCCCTGATCGAGTGCGACGTCGGGGAGTGGACGGGTCGGGAGCTCGCCAGGCTGCGGCGCCTGCGCCAATGGCACGCCGTCACGTCCACGCCGAGCTTGTTCCGCTTCCCCGGGGGAGAGTCATTCGCCGAGATGCAGGCGCGCGCGTTGGACGGCGTCGCAACGCTCTGCGCGCGCCACCCCAGAGGGCTCGTCGTGGCGGTGAGCCACGCCGATGTGATCAAGGGCGTCCTCGCCTCGGCACTGGGCACCCCGCTCGATCTGTTCCAGCGGCTCGTCGTCTCGCCGTGCTCGCTGAGCGCCGTCCACGTCGCGCCGGAGGGAATGCACGTCCTGTGCGTCAACAGCACGGCCACCCTCGACGAGCTGACCCTGTCATGAAGACCCAGTCATGAAGACCCTGTCATGAGCGACCCTGGCCCATCCCCCTCCTACACCTTCGACGACCCCGCCTTGTTCACCGTCGGCACGGTTGGCGAGATCGGGAACCGTCTGTTCTTCCTCCAGGCCGGCGAACAGGGGCGTGACGTCGTGAGCGTCAAGGTCGAGAAGCAGCAGGTTGCAGCCCTTGGCGTCTCGCTCGGACAGCTCCTCCGCCGCCTCCGCCGCCCCGACAAGATCCCCGATCGGATCGAGCCGCTGGAACCCGTCGAACCCGTGTGGGCGGTGGCACGCCTCGCCGTCAGCTACGACAGCACGCGCGATCGCGTCGTCCTTGTCGCAGACGAGCTTGTCGATTACAGCGGCGAGGACATCTTCGACGAAGAGCCCGGCATCGTCGAAGACGACGAGGCGGGCGCGGGCGACGCGCTCGCACGTCTGCTCGCCGGCGTGTCCTTTGCGGCACGCCTCGAGGTGGCGATCACCCGAGAGCACGCCGCGGCCATCGCCATGCGTGCCGTCGCCCTTGTTGCGGCGGGACGCCCACCGTGCCCCCTCTGCGGCCACCCGCTCGAAGCATCCGGACACGCATGTCCCCGGACCAACGGCCACAGACCGCCGAGCGTCTGACCCGGCTCGCCCGAGGGAGCCTTGCCGTGCTCGGGCGGCTCCCCTGGAGTTCGAACGGGACCTACCTCGTCCGGTGCACCGACGGCGACGACAGCGAGCTTGCCGTCTACAAGCCTGCCGACGAGGAACGAACGCTGTGGGATTTCCCATCGGGGCTGTGGGCTCGCGAGGTCGCGGCCTTCGAGGTCGCCGATGCGCTCGGGTGGCGCATCGTCCCCGAGACAGTCGTTCGAGAGAAGGCGCCGCTCGGGAAGGGGTCCCTGCAGCGTTTTGTCGACGCCGACTTCTCAGAGCACTTCCTGTCGCTTATCGACGACAAGTCCCATCACGATGCGCTTCGCCGGATCGCGGTGTTCGACCTTCTGTGCAACAACGCCGATCGTAAGTCGGGTCACGTCATCATCGCGAACGGGCCCGCGCGCCACATCTACGCGATCGACCATGGGCTGTGCTTCCATCGCGAGCCGAAGCTACGCACCGTCATCTGGGACTTCGCCGGCGATCCGATCCCGGCGGCATTGGTCTCCGATGTCGCCACCTTCGCCGCCGATCCCGCCTCCGCTGACGAGCGCCTCGGCGAGTTGCTCGATGACGGCGAGCGCGCGGCTCTCCTGCACCGTGCCGCGGCCCTCGTCGCCGAGCCCCGCTATCCGGCTCCGTCGAGTGAGCACCGGGACTGGCCCTGGCCCCTCGTCTGAGGCCCTGACAGCTCCGCGGCCCTGACAGCTCCCCGGCCCCCGACAGCTCCCCGGCCCAGCCGGGTCAGCTGCGCGCTTTCAGGGCCTCGATGAGCTTCGGGAGCACCTTGTGGACGTCACCGACGATACCGAGGTCGGCGACGGTGAAGATCGGGGCGTCCTGGTCCTTGTTGACCGCGATGATGTTCTTCGCGTTCTTCATCCCGACCATGTGCTGGGTGGCCCCGGATATCCCACATGCCAGGTAGACCGTCGGCTTCACCGTCTTGCCGGTCTGGCCGACCTGGTAGGCGTAGGGGACCCATCCCGCGTCGACGATCGCCCGCGAGGCACCGGGTGCGCCCCCGAGGAGCTTGGCGAGCTCGTCGATCATGGCGTAGGCGTCAGCCGAGCCCAGACCACGGCCCCCGGAGACCACGACATCGGCCTCGTCGAGCTTCGGCCCCGTCCTCTCCTCGGCGTGGTGAGCGACGATGGCGGCGGTGTTCGTGGACCCGAGGTCGCCACTCGGGAGCGGGCGCACCTGTGGTGCGCCCTCCGATCCACCACCCGGCTCCGCCGAGAACGACTTGGGACGGACGACGAACAGCGCCGGGCCTGCGCCGGTGAAGCGTGCCGTGGCGACTTGCGTCCCACCGAAAATCCCGTGCTCGGAGAGCAGGCCGTCGCCGTCGGCCTCGAGACCGACCACGTTGGTGATCACGGGACGGTCGAGGCGAGCCGAGAGGCGGCCCGCGATGTCACGCCCGTCGTAGGTGGCTGCGATCAGCACCGCGTCCGGCCCGTTGCCTAGCGCGACGGCTGCAGCGATGGCCCCGGCGACCGGAGCACCAACGAGTGCATCGCCGGGATCGCCCGCGTCGAGCACCGCCGCGGCGCCGTAGGCACCGAGCTCGGCGGCGACCGCCGCGACGTCCGGCCCCCAAGCCACGGCCTCGACGGTCGTGGCCAGGTCACGAGCCCGCGTCAAGAGCTCGAGGGCGGCGGGCGGCACTTTGCCGTCGGCTCTCTCGACGAGCACCCAGATCTTGTCGACTCCCATGTCGTCTGCTCCCTCTAGATAACTTTCAGCTGGTCGAGCATCTGGACGATGCGCTCGTGCGCATCTCCCTCGTCGACCACGATCTCGCCCGACGCGCGGGCCTCTGCGGCGGCGACGTCGACCACCACCTGGCGCGCCCCGGCAGCGCCGACCTCGCCGGCATCGATGCCGAGATCGGCAACGGTGAGCTGCTCGAGCGGCTTGCTCTTGGCCGCCATGATCCCCTTGAAGGAGGGGTAGCGGGGCTCGACGACGCCCGCCGTGACGGTCACGAGGGCCGGCAGCGGGCAGGTGACCTCGTCGTAGCCCGCCTCGGTCTGACGCTCGACGCGCACGGAGCTGCCGTCGACGGTCACCTTCTTCGCGAAGGTCACAGACGGCAAGCCGAGGAGCTCGGCGACCTGGACCGGTGTCGTGCCGGTGTAGCCGTCGGTGGACTCCGTCGCTGCCAGGACGAGGTCCGCTCCGGACCTGCGGACCGCAGCGGCAAGGACCTTGGCGGTGGCGAGCGCATCGGAGCCGGCCAAGGCGTCGTCGCTCACGAGGATCGCCTTCGCCGCGCCCATGGCCAGGGCCGTGCGCAGGCCGCTCGTCTCCCCTCCCGGTGCCATCGAGATGACGGTGACCTCTCCCCCGCCGGCTGCTTCGGCGAGCTGCAAAGCCATCTCGACTCCGTAGGAGTCCGAGTCGTCGAGGATGAGCTTTCCGGTGCGGACCAGGTTCTTCGTCACCGGGTCGAGCGCCGGAGGAGCGGCGGGATCGGGGATCTGCTTGACACAGACTGCGACGTTCATGCCCCGATTGTTCCCGACAACCACCCTGGGTCAGCAAATCCGCCCGTCGCGGAGCCTTGTGGGAGACGCCCGATCGCGTGGAGGGCACGCAATGGGAAGTCCGTGATGAGGCCGTCGATACCCAGGGCGGCGGCTGCGGCGATGTGATCCTCGTCGTTGAGCGTCCAGGAGCGGACGGCAAGCCCCGCCCTGCGGGCGGCATCGACCAGGCGGCCGTCGAGGCAGCGATGATGCGGGTGGACGCCACCGTGGCCTCCATCGCGCAAGGCGGTGAACACGGTGGCCATGTCCCCGCGCTGCTTCCGGAACAGAAGAGCCGTCTCGACGTCCCCGTCGCAAGTACGCACTGCGTCGAGCACGTCCCGGTCGAAGCTGGACACGACGTGCCCGGCCCCATTTTCGGCCGGTGGGCTCGCCCGGAGCGCCGCCGTCACGCCGTCCGCGATGACCGCGCGCTTCGCCCGGTCCGCAAGGGAGATCTTCACCTCGACATTGACCACGCCCCCAGCACTGGCGACCAGGGCTTGGTCCAGGGTGGGGACCCATTGCGGCAGTGCTGAATACGGCAAGGCCGCGATTCTGCCGACGCGGGGGACGACAGGGTCGTGGTGGACGACCAGGGCTCCGTCGGCGGTCATCCGGACGTCGAGCTCCACGCCGTCCGCCCCGATCCGGACGGCCTCGGCAAAGGCATCGACGGTGTTCTCCCTGTTCCCCTGAGGTCGCCTTCCAGCCGGGCCTGTCCAGGGCTCCCCAGGTGGGCCCACCTGGCGCTCCCCGGGAGAGCCCTGGGCCTCTTCCGACCTCTCTCGGCGGTCCCATCGCGCGCCTCGATGAGCAAGGACCAGAGGGCATGCCACGGGAGAAAAACTGCTTGCAGAAATGAGCGTCACAGATTACCCTTTACGCTTTGAGTCGTGCTGGCGGCCTGGGGGCGCCCGCCGGCTCTCTTAATCCGATCACGGGTCGGCCCAGCGCCAGTCAGTGCCGCCTGTGAAGCGATGCCTGAGGAGGCGACGAGAGTGGCCCTCACCTGGAGCCGCACGATCGAGTGGGACGCGGACGATTGGCGGCATGCGGCAGCGTGCCGGAACACCGAGCCGGACCTCTTCTTTCCCGTAGGCACGACCGGCCCGGCACTCGACCAGATCGATGCGGCAAAGCAGGTGTGCTTCGCCTGTGAGGCCCAGGAGCCGTGCCTCGAGTTCGCTCTCGTGACGAACCAGGAGTCCGGCGTCTGGGGGGGAACCTCCGAAGACGAACGGCGCAAGCTGCGCAAGGCGTGGCTTGCACGCCGGCGCAAGGCATCCTGAACCTCGCTCCCGCCCCCCTTGGGGCCGTCTAGCCGCCGAGAGGCCCCCTCGCATACCCGATCTTCGGGCATCAGGCCCTCTCCCCCACGGGGATCTCGAAAGCCACCGTCGTCCCCCCGTCCGATTGGAACGAGATCGTGCCCCCGAGCTGGCTCGTGACGAGGTCGCGCACGATCGACAGGCCGAGAGACGACGCCGTGTCGATCGTGAACCCCTCGGGGAGCCCGCTGCCGTCGTCGACGACCGACACCGCGAGGCGCCCGTCGTCGAGGCGGAGCGAAACCCACACGTGGCCGACCGGCCCGTCCCCGTCCCGCGGGCCGAAGGCGTGCTCGACCGCATTCTGCAGGAGCTCGGCGAGAGCAACGGCCAAAGGCGTTGCCGTCTCCGCCGAGAGCTCGCCCGCGTCACCTTCGACGGTGATCTCGACGCGCCGTCCTCCGATGGCGGACTCCTCGGCCATGCGGACAAGCCGCTTCATGATCGCCGAGAACGGGACCTGGTCGGCAGGCTCGCGCGAGAGGAACTCGTGGACAAGGGCTATCGACCGCACTCGGCGCTCGGCTTCTTTAAGTGCGGACTCCGCCTCCGCTGAGTCCATCCGGCGCGCCTGCAGCCGCAGGAGAGCCGAGATCGTCTGCAGATTGTTCTTCACCCTGTGATGGACCTCGCGGATCGCCGCGTCTTTCGACAGCAAGAGGCGGTCGCGATGGCGTAGGTCCGTAATGTCGCGGGCCGCGACGAGAACGCCGTTGACGACGCCGTGGTCCGAGAGGGGCGTGCAATGGAGAAGGACCGTGACATCAGGCCGCCGCTCGATCTCCTCGATCACCGGCAAGCCGGTTGCGATCGAACGCTCGACGGCGGTCTCCTGTATCCCGAGGTCGGAAAGCGTCTCGCCCATCGGGTTCACGTAGATCCCCATCCGGTGCAGCGCGTTGATGGCGTTGGGGGAGCAGAACGTGATGCGGCCCTTGTCGTCCGTCACCAAGATCCCGTCCCCGACCCGGGGGGCGTCTTCGACCGCCGCAACCTCGGTCGCATCCGTCGCGAATGGATATACTCCTTCGACGATCATCTTTGCGAGACGGCCAAAGAGACTTAGGTATACCTGCTCGAGCTCCCCTTGGCGTCGACCCGCCGCCACGCGGTACACGCGGACGAGGAGCGCCAAGGTGTGTCCCTTCCGTGCTCTGCACACCGGGATGCACTGGACGCGTACGGGCTCGTCGGTCCCGGGCAAAGAAAGCTCGCCCGAGACGATCCGGAGGCGGTTCCACGCCTCGAGGGCAATTGCCCACTCGGCAGCGTCGAGGACCTCGCCGATGAGGTCCTGCTGGTACAAGGTCTGGCTCGAGCTCGGGCGCACTTGTCCGAGGACGACGAGCCGCGAGATCTCGCTCGCCGAGCGGGACGTCCGCTCCACCGGTGCCCCGCCTTCGGCACCGTCCGCAGATGCGGCTGCCGCCCCGTCGGAAGCGGCCTCGCCGAGCACTGGCCGGCCGGGGCCGGTACCCCGGAAGGCGTGATCGCCCTGTTCGTCGATAGGGCTGATCTGCGTCTGCGGGGCCACCGGGACGAGGAGGAGGAGATCGGAGAACGAGAGGTCCGCCAGCATGACCCAGGCGCCCATGAGCCGCTGCAGGTGCGCGAGATCCTCCGGTTGCAGCCCCGTTACCTCGTAGGCGCGCTTGAGCGGGGTTGGTGCCACTGCTACCGCTGCCGCACGAGGGTGACGCCGTCGCGAACGGTCAGCATGGTCACCACGACCCGCGGGTCGGCGACGAGATCGTCATTGAATGCCCGCAGGGCCACCGTGTCCTCGCTCGTGTCCTCGGCGTCCAGGATCCTTCCCGACCACAGCGTGTTGTCGATGGCAATGACGCCGCGCGGAGACAGCTTCGGGAGGACCGCTTCGTAGTAGTCGCGGTATCCCGATTTGTCGGCGTCGATGAAGACGACGTCGAACGGCCCGGGAAGCGATCGGACAGTTGCAAGGGCGGGCCCCTCCATGAGCTCGATCTTGCCAGCGTACGGGCTCGCTGCGAAGTTCTGACGGGCCACCACGGCGTGGCGCGGATCGATCTCACACGTCACCATCTGGCCGCCATCAGGGAGCGCCCGTGCCATCGAGAGCGCAGAGTACCCGCTGAAGGTCCCTATCTCGAGGACCGTCCGGGCAGACGTCAGGAAGACGAGGGTTTCGAGAAGACGCCCCTCGACGGCACCGACCATCATCTGCCAGTCACCGAGGCCCTGGCGCGTCGCGGAAGCCACACCTTCGAGCAACGGGTCCTGGGGGGAGGTGTGCGCTTGGGCATACTCCTCGATCTGTGGTGCGACGATCTCGATCACTGTGCCGTCCTCCTCCGGGGTCCTTGATCCCCATTTCCCTCGACGGTTCCGCACCCGTTCGAACGGGACCGACTCGCCGACCATGGCGATCGTTCACCGGGTCACCGGCTCAGCGTGCTCGGCGGGCGGGCTAGGCCCAGAGCTGGCGGCCCAAGCGGATCAGACCCTCGAGATCGTAGATGTCGGAGTCAAAATAGGGAACAGCAACCAGCAGGTCGGGTGACGTCGCCAACTCCTTGCGCTGCTCGCTCTCGTGCCGGGCAACGGTCTGGAAGTCGAGGAAGCTCGATGCAACCCTCCGGAGCACCCGGGCGACTGCCTCCCGGTCGCCGAGGGCAGGGGGACCTGTGGCCGCGACCTTCTCCGCCACTTCCTCTGCCGATTCGCGCAAGTGCTCGGCGACACGCGTGGCCGAACGGTCGCGCAGATAGTCGGGCAAGACCTTGTTGAGAACCATGGCGCCGAGATGCAGATGGCGCTCGTCCAGCGCCGAAGCGAAGAACTCGGCTTCCCGGAGCGGGGCCGACTCGAGGGTCGCGACGACCAAGAACGTCGTCCTGCGGTCCCGTAAAAGCCGACCGACGGCTTGGGCGCGCTCGACGAAGCCCGCGTACATCGTCTGGAAGAGGATGAAGAACTCGGCAACGTCGGACAGGAACTGTGTCCCGAGCACACGGTCGGCGATCTGGTAGAAGGGCCGGGAGGCGAAGGTCACGAGCCGCGACCGGTAGGGGGCGATGAGCCAGCGGAGCAGGCGGCTGGAGAAGAAGTCGGCCATGCGCTGCGGCGCCTCGAGAAAATCGATCGCATTGCGGGTCGGTGGGGTGTCCACGACGATGAGGTCGTAGGTGCCGGACGCGTGGATCTCGAATAGCCGCTCCATGGCGATGTAGTCGTGGCTCTGGACGAAGCGTCCGGAGATGTTGCGATACAGCGGGTTGGCCAGGATCTGGGCGACCGTCTCGGGGTCTGGGGCGTGGCGGCGGACGAGATCGTCCCAGGATTTCGCCGTGTCGAGCATCGCCGCCCAGAGCTCCCCGCGTGGCTTGACGCCTGCTTGACTGAAGCGTTCCGGCGGAACGCGCCGCTCTTGGTTCCCGATCCCGTCGAGACCGAGCGCATCGGCGAGGCGCCGGGCAGGGTCGATCGTGAGGACGAGAATCCGCCCTCCCTGCTCGATGGCGGTCATCGCGGCGAGCGCCGCCGCCGTCGTCGTCTTGCCGACGCCGCCGGGCCCGCAGGCCACGACGATCTCTTTGGCGCCGACGAGCGTGTCCAAGGAGGCCTCGCCGCCCCCTCTCGCCGGGACACGCCCCGGCCGTGACTGCTCCCGAGGCGTCCAATCGGGCTTCGCGTCTTTCTGGCTCCTGTTCCGGCCGCTGCTGCGGCCGCTGCTGCGGCCGTCGCCCCGGCGGGCCGGGGAGCGACGGGTCTCAGGCGGCTCGGGGATCTCGGGGGTCACGAGCCGAGCTCCTCGTCGATCGCTCGTGCCACTTTGCGGGTCGTCCGTAGGCCGTGGACGCGCGTGAAGAGGTACGGCAGGAACAAGAACGGCACAGCTGCGTCGATGTGCTTCCTCAAGCGGTCGAGGTGTGCGGCCTGAGTCCGGCGCATCGTCACGGCGAGGTGGGCTCCCTCGAAGATCAGTCCCACGTCGCCACCGGACTCGACCGCCAGCGTCCTGGCCACCTCCTCGGCGCACAGCGCCTCGAACATCGCCTCCTCGTTGGCGCCGAACAGCTCCGGGAGCACGCGATTGACGATGACGGTCGAAAGCGAGACGGTCGTCTCGGCACCGACGCGTCCGGCCAGCTCGATCGTCTCGTTCACCGGCATCTCTTCCGGTGTCGTGACAACGCACAGACCGGTCTTGGCCGGATCCGACAGGATGTCGAGCATCCAGTCCGTCTGCTGGCGCACGAGGCCGACCTTGACGAGGCTGTTGATGGCTTGGGGTGCGGCGAGTTGCCCGATGACGTGCCCGGTTGCCGACGCGTCGACGACGATGAGGTCCCAGTTCTGCTCACGCACCTCCCAGCAGAGCTTGCCGACCACGAGAATCTCCCGGACCCCGGGGGCGGCAGTCGCGACGAAGTCGAAGGCGCGGGCCAGGGGTCCGATGCGACCGACGACGGGGACCCGGAGATTGATCTTGAGGTACTCGCGCAGCGACGCCTCGGTGTCCATGGACATCGCCCAGAGGTGCTCGGCGATCTCACGCCCGGCGAAGGACGTCGGGCCGCACTCGTAGAGGGCGGAGAGATCACCCTTGGGCTCGACCTCGCACACGAGGGTCTTCTTCCCTTGCGTCGACGCGAGCAGCGCCAGGGCGGACGCGACCGTCGACTTACCGACGCCCCCTTTGCCGGTGACGAACAAGAGTCGGTGGTCGAGGAGGCTCGTCACCGCGTCATTGAGCGCCGAAGCCGACCCTCCGCCCCTCGGTCTCGCTGCTCACTTCGACGTAGGAGAGCTGGGCCGCGGGCACCCCGACGCGGCGTCCTTTGCGGTCGGACAGCCAGAGCATTGCCTTGGTCCCGTCGAAGATCGCGCTGATCTCCGCTACGACCTTCTCCTGGTCGGCGTCGTCGGGCAACTCGACCACGAGCTCTTTCGGCGATTGGCTGATGCCGATGCGCACATCCACCTTGGTGCTCCTCTTCCGCTGTTCTTGCTGCCCGGACGGGCCTTTCCTTGCAAACCCTGCACGAAGCGGACGCTTGCGCGCACCACTGCCCTGCCGTGCTTGACCGGCCTCGGCGGTCTCGCTGGGCGGCCTCCTGGGCGGCCACCTGGACGGCCTCGCCGGGCGGGCACCCCGCGCCACCCACCATAGTGAGGTCGGCCGGGGCCCGGGGTGAGGCAGCCGTCGGGCACACTAGAGGCGCGATGAAGGCTGTGACAGGAAACGGGGCCGGGCTCGACGGGACGCCCGCGGGGGTCTCCCCGCCCGACGCCCTCGGCGACCAGACCGAGCGGGCCAGGCGATGGGCGGCCACGATGGCCGGGCATCGCCGAGCGGGTATTCGCCTCGCCCACGCGGACAGCCGCGCAACAGCGTCGGGAGACCACGGCAGCGGCCCGGAGCCGGTGACACGCACAGAACGGGAGGAGCGTGAGGACGCCGCGCTCGCCCCGGGGGCCACACGGGCGAGGGGCGCCGGACGGAGGGCCGGCGATGAGCTGCCCGACCCCTACCGGACCTGCTTCGAGCGCGACCGGGACCGGATCCTTCACTCGACGGCGTTCCGCCGGCTTGCCGGCAAGACCCAAGTATTCGTCTTCCCTCTCGACCACCAGCGCACCCGGCTGACGCACGCCCTCGAGGTGGCCCAGGTCGCAACGAGCATCGCCCGAGCGACACGCCTCAACGTCACCCTGTGCGAAGCCATCGCCCTCGGGCACGACTGCGGCCACGGCCCCGGCGGCCACGCGAGCGAGGATGCGCTGTCCCCGTTTGTCGCAGGAGGTTTCGACCATGCCGTCTGGGGCGCCGACGTCGCCCTTGCCGACTTGAACCTTTGCGAGGAGACGCTCGACGGCATCCGGAACCACTCCTGGTCGCGGCCGGCCCCGGCGACCCCGGAGGGGGAGGTGGTGAGCTGGGCCGACCGCATCGCTTACGTCTGCCACGACTTCGAAGACGCCGTGCGCGCGCAGATCGTGGCGCCGCAGGCTCTTCCTCCATCGGTCCGGCAACTGTGCGGGACGACAAGGTCATCACAGCTGCGCTCCTTCATCACCGACGTCATCGCCGTCACGACCACAACGGGTGCTATCGGGATGTCCGAGGAGATGGCAACGGCACTCGCCGACCTCCGCAGGGTGAACTACGACAGGATCTACCTCCGCCCCGACTCGACCGACCAGGCCCGGAGCGTCCACCGCCTGCTCAGCGCCCTTGTCGAGCACTTCGCCGCTGCGGCGCCCGGCGAGCGTGCGAGCTCGTTTGCGCCGGCCGTCGGCAACCTTGGCACCGAAGCGGCTCTGGCGTCGGCGGTGACCTACGTCGCGGGCATGACAGACCGCTTTGCATGTGCGACCGCTCGCCGGGAGCTCGGTTGGCCCGAAAGCGACCTGCCGGCGGGCGTCGACCTGCCGCCGGCGGACGAACCGGCGGCGGAGACGTGAGCGGTCCGCCGCGTCGTTCTCGGCCGCGACCTTCGCCGTCCCGGCATTGACCCCGGGTCAGCGGACGGCGAGCTCGGACCGGTACACGCGGGTCGGGCCGAGAGCCACGATGCGCTCGGCGAGCGCGGCAAATGCCGCCAACCCCTCGCCGGTGCCGGTCCCCGAGCGCGGATCGGCGAGCGCGACCGGGACGCCTTCGTCCCCTCCCACCCGGACTTCGCTGACGAGCGGGACCTGAGCGAGGAGTGGAACGCCGAGCGTCTCGGCAAGCTCCGCCCCGCCGCCTGCTCCGAAGATCTCATAGCGGACACCGTCGTCGCCGGTGAACCACGACATGTTCTCGATGACGCCCCGGACGGGAAGCTTCACCTGACGCGCCATGTAGGCCGACCGCTGCGCCACCCGCTGCGCCGCAGGCTGGGGGGTCGTCACCACATACAGCTCCGTGCGCGGCATGTACTGCGCGAGGGACAAGGCGACGTCGCCGGTGCCCGGGGGCATGTCGACAACGAGGAAGTCCGGCTCGCCCCAGTAGACGTCGACCAGGAACTGCTCCAGCGCCTTGTGGAGCATGGGCCCCCGCCAGACGATGGGCTGGTCGTCGTTGACGAGAAACCCCATCGACATGCACCGCACACCGTGGGTCACAGGCGGCACCAGCAGGTCCCCGATCATGACCGGCTCCCTGTCGACCCCGAGCATCCTGGGCACCGAAAAGCCGTAGACGTCGGCATCGAGCAGTCCGACGTCGAAGCCGTCCCGTGCCAGCGCGACCGCCAAGTTGACGGTGACCGACGACTTGCCGACGCCACCTTTGCCCGACGCGATCCCGAGCACACGTGTCTTCGTCGCCCGATCGGCGAAGGGGTTCCTCTTCGCCTCGTCGCCTCCAGGGTCACCAGGCCCGTGCAGCTGCGCGCCGAGGGCCGCCACGGCCACAGCGTCCATTGTCTCCACGTCCAAGTCGAGGCGCACCCCGGGCTTGCGTGCCGCGACAGCTCCGCGCACCCGGCTCTCCAACTCCTCTTGGGCCGGGTACGGATCCGCCGGGACGGCGAGGACGACTCGCGTCCTGCGGCGGCCTTCGGCGACCTCGCGCAGCATGCCGAGCTCGCCGACGCTCCGGCGGAGCAGTGGGTCCTCGACCGCGGCGACAGCCGCGGCAAGCTCGGATTGCTCCTCTCCCATCAGCTCCACGTCCTCACGCGCCAGGCGAAACAGCCCGCCAGGTCTCGCTTCTGCGGACCCCACCAGGCCGTATTCAGCTCCTCCCCGGTACACTAACGGGCGTGCGCCGCACCTCCGACGGGACAGGGAAGACCCCCGCAGCAGACGTGATGGTGCGCGACCAGGACGGCCTCGACGAAGAATCGTTCGACTTCTCTGCCGCAGTTGCTGCGGTCACGTCAGCCTTCGGCGACCCGACACGGCGTGCCATCTACCTGGCGGCCCGGGAGAGCGACGGCATGACGGCTTCCGAAGTCGCCGGTCGATTCGGATTGCACCCGAACGTCGCACGGCACCACCTGGAGCGCCTTGCCGCCGGCGGCTACCTGCATGTTTCTGTAAATCGCGCACCGTCCGGTGCCGGCCGGCCGTCGAAGCGCTACCGCTCGACGGCCAAGGACACGCTGGAGGGCTTCCCCGCCCGCCAAGACGGGCTGCTCGTCCTGCTCCTCAACGAAGCCATCGCACGGCTTGGCCCTGCAGAGGCAGAGGAGATGGCCGAGTCGGTCGGAGAGCAGTATGGACGAGCCCTTGCGGCCCGTATCGAGCCCGGTGAGGGTCAACGATCCCTGCGTTCGGCAATCCAGGCCGTCGCCGAAGCCTTCACCGCCCATGGGTTTGCCGCCCACGCCGAGACCGACGGCGACAACGCGGCGGTGATCTCGACAAGCTGCCCCTTCGGGGCGGCCGCCGCCGAGCACCCCGTCCTGTGCGCGGTCGACCGTGGCATGGTCCGTGGCATGCTCGGCAGGCTCTGCGCCGAGCGGTCGATCCCCGTGACGATGACGCTTTCCTCGCGCGCCCGCGGCGACGACGAGTGCGCTGCGCTTGTCTGATCGCACGCCCATCGCCCGGTCCGTGACGCATCTTTCCCCGTCGACGACGTTTGGACCTGATCGCCCCCCGACCGGCACCGGCCGGTGAACACGTGACGCGCCACTACCTGGACCATGCGTCCACCACACGCCTGCGCCCCGAAGCGGCACAGGCGATGGCAGAGGCCGTCGGCCGGCTGGCCGCCGGGGAGGCCGGAGACCCGGCCCGGCTGCACGCAGAAGGCCGCTTGGTGCGCGAGGCCGTCGAAGCCGCCCGAGCACAGGTCGCCTCGTTCCTGGGAGTCCGGCCGCGACAGGTTGTGTTCACGGCGGGGGCGACAGAGGCGGCGAACGCCGCAATATTCGGCGCCGTGGCCCGGGCAACTGGTGATCCCGTTGGGGCGAAGGCGGCCGGAACAGGCCCGCCCCCGCGCACAGCGGCCAGTCCGCCGGTGGTCGTCTGCGCAGCCGTTGAGCACTCCTGCGTCCGCGATCCCTCACGGCGTTGGGGCGCGGTAAGGGAGCCGACCGTCGACGCAGAGGGGCGCATCGACCCCGGAAGCGTCGTTGCGTCGCTTGACGACCTCGCGCGGGCACCGGTCGGCCGGGCGCCGGTCGGCCGGGGGCACGTC
>JAJZBS010000048.1:13108-21357 GCA_021851885.1 Actinomycetes bacterium | reverse complement strand
GTCGATCGGCCACGAGTCCATCTACAGGGGGATCGACGCCCATGGAGCGGGCGCCCTGCCCAAGGGCTTCCACGAGCGCCTGCACCGCCGGCGACGCTGTCGCAAGCACCGCTGCAAGGGCGGCCAACCGGTGGAGAGGAAGAGTCCGTTGGACTAGTTCAGCCCCATCGCCCGCCGCCCGGCGGTCGCAGGGAAGCGCACCGAGGTCGGCCACTTGGAGGGGGACCCGATCACCGGCGCCTACAACCGTTCGGCGATCGTCACGGTGTTCGACCGCACCAGTCGCCACGTGTGGCTGGCCGACTTCCCCGAGGACCACGGTGCGGAGGCGACCTTGGCCGCGCTCTGCGAGATCATCGAGCGCATCCCAGAGCCCTTCCGTCGCACCCTCGCCTGGGATCAGGGCCGCGAGATGGCCCGTCACAAGGAGCTGACCGAGCTGTGCGGTATCGACGCCTACTTCGCCGACCCGCACTCGCCCTGGCAGCGGCCGACCAACGAGAACGGCAACGGGCTCCTGCGCCGCTACGTCGGCAAGGGCACCGACTTGTCCCGCTACAGCGCCGAGGATCTGCGAGCCATCGAGCACCGCCTCAACACCATGCCCCGCCGCAGCCTTCATTGGTCAACCTCTCATGACGTCTACACTTCAGCTGTCGCGATGACCGGTTGAACTCGCCTAGCAATGGACATGAGAGTGGTACAGGCCGTTGTCAATCACGTTCTAACGGAACCGACGAGTTTCCTAGGATGACTAATGGATCGGTGATCTGGAGCAACGAGGTTCACGAGGCCGACTGGATTGGGGAGCGTCTTGCCACTCGGGCCGCGTGCGTGGCTGCAGTCGTGCCGTCAGGGTTCGAGAGTTACGCGCGCATCCTGCATCCGGTGGAAACACCACATGACGGTGAGGAACTGGTTCGTTGGCGAGACCTCGCGGCGTGGAGCGGCCAGTCGCTCGAGAGCGATACCCCTTTCCACTCGATAGCCCTTCCTCCCCACCAACCAGAGCAGCCGCCGCCAAGCATTCACTCGCCGTCGCTTGGCCGCCTATATCTGCCCGATGCCGGCACGCTCGCTAGCGTAATTCGCCGTTTCACGACGACGGCAAGCGACTGTTGGTTCGGCCTATGGGACGGATATGACCTCGTTGGCGTTCCCCTTGCCGCTCGTGTCGGCGCGAGGAGGGGAACGGGTCCAATTCCCGAACTCGCCCGTAACGGGCAGCGCGTCCACCTGTCAGATCGCGACTATCTGCTCTACCGGGGGGGAGTCGACTCATTTCGGCCATTTGAGTCCGACAGCTTGGAGCAGACCGCGAACCTCTGGTGGCCCGGCGACCACGCATGGTGTGTCGCATCGGAGGTGGACCTTTCTTCGACCTATGTTGGCGGCAGTAGTGAGATGATCGGGGTGTTACTCGCAGAGCCAGCGCTAGAGGCCCTTCCTTCCACGGCCGATGATCGGTTGAGCTATGTTGCGTCGTGGCTATTGGACCTCGTGAAACGATCCGGCAGAGAACTGCTCCGCGACGGTAAGAGCCGTCTTGAGACGTCACGCGGGGTGCTTAACGCGAAGCTCCACCGGGCAGCGATTCTGCGGCAGCGCGAGCTTGTGATCGAAGCCGTCGGCGGCAATCGACGTCGATTGACTAGTCGCACACCGTTCGGCCACCTCGGTGAGGTGGAACTGCGTAGGCAGGTCGAGTTCCAGCTGACGAGAATGCTCATCGGCCTCGTCGGCGACTAGGAAGCTTTGGCGGGACTTGTGAGGAAGGCCGCTGGTTTGGCGTGCCGCTGTAGGCCGGCCGGGCTCAGTGCCGCCGGTTTCCCGAACGGGTGCGTATTCCGGCTCGCCATGGTCGTCGCCTCCCCAGCAGCCCCCTATCGAACCGTGCATGCGGTTCTCCCGCACACGGCTCTCCGACACCGTTCACCGTCAGGCATTCGCACTCCAGCGGCGCACCGTGCCCGTCAGCCGGTAGATCCCGAGCGTCGTGAGCCACCCGTAGGTGAAACGGGTGGTCCAGTTCCGGCCCGAGATGCCGTGCTTGACGCTCGCCAGCTTGGCCAGTCGTTCGTGGACGTAGCCGTCGACGACGCGGAACTTCCGGGACGAGTTGCCGTAGCGGTAGTACGCCGCTCAACCCCGCAGCACGGGGTTGAGTTCTTCGACAACGACAGCCAACTCACGACCGGCATGGCCCCGTGGGGTTCGATCCCGGATCTTGGCCCTGATGGAGGCCATGGCCCGGTCCGAGGGCCACTTCTGCAAGTAGTAGCGGCCCTCTTGCTTCGAGAACTCCCGCATATGGAGATGGAAGCCCAAGAAGTCGAACCCGTCCTTGCCCTGACGGAGGCAAGCAATCCTGGTCTTGTCGGGATGCAGGCGCAGCCCGATCGGTGCCAGGGTCGCCGCCGCCAGATCCCGAGCCGCTTCGGCTCGTTCTTCGGTGGGACACAAGACGCCGAAGTCGTCGCAGTAACGCACCAGAGTTCCCGCGCTCGGTCCCGCCGCCTTCCACGCCCGATCGAGGACGTGAAGGGCGATGATGGCGAGCAACGGCGAGATGGGGGCCAGTTCAACCGCACAAAGGTCGTTGGTAAGATGTGACTCGATGCCCGTAAGGACGTCGCAAGATGTATAGCCACGCCATGAGGCCGGCGGCGCCTGGTGTAGCCCCGTATGTGCTGATTGCTTGTCTGCTGTTCCTGCCTGCTACGGCGATCCTATCCGCGTGCTCGCGAATGCCGACCGGGGGCAAAGCTGTCCGGACCACGGTCCGAGGCGGAAATGCGACCAAGGAGACCGTCGTTAGCATCGTGACTCCCGTAACTTCGCGAGGGTCTTTGTTGCCGGCCTACGCCGTCGCATCACGCGAGAGGGGTGACTGCGGCAAGCTCTCTCCTGTTGTTTCTGGGGCCACCGTGCCGGTGTATGAATGCGCAGTTGTGAGTGAACCGTCGTACATCAGTACTTACCTCGCATGCTGGTACCTGTCTTCAGGCCGAGCTGGGTACCATATCGCGGTGTGTATAGACGCTCCGTGGAGTTCGTCAGTGCACGAAGTTGTGACCAAGGTGCTTCCGAATATGTCCTATTCGTCAGATGGATTCACCAGTCGCGATTACCCCTGGGCGGTCGAGCTTGCATCAGGCGCGCATTGCATTGGAAATTGGCTACCGGAGATTCCGGTTAGCAATATGACCCTTTCCTATGTATGTGGTAACGGCAAGACCGGTCTTTTCGGGCCAGCACAGACGAGAACTCAAGAGTGGACCTTTGTGAGCGCAGTAGAGGGTCAAGACCATGTTTGGACCATTGGACCAACTGTTTCGGTGCGACAGGCGTGGTATGGAGGCCCAATCAAGGGATTCAGTTGAGTCCTTGGGCGGGCCACGGCCTTTTCGTAGCCGGGGGTGCAGGGCTGTGACCTGCGGCGATGGGAGTCGATTGACGCGACCTACTGCCGCGATGCTACGTCTGGTGGTAACCATTCACGTCCGCGAAGGTGGCCTCGTGATCCACGGTCATTTGCAAAGTAGGGGCGGGATTCCGAGCAGGTCGAGGGTGATGTCCGGTTGGCGTGCGAGCTGACGGGTCGCCGCTGCGATGTTGACGGATCGGTAGGTCGTGTGACGGATGATGCCGATCGCGAGATTGCGCAAGGTCGCAAGGACGCGTGGGATGGTCCCGGTTCGGACCTGGGCACGGTCCTCGTCGAAGGTGTTGTCCCGAACCCAATGCAGGCTCTCGATCGACCAGTGGCCTCGCACCAGGCGGAGAAGGTGTTCGATGCTTGCATGAGCCTCGGTGAGGTCGGTCACGTAGAAGCGGGTCTCGATACTGACCCGGACATCGTCGAGGGTCGACGATTCGCGTTCCACGATGGCGAATCGGCATGCGTGAGGGAAGGACGTCCCTTGCGGGACCGGCACGGACCAGGCCCGGTGGCGGTCGATGCGTCCGTGGGCTCGGGTGGTGGTCTCGTGCTCGGGACGATCGATGTCGATCGAGTTGCCCACCTCGACTGCTGCATCCCACAGCTTTGGTTGGTTCTGTTTCACGCCAAGGATGTAGTGGCCGCCCTTGCCGATGATGAGCCTCGTTGCGTTCTTCTGGGTGTGCATCGCGTCCGCGGTGACGACCCTGCCGGTGAGGCCGAGTGGATCGATCAACGCGGGAAAGGCGACGATCTCGTTCGTCTTGTCGTTCTCGACGTTCGCTTGGCCGATGACCATCCCGGTGTCGTGTCGGAGTGTTGCGAGGAGCTGGACCTGGGTGCCGTCCTCGCCCTTTGCCCCCCGGACCGCCTTGCCGTCGACAGCGACTCCGACGAGGTCCGCTCTGGCAGTGTTCCCGCCCTCATCTGGAGTCGAGCCGGGGTCGGTGGTGTCGCCGCCGCCGCCAGTTGTCCCATCCCCGACGGCCCTGCTCCGACCCCTGCGGTCCGCCTGCTCTCCTGCCCAGGTGTTGACGATGCGGTCGAACTCGTCCGCGTCGACCGCCATTGTTGCTCTGCGGATCGTCGCGTAGGAAGGCGGGATCCGCAGCCCGCTTCCCGGGGAGATCCGAGCCCCGAGGCGGCAGAGGACCTCCTGGGACGAGCTGTCGCACCATTCGCTGATCGCCACCAGGCTCTTGTTTCCCGCCAGGGTTGCACATGCGGTGAGCACCAGCGTCGTCGCGAACCCGTGACGGACTCCCCGTCGGTCCCTCGGATCGGTGATGGTCTCGATGCGTCTGATCAGGCTCGTGAGATCCGCGATGTTGAAGTCGATCTGTGCCAAAGCGTGCGAGCTCCTCGGATCTGCCAACAAGGGATGATCGAACGTGCCGGCCAGGACCTCGGTGCTCCGCCGGTGCAGCGCTCGGACGTAGACGTGTTTGATCTGGCCGTGGGCGACATAGCGGCCGGACCGACGCCCGAATCCTTGTGTCTCACCGAGCCGGAGGAACGACGAGGCGCCGTAACAGGTCCCGAGGTGGCGGGACGGGTCCACAAATGTCTCGACCAGGAGGATCCGATGACCCCAGGACTCCACCCAGTCAGCGGAGAGTCGCCGGAGCGTTCGAGACATCACCGCAGACGCGGTGTTCTTCCTGCGCCCCGCCGGCAGGATGCAGAACCTTTGGTTCGAAGCGACGAACCCGAGCCTGCGCAGCTGGATCTCTGCGGACCAACCGATATAGCGATCACGAGGTCCACACGACAGTGCAGGAGATGCGAAGCCGACCAACGCGACCCACTCGCCGGAGTCATCCACCGCTACGTAGCGCATCGTCTCGCCGACCATCCGGTGACCGAGCCAGTGGTGCTCGTCCAGTTCCGCGTCGAAGCGACCACCCTCACCAGCCAACATCGGGGCGACCCGAAGGCCCGCCAACCACGCATCTCGCATCCGCTACAGATGGCATCGCCACATCGGACCGCGACAATCAGCAACCAACCGCGCAGGTCAGCGGCCTGGAGAGTCGACTATGAAAAGGCCGTGGGCACCTTCGGCGCAGATCCCATCTCCGATCTTGTAGCACCTCGACTAGGCGGGGCGCCAGTCCTGTTGCGTCAGCCGAGGTCAGGCAGGAGCGTCAAGACTTTGCCGGAGCCCTGGCTTTCATTCGCCTCATGGCAATTGCGAGCGCATGTTCCGCGATCGCTTGCGCATCTGGCCACCGGCACGACACTGAGATCTCTATTCCGACATCCCCTCGGATCGCGATTATCCCGCCTCCGGGGAGACTAGTTCCATATTCGAACCACAAAGCTTGCTCACCCGCTACGGCCACAACTTGCTCTCGAACGAAACGCTTCTCTTCCGTTTGAACGTACGTCCAGAGCCTCCGCGCCCATTTCACCCCGGCTTTGCCCTTACCTAGCACCACACTGAGAGTCACGCCATGTCCACCATAATCACACTCGGTTGGGATGGCTGAGCGTGTTATGCGTCGATTCAACAGGTGCTGAGCGTCCTGCAGCGGCAGCGCGTAACATGCCAAGTTGGGGTAGTTAGAAATCTCGTTGGCCACGGACGATCCGCATGCCGGTACAAGCGCGACGAGCGCGCAGGCGCCTGCTACAACAATGGCTCCGCGGTACATCATCCCTTCGCCCACCATCTAGTGGTCTGCACGTTCTCGCCCTTCACTCTGCGTAGCGCCCTGGCCATTACAATTCTCGGAGACATTCCACACGGCTAGTATCGCGCTAAGTGCATTCAGTCACCCCACCGTCTCGTCAAGCCGAGCCGGGGTCGCGGACAGGGTTGTCCATATCCGGCCACGAGTGTCCAATATGACCGGTGAGCTGGAGATTCACCGGTCTGGCAGCGGCCAGGTGCGGCCAGGTGCGGAAACGTTTTCCGCCGTTTATCTTCTCACGGATCTTCTCACGGATCCGTCGGCAGGGTCGCGAGAACCGCTGTTGAGTTAGGCGCACACGCCGGCTCGCGGCGGGTGCATCATCGGTGAGCAGGAGACCCATCGGGAGCTTCGCCGTCCGCCCACTGCTGGTAGCACCCGCAGGTCGGGCTCTGCCGGCCCACGACACGAGGGGGTTCACGTCCAGAGAGGTGGTGTAGCCGGCAGGTGGCGCTGACGGGCTCGGCGGGGGGACCAGGGACGCCGTCAAGTGCGCGGTGCTGCAAGCGCGTGATCCCTCTGGACGGACGCTGAAGCCCAAGGTGAGGACGCGTCGCGGCCGGCGCGCTCAGCCGGAGATGGCAGGGCCGGAAGCCCAGAAGGTGCTGAAAGCTGCGCAGCCCCGGTGCCACGTCGAGCATCGACTGGGAGATGAGCGCGCGAGCTCCCGAAAGGCTGAGCCGCTCGACCACGTATGCATGCACCAGGTAGCGGGCTTCTGAGGACGCGTCCCCTCTCAGGCTGATGGAGAGCCGGAGGTAGGCCCAATCCCGGTCGCAGACGACGACGGTGACCGCCAGGGGGACGCCCGCGGCGTCGAAGGCGGCGAAGGTCCGTGCCCTGCCGTCGCGCACCCTGCTCGCCACGGCGGCGGCCTCGCTGGCTTGCCACGGGTCGTCCCGGCGGGCCAGGACGTAGGTGACAACCCCGAGTTGCTCGTCGACGTCGACGAGCTCGCGGCAGGTGACGCCAAGGCGTCGCGCGTTCCTCAGGCTCGTCCGGACGCGCTGGCGCTTGGTGCCGACGAGGTACTCCTCGGGACGTGCGGGGATGTCGAGCACCCCGATGGCAAGTCGCCGGGCGACCCTGTTGCGCAGGTGCTCATACGGGTGCATCAGCGTGTTCGTGCGGCATCGGCGGTGCCTGAAGTCCTCGTGGAGAAAGGCGTCGATGTCCCGGCCCGCCGCCTCGCCGCTCACGGTGACGTCGCGCCGAGGGAGCCGCCAGAGGAGGCGCCCGAGACCGGTGAGCTGGTGCCGGCTCGCCACGGCGAGCCGCAGCACAGCCGCCGGCCGGCCGCGCGCTGCGCGGAATGCGTCGACGATCGTGCCGGCGGTATGGAGGTCGGCGAGGCGGTAGGGCTCCGGCGTCACCGGAGCCGGGCTGGTGGCGGCGGCGATGTCGCCAGTGGCCCTGCGCCGGCAGGCGAGGAGGAGGGCTCCAAACAGGACGGTGGCCAACGCCTTGGACCCGTAGGACAGGCCCGACATCGCGATCTGGCCGGCGCCGTTCTTGGCGACGCGTCCACGTGACAGACCCGTGCCCGCCCGCGGCGCACCATGGCTTTGCGGGGGCGCGAAACAACAAGCGGGGGCGTTCTTATCGCTCAATGTCGACTACCCAAGCATGCAGCACCGCCCGGCACATCGTCCCAAAGTCCCAACCGCCCTCGGGCGCCAGGAGGAGACACGTCCCGGGATCAGGCTCGACTTTCGCAGTTATGAGGCTCTTGGATCCTGACGCTTGGCCGCCTTGCGGGGGCGGGACGGGTGCGTGAGGTCCCCTTGGTCGGCGTGGACCTCTTCGGCCTCGGTCCGACCTCGGCTGGCTCTACCAGCTCGAGGCTGAGCTCGTGGAGCTGGCTGACCAGGTTGGCATACCGAGATCCTGAACCACCACCGCACCTCCTTCCCCACATCGTGGGGATCGGACTCGCACAACGGGTTGACCTGGTCAGGTTGATTAGTTCACGGGGGCCCGGTCAATGCGAAGCCGACCAACGCGACCCACTCGCCGGAGTCATCCACCGCTACGTAGCGCATCGTCTCGCCGACCATCCGGTGACCGAGCCAGTGGTGCTCGTCCAGTTCCGCGTCGAAGCGACCACCCTC
>JAJZBS010000048.1:0-13098 GCA_021851885.1 Actinomycetes bacterium | reverse complement strand
ATGCGAAGCCGACCAACGCGACCCACTCGCCGGAGTCATCCACCGCTACGTAGCGCATCGTCTCGCCGACCATCCGGTGACCGAGCCAGTGGTGCTCGTCCAGTTCCGCGTCGAAGCGACCACCCTCACCAGCCAACATCGGGGCGACCCGAAGGCCCGCCAACCACGCATCTCGCATCCGCTACAGATGGCATCGCCACATCGGACCGCGACAATCAGCAACCAACCGCGCAGGTCAGCGGCCTGGAGAGTCGACTATGAAAAGGCCGTGGGCACCTTCGGCGCAGATCCCATCTCCGATCTTGTAGCACCTCGACTAGGCGGGGCGCCAGTCCTGTTGCGTCAGCCGAGGTCAGGCAGGAGCGTCAAGACTTTGCCGGAGCCCTGGCTTTCATTCGCCTCATGGCAATTGCGAGCGCATGTTCCGCGATCGCTTGCGCATCTGGCCACCGGCACGACACTGAGATCTCTATTCCGACATCCCCTCGGATCGCGATTATCCCGCCTCCGGGGAGACTAGTTCCATATTCGAACCACAAAGCTTGCTCACCCGCTACGGCCACAACTTGCTCTCGAACGAAACGCTTCTCTTCCGTTTGAACGTACGTCCAGAGCCTCCGCGCCCATTTCACCCCGGCTTTGCCCTTACCTAGCACCACACTGAGAGTCACGCCATGTCCACCATAATCACACTCGGTTGGGATGGCTGAGCGTGTTATGCGTCGATTCAACAGGTGCTGAGCGTCCTGCAGCGGCAGCGCGTAACATGCCAAGTTGGGGTAGTTAGAAATCTCGTTGGCCACGGACGATCCGCATGCCGGTACAAGCGCGACGAGCGCGCAGGCGCCTGCTACAACAATGGCTCCGCGGTACATCATCCCTTCGCCCACCATCTAGTGGTCTGCACGTTCTCGCCCTTCACTCTGCGTAGCGCCCTGGCCATTACAATTCTCGGAGACATTCCACACGGCTAGTATCGCGCTAAGTGCATTCAGTCACCCCACCGTCTCGTCAAGCCGAGCCGGGGTCGCGGACAGGGTTGTCCATATCCGGCCACGAGTGTCCAATATGACCGGTGAGCTGGAGATTCACCGGTCTGGCAGCGGCCAGGTGCGGCCAGGTGCGGAAACGTTTTCCGCCGTTTATCTTCTCACGGATCTTCTCACGGATCCGTCGGCAGGGTCGCGAGAACCGCTGTTGAGTTAGGCGCACACGCCGGCTCGCGGCGGGTGCATCATCGGTGAGCAGGAGACCCATCGGGAGCTTCGCCGTCCGCCCACTGCTGGTAGCACCCGCAGGTCGGGCTCTGCCGGCCCACGACACGAGGGGGTTCACGTCCAGAGAGGTGGTGTAGCCGGCAGGTGGCGCTGACGGGCTCGGCGGGGGGACCAGGGACGCCGTCAAGTGCGCGGTGCTGCAAGCGCGTGATCCCTCTGGACGGACGCTGAAGCCCAAGGTGAGGACGCGTCGCGGCCGGCGCGCTCAGCCGGAGATGGCAGGGCCGGAAGCCCAGAAGGTGCTGAAAGCTGCGCAGCCCCGGTGCCACGTCGAGCATCGACTGGGAGATGAGCGCGCGAGCTCCCGAAAGGCTGAGCCGCTCGACCACGTATGCATGCACCAGGTAGCGGGCTTCTGAGGACGCGTCCCCTCTCAGGCTGATGGAGAGCCGGAGGTAGGCCCAATCCCGGTCGCAGACGACGACGGTGACCGCCAGGGGGACGCCCGCGGCGTCGAAGGCGGCGAAGGTCCGTGCCCTGCCGTCGCGCACCCTGCTCGCCACGGCGGCGGCCTCGCTGGCTTGCCACGGGTCGTCCCGGCGGGCCAGGACGTAGGTGACAACCCCGAGTTGCTCGTCGACGTCGACGAGCTCGCGGCAGGTGACGCCAAGGCGTCGCGCGTTCCTCAGGCTCGTCCGGACGCGCTGGCGCTTGGTGCCGACGAGGTACTCCTCGGGACGTGCGGGGATGTCGAGCACCCCGATGGCAAGTCGCCGGGCGACCCTGTTGCGCAGGTGCTCATACGGGTGCATCAGCGTGTTCGTGCGGCATCGGCGGTGCCTGAAGTCCTCGTGGAGAAAGGCGTCGATGTCCCGGCCCGCCGCCTCGCCGCTCACGGTGACGTCGCGCCGAGGGAGCCGCCAGAGGAGGCGCCCGAGACCGGTGAGCTGGTGCCGGCTCGCCACGGCGAGCCGCAGCACAGCCGCCGGCCGGCCGCGCGCTGCGCGGAATGCGTCGACGATCGTGCCGGCGGTATGGAGGTCGGCGAGGCGGTAGGGCTCCGGCGTCACCGGAGCCGGGCTGGTGGCGGCGGCGATGTCGCCAGTGGCCCTGCGCCGGCAGGCGAGGAGGAGGGCTCCAAACAGGACGGTGGCCAACGCCTTGGACCCGTAGGACAGGCCCGACATCGCGATCTGGCCGGCGCCGTTCTTGGCGACGCGTCCACGTGACAGACCCGTGCCCGCCCGCGGCGCACCATGGCTTTGCGGGGGCGCGAAACAACAAGCGGGGGCGTTCTTATCGCTCAATGTCGACTACCCAAGCATGCAGCACCGCCCGGCACATCGTCCCAAAGTCCCAACCGCCCTCGGGCGCCAGGAGGAGACACGTCCCGGGATCAGGTGGGAGCCGCCACATTGCCGGCAGCGGGCGCCCTGGGGGATGCGGTGAGGACCGAACGGCGGGGAGTGGCTCCCGCCGCAGACGACTCGGTTCTTGCCTCCAACTGGCGCCGCATCGACCGTGCGCCCAGTGCGGGCGCCCAGTGCAGACGCCCAGTGCGGGCGCCATCGCCGAGCGCTGGATACGTACAGTCCTCCCACACCCAAGGGGGTGAGCTTGTAGCGACCTGTCGGGCGTCGGCGGCCCGTTTACGTGCGCGCTCTCACGTTGGCGACCAGCGATCCGCGAAGCGAACTGACGGGGGGGGTCCACCGGTGCCCGCCGAGAAGAAAGGCGAGGTTCGCACGCACGGTTTCCGTCACCTCACCT
Source organism: Actinomycetes bacterium (assembly GCA_021851885.1). Lineage (GTDB taxonomy): Bacteria > Actinomycetota > Acidimicrobiia > Acidimicrobiales > JAMCQF01 > JAJZBS01. The sequence continues at coordinate 10,111 of JAJZBS010000048.1, read as the reverse complement.
GCGCCCTTGACGAGCGCGCCACACACCTTCCAACCCTGCCGTCTTTTCGGCTACCTACTTGATGGCGACGATGATGCCCACGATCGTCATTCCAATCGCCACGATCACCGGTATCGCCCACGCCATCCACTTCACGCTGGAATCGAGATCTCCCACGTCCGCGGCCAAGGAGCTCAGAGACTCGACCGTTCCGCCGAGGGTGGGACTGTCGGGGTGGGTCAGTTCCTCCAGGTCGCCCGGACGCAGCCCGGTTTGTCCGTGGCGGGATCCCGCACATGGCTTGGCGACCGGCCGTGCGAGCTTGAAGAACTGGACGGTCAAGAACGGCGCCTCGTGCGCAAGGGCGATCCTGCGGGGCGCAAGGTTCGTCACACCGACGATCAGGACGCCGTGGAAACCGGGGTCGATCTGCGGCCTTGAGAGGAGGACCAGGCCTTGCCTTGCGTACTGGGATTCGAGCCCTTCGAGGCCGAGCTGTGCCGCGAATTGATCCCCCGAACACCTGTTTAGACGGGACCATACGCCGGGGCTGTGACCCTCCCCGGCTCGAACTGACCCACGATCCCTCCGGCATCAATCCTGAAATGGGCTTACGATCACGCCATGTGCGCGCGCAAGCGTGGAGCTGCGTCCTCACCGATGCACGGCACAAAGAGAGCAGCACACGAGGCAATCGTCCGCCCGGGGTCGCAGCCGTGGTCGAGCTGAGCACGGATCCGCCACTCCTCGCAGGGCCGGCACGGCCCGGGGCGCCACCTCGCCCCACCTTCCAGATCGTGCCGCTGCGGGGCCTGCCCATCGTGGCCGTGGTGATCGCCGGCCTGGTGGCCACGATCGTGACGAATCGCCTGTGGGCGATCGACTTCTACCACGTCGTCGGCGGGGGGATGTGGACCGCGCTCGACCTGTTCTTGGGCTTCGTGCTCGGGCCGATACTCGGGCGGCTGTCCATCCCGGCGAGGACCGAGCTCACGACGCGCCTCATGCCCAAGATGCTCCTCATCATGCCGACGCTCGTGATCTCGACCCTGGCCGGAGGCTGGCAGCTCGCCCGCCACCTCGGGTACCTCGACGCCTCCTACGCGCACCACGGTTGGGTGGTGGCTTCTTTCGTGGTGGTCGCGGTCATGGCCGTGGTCGCTCTCGGGGTGTTGGAGCCCGCCAACGTGGCGGTGCTCTTCGAGCTGAGAAAGCCTCGGCCCAACGGCGAGGTCATCGCGCGCCTCATGCGCCGCTTCATCTTCACCGCCGGCATAACCGGCGCCATGCAGGTGGCCACGCTGGTGATCATGACCAGGATCGCCACGACGTGAGCGCCGCATCGATCCCTGAGGATCCGACGGAGGGGCAGGCCTCCGTCGCGACAACTGGATACGGCGGCGGCCCGCTGCTCTCGGTGCTCGACCGCCGTCTTCCTCCGGTCGCCGAACTGACGGTGGCCTCGGTCGCCCTCATGGTCGCAGGCGGGGTGTACCTCGCTGCACACCTGCCGACGCTCCCCCCACTCGGACCTGCCGTGGGCTCGCTCGCGGGCGGTGGGGTCCTCACGCTCGTCGCCATGGGCCTGCTTGCCCGGGTCCGCCCATTCGCCTGGCGGACGTTCTTCCTCGTCATGGGCTGGGCAATCGTGGCGTACGCGGTCATCGCCGGGCTGCTCGCTTTGGTGTTCATCTACGACCACACCCAAGGCGCCACCCTGGCGGTGCTCGTGGCGACCTTGGTGGTCTTCGCCGTCGACGTGCCCATGATCGTCGCCTTCACGGTGGCCCGGTACACAGATCCCGTGAGCCCCGACGCGGAGACCGCCGGCCACTAGGAATCGCCTGGAGAAGGCGACGCCCAAACGGTCGAGGTCGAGCCGAACGTCCGGCGTCGCCGGCCGTTGCGGCATCTGCTCGAGGTCCCACATCGAGCGTGGGGCTCCATCGTGTCGCGGCGGCCGACCGGGGGATCGGGACCGGCAGATTTCGGCGAGCATGTCGGGCGGGTCCAGCGAGAGCGCGGTCACCGCCGGCGTCAAGTCAGCTTGACTCGACTCCCCATCCGGGGCAGGCTTGGCCGCGTGCGGAGTGATGGCCGGCGGTCTTGGGTTTGTGCGGCCCTGATCGCCGCAGCTGCGGTTGTCGGCGCGGCCGTCGTGGTGCAGCGTGTCCTGTCGAGCATCGACCGGGGTGTCTCGATCGGCATGTGGGCAAGGAGCTGAGCCTTGGCGGTCCGGATCGTCACCGACAGTTCCTCGGACCTCTCTCCGGAGGTCGCCGAGGAGCTGTCCATCGAGGTCGTCCCGCTCAGGGTGCGCTTCGGCGGAGAGGAGTTTCTCGACCGCGTCGAGATGACCCCGGAGGCGTTCTGGGCCCGCCTGCGGACCTCCGGTGAGGTCGTCCAGACGTCGGCCCCGTCTCCGGGCGACTTCGACCGGGCCTTCGCCAAGGCCGCGGCCGAAGGCGCTAGCGCCGTGGTATGCGTGACGCTGTCGTCGAAGGTGTCGGCCACCCACCAAGCCGCTTCGCTGGCCGCCGCGCACTTCGCCGGAAACTGTCCCGTCATCGTCGTCGACTCCCTGTCGGTCTCCGCCGGCCTGGGGAATCTATGCCTGTCGGCCGCCAGGCGGGCGGCCGAAGGTGCGGACGCCGCGACGGTGGCCCATGAGGCCGAGGAGCTACGGGGAAGCTTTGCCTTCTACGGTGCGGTCGAGACCCTCGAGTTCCTGCGGCGCGGTGGGCGGATCGGGGCGGCGCAGGCCCTGTTGGGAACGGCGCTCTCCATCCGCCCGCTCCTGTGCTTTGAGCAGGGCAGCGTCGAGGTCGCCGGCAAGGTCCGCACCCGCCAGCGGGCACTTGCGTGGCTCGCCGACCGGCTCGAGGGGGACCTTCCCATAGAGCGCGTCACCGCCTTTCACGGCGACGCCCCCGACGCTGATGTGTTCGTCGAGTTGCTCGCTTCCAAGGTTCCCGACCAGAGCGTGGACCTGACCCTGATGGGCCCGGTCATGGGGGCTCATCTAGGTCCGGGGACGGTGGGCGTCACCTACTTCAAGACCACCAAGCCAGCGACGTGAGCGCGGGGCGGCCGGTCAGCGCGACAGGTCGCCGTAGCGCTGCTGGGCGGCTTGCTTGGTGATGCCAAGGGACCGGCCGATGGCCTCCCAGGACCATCCGGCTTTGCGGGCCTGGACAACCGCCTGCTCCCGCAAGGCGTCGGCCATATCGCGCAGGCGCGTGGCCGCGGACAGCATCGCCTGGACGTCTGCCTTTCCCAACGTTGCCCGGCCTGCCATCGCCGGCCACTCTCGCAGGCGATCCGCCGAGGTCTTCAACAGAGCGTGCAGGTCCTCGATAGTCGAACCGGCGGCCTCGCGTAGCGAGCCGGGAAGCAATCGCCTGCTCGGTGCGTTGCGAGCCGGATTGGCCGTTCTCTCCATTGGTCGTCAGTCTCCTTGTCCCCCGGCGGGGGCGTCGTGCCGACGTGAAAATGGGCCCGGGACGCCCTGGACGCCGACGCTTCCTTGGCACCTGAGGCCGATAGTGAGTCTCGCGCCGACCCCCGGCCAGGAGGGTCGCGCGCTCCTGGCCACGCTACTCCACGCACACGATCGAGCCCACCTGGGCCTGCCGCATGACCTCGGCTGACGACGGGTGGAGTCGGAACCGACGGCGACAGGGCCGGCCGTGAACCGGACCAGCACCGGGTACAGGGGCTTTGGCGTGCGCCGAGGAGCCCGGCTGCTCCTCGGCCTCCGGATTCGAGCGCCACTCGGCCGTAGAGCGGGTGTGACGGCCATGATGATCACGCCGCTCCGGAACGGCTTGGAGGAGACTCCAGGGGTGGTGGTCCCGCTGTCGGGTCTGACCCTGGTGTGTGACTGACCGACTGTGTCCTTGTAGCGAATCGTCGGCCCGTCAGGCCGGGTCCCCCGGGCGACCAGCCATCGGGCCCGGCGCCGGGCGTCGACCTGGAGGCGGTACAACCAGCGGTAGGCCACGGCGCCTACATTCGCCCTTGTGCACGTGCGCGCGCGCTTTGACGATTCTGTCGCCGGGTCGAGTTGGGAGCTCATGGATGCCCGGGACGTTCTCGTCGCCTGGGAAGTGTCCGACGTCCCCGGCGTGCTCGCGGATCTGGAGGACGCTGTTCGATCTGAGCCAGCTTCCGGCCCTCCTGCCCGTGGCGGCGACCGGGCGGGGTTGGTCGCCGCCGGGTTCCTGGCCTACGAGGCCGCGCCGGCCTTCGACCCTGCTCTGTGCATACGAGTCTCGCCGGGTGGAAGCATCCCCCTGGCGTGGTTCGGGCTCTTCGGTCGGCGGGAGGCCGTCGATCCCCTCCAACCTCCCCGGGCCGCCTGCGATCCTCCCTGGGTGCCCGAGATGGGTGAGGAGGAGCACGCCCGGGCGGTGGAGGCGATCCGGGAGGCGATCGCCGGCGGCTGGAGCTGCCAGGTGAACTTGACCCAACGCCTTGGATGCGACTTTTCAGGCGATCCCTTCGATCTCTACCGCCGCCTCGCCATTGCTCAAGCCGGTGCGTACTGCGCGTACTTCGAGGCCGACTCCTTCGCCGTGGCCTCAGCATCGCCGGAGCTGTTCTTTTCACTGGACGATCGAGTCATCGTCACCCGACCTATGAAGGGGACGGCTCCCCGGGGTCGCTTTCCCGCCGAGGACGAGTCGACAGCGGCGGCGTTGCGTACGTCGGACAAGGAGCGCGCCGAGAACCTGATGATCGTGGACCTGATGCGGAATGATGTTGGCCGCATCGCCGTGCCGGGCACCGTGACGGTGCCGGAGATGTTCACATGTGAGCGCTACCCGACGCTATGGCAGCTGACCTCGACGGTGAGAGCGCAGCTCCCAGCTTCGACCCGCCTCGCCGACGTCTTTGCAGCCCTGTTCCCGTGTGGCTCGGTCACGGGAGTCCCCAAGGCGTCCACCATGGCCCTCATCGCAGCTCAGGAGTCCTCGCCCCGTGGCGTCTACTGCGGTGCCGCCGGATGGGTCGCAGCGGGAGATGAAGGGCTCTCCGCGCGATTCTCTGTCGCCATCCGCACCGCTACCATCGACAAATCGGGAGGGAGAGCCCGCTACGGGACGGGCGGCGCCATCACCTACTACTCCGATCCCCGTGGCGAGTGGGAGGAGCTGCTGGCAAAGGCGACGCCGTTGGGCAACTACGTGCGGCCGGCCGGCCTGTTCGAAACGATGCGGTACTCGGAAGACGGCGGTCTCCGGAACCTCGATCGCCACCTCGCCCGAGTGGCATCGTCGGCGGGCTACTTCGGCATGGAATTCCGTGTGCAGGAGGCAATGGGCCAGCTAGCCGAAAAGACGGCAGGGTTGGAAGGTGTGTGGCGCGTCCGCCTGGCGATCGACGGCGAGGGAACGACCACAGTGCACTGTGAACCGCTCGATGGGATCGACGACGGTCCCGTTCTCCTGGCGATCGATGACGAGCCGGTGGACACCGGCGACGTTCGGGTCTTCCACAAGACCGTCGACCGCTCCCTCTACGAGTCCCGTCGCAGTCGCCACCCCGAAGCCGACGATGTCGTGCTCGTCAATGGCGCAGGTGAGGTGACGGAAACCGTGCGTGCGAACCTCGCCGTTCTTCTCGGCGGGCACTGGTGGACACCTCCCGTCACCTCCGGACTGCTGGCCGGCGTCGAGCGGGGGCGACTCCTCGACGAGGGCAGCCTGAAGGAGCGGGCCATCACCCGAGAGGATCTGTCCCGCGCCGAGGGGCTTGCGACGGTCAGTTCGCTTCGCGGATGGCTGGTCGCCGAGCTGGGAGCGCGCACGTGAACAGGCCACCGTTGCCCGACAGGTCGCTATAAGCCCACCTTGCCGGGCGTCGGAGGACTCTACGTCCCCAGCGCCCAGCGCCCAGCGATGGCGTTCGCGTTGAGCTTGCGTGCGAAGCGGACGATCAACGTGGAAGCGACGGGCTCCAGTCCGCGATCCTCGGCCATCTCCACGCAGCGGACCGCGTCCGGACTCGGATGCGCCGCTGAAGCGCGCCAGCAATGAGCGGTAGCGAGCCCATACGCGGCTGCTGATGTGACGGCTGCGCCTGTGATTTCAAGCTTCCTGTTCAACAGGCGTGACCGGAGCCGCACATCGCCGACAAGGGCACCGGCGATGTGATGACGGTGCCGGGGAGGAACCTGCTCGCCGGCACCGCGGACCGCTTCGTGGAGCTGTGCCTCGAGTTTGCCTCAACGGACGTCTGCAATGGCGGCGCGGGCACGCAGCACGTGCTGTTCAGCTGCGGCGGCTACAACTTTTTCGCAGGCGGGGGCACCGGCAAGTCCATCGCGGTGCCGGCGGCTGTCAACTCCAACGGCCGGCAGACGGAGTCCTTGACCCCACCGGCGGGCCTCTGCGACGGCATGTGGCACTACCTTGCCATGACGAGCTCGTCCGCGACCGGCAAGCGGAACGTGCGGGCAATGTCGCGGCGCGCATTCTCCGATCGGCGGGCGATCACGCCACGGGCACCGGAAGAGATTGACCGACCGCGCCTTGCCAGTTACCCTACGTCGCGGTAGGAGGGTGCGGCCCAAGGAGCGGAGGGCAGGGTGGCGAGAGAGCCCAGGCGGGATCGCAGAAGCAACAGGCGGGGGCGTCATGTCGTCGCCCTGTCGGCCAGCCTGTTTGGCGTCGTGGCGAGCTGCACTTTCGGCCTGCCGGTCCCTCCGGCCGGCGCCTCACCAATCGCGGTGTTGACGGCGTACATATCCGACCCGGCAGGCGACGGCGTCATCCCGGTCCAGGTGCCGAGCGATACCCGCTTCAACGCGCAGCCCGAGGTCAAGACCGGCTTCGACACTGACCCCTACGGGGTCGCTGCATCACCGGACGGCTCAACGGTCTACACCACCCTCACGACCTCCCCGCCATCCAACAACCCCGGTGACACCGTCGACGTCATCGACACCGCGAGCGGGGAGATCACGGGCTCGATCAACGTCGGCTCGGTGGAGCCATCCGGGCTGGCTGTCAGCCCGGATGGCAAGACCTTGGCGGCCGGTGACTACGACGCCAACTCGGTCAACGTCATCGATCTGGCCGCGAGCCCGCCGACCGTTCGGACCTACTCACTGTCCGGCGCGACCCACGGCCCGAACGCGCCCTCCGTCGCGTTCTCTCCCGACGGCTCGACTCTGTACGCGCTGGACAACAGCACTCTCGTGCCGATCCAGCCTTCGAGCGGGACGTTCTCTCAGCCGATCCCGCTCGGCACCTCGCAGGGGCCCGGCACCTGCGGCAACGCCAACATCGAGAACGGTCTGGCCGTCAGCCCAGACGGCAGCACGGTGGCCGTGGCCTGCCAGAATGCGACCGTCGACCTCGTGGAAGTCTCGACGGGCGTCGTCACGAGCGTCCAGCTCAACGCGTCCGCCATCGGCAGCGCGTCGCAAGTCGCCTTCACCCCGGACGGGGGCACCCTCGTCGCTTCGTGGAACGACGACATCAACGGCGGCCAGGTGGCCCTGATGGCCATGACGGCCAGCCCTCCCACCATCGTGGACAACTTCGTCCTGCCGAACGAGTCGGAGCCCGACGGCGTGGCGATCACTCCCGACGGGACGACGGCGCTGGTGGCCGGCTCGGCTACCGGGCAGGTCTTCTTCGTCCACCTGGGGACCTCCCCGAGCCTCGACGGCACGACGCTGCTTACCGGGGGAGCGCCGTCGCTGATCGCCTTCGCGGCGCCGCCACCCGTCCTGCCGGTGGTCAGCTCGCTTGTTCCCTCGGCAGGCTCCACCGCCGGCGGGACGAGCGTCGACATCTTCGGATCCGGCTTCTCGGGCGCGACCGCGGTCCGCTTCGGGTCTTCGGCCGCCTCCTCCTATACGGTGATCTCGAGCACCGAGATCGCTGCCGTCACCCCGTCCGAGCCGATAGGGACGGTCGATGTCAGCGTCGCCACCCCGGCGGGGACGAGCCCCGCCTCGAGCCCCGACCAGTACACCTTTGCTGCTCCTCCCACGCCCGAACCGTACAACCCGGTCAGGCCTGCTCGGATCTGCGACACCCGCCCCAACCAGACCAAGGCCGGTTGCCCCAGCGCGAGCACGCTGGGTCCCGGGTCCACGATCACGGTCCACGCCGGCGGGCTCGGAGGGGTGCCGTCGTCGGGGGTGACGGCTGTGGTCGTCAACGTCACGGTCGCCGGCACGACCGCATCGAGCTACCTGACCGTCTACCCGGACGGATCGGCGCGCCCGAGCTCCTCGAACCTGAACTGGTCGGCCGAAGAGACCGTGCCGAACCTCGTGACCGTCGGGCTGTCGAGTGCCGAGAGCTTCGACGTGTACAACTTCGCCGGCCACGCGGATGTGATCGTCGACGTGGAGGGGTACTACGGGAGCCCCCCGGGCCAGGGGAGCGGCCTTTACAACCCGCTTGCGCCCGCCCGGATCTGCGACACGCGCCCGGGCAATCCGTCGGGGCTGTCGACAACCGTTCTCGATCAATGCGAGGGCAAGGCCCCGGCTCCCGGGCAGGCCCTCACCATCCAGGTAGCCGGGCTCGCCGGCGTACCCACCGGTGCGGCCGCCGCAGTGCTCAACCTCACCGCAATCGACCCGTCGACCGCCGGGTACCTGACCGTGTACCCCGCGGGACAGGCCGCGCCGCTGGCCTCCAACGTCAACTACTCCGCAGGCGAGGTTGTGGCGAACCGGGTGACGGTGCCGCTGTCGTCGTCTGGGCAGGTATCGATCCTCTCGTTCTCCGGGAGCCCCGACGTCCTCGTCGACGTGTCCGGCTGGTACAGCGCGCCTGGCCCGGCGAGCGCGGGTGACACCTTTACGCCGGCGTTCGCCCCGACACGGATCTGTGACACCAGGAGCGCCGTCGACTACATCACGAGCTGTACCGGGCAGACCCTGGGCCCTCACGGCTCGATCGCGGTGACGGTCGCGGGTGTTGACGGCGTTCCCTCGAACGCGACGGCCGTCGTCCTGAACGTGACCGTGACGGATACGACGGCGTCGAGCTACCTCTCGCTGTACCCGAGTGGCACGACGCAACCGACGATCTCCGACTTGAACTGGGCCGCCGGCAAGACAGTGCCGAACTTGGCGGTTGTCGAAGCCGGTTCCGGCGGCCAAGTAGTCGTGTTCAACGACTCGGGCTCAGCGGACGTCGTGATCGACGTCGTGGGCTGGTACTCCTGAGCAGGCACGGTTGCCGCGAGCCTTGATCAGGACGTCACCACCGCGCCGACGGAAGCGGTCCCCGGCAAGAGCGGTCCGTGCTGTTGACCTCTCGGCGGCCGGGGGGCGCTGCGGTTCGCCCTCTATGACCTGGCGTTCGACAAGGCAATCGACGCCCTCTGGCAACCCGGTTCCCCCGTCAAGCGGATGGAACCGCACGTCGCTGTCATGGGGGACGCTAATGGTGCGGCCATCAAGTAACGCGCGAGTGACGGACCGCTTCGAGCGCAACCCTGCCCCGGCGGACGTTGGCGATGATCTCCTCCGCCGTCTTGGTCCAGATGAAGGGCTTCGGGTTCTCGTTGTTGTGCACGATGTGCTCCTCGATCGCTTCCATCAGCACGCCGACACTTGCGAAGCTGCCGCGACGGATGCGAGCAGTCGTAATGTCTCGGAACCATCGTTCGACGAGGTGCAGCCGTGACGAGCTCGTGGGCGCGAAGTGGAGATGGAAGCGCTTGTGCTTGGCGAGCCAGTTCTCGACGTTCTCGTGCTTATGGGTGGTTGGTCAGGTAGAGCCCGACCACGTCGATGAGCTTGTCCTCGATCATCTTGTCGATCTTGGCCTTGTCGATCACAGGCTTTCGTCCCCGAGGGCGACGGCGATCTTCGTGTTGGCAATCCCCTCCGCCGCCATCAGCAGGCCTTTCGCCTCTCTCACCGCACGGCAAGGACGAGAGAGGCTCTCAGCAATCTCTTGGAGTGCCATGCGTTCGGTACTGGACACCGGCAGCGCTGGCGCAGGGGCTCGGGCGCAGGGGCTCGGGCGCTCAGGCCATGGCTCATCTTGCCCCAACCGCGCGCCTATTTCCGAGTCACTACCCTACGGCCTGTCGTGCCGAGCCCGCCCGCGACGTCGAAGCCGTGACGCGCGCGCATCCACCCGTTCGACGA